>JAEVYS010000074.1 GCA_023392635.1 Actinomycetes bacterium | reverse complement strand
AAGTACGTCCAGCTCACCCCGCCGGCCCGCGCCGACGGCCGCAAGATCCGCGCCGGTGCGGTGATCCCGGCCGACCGGGTGACGGTCGAGGTCGACGAGGCGTTCGCCAACCTGACCAAGGTCCTGGACGTCGCCCGCCCGGCCGAGGTCGACTCCGCGCTCACCGCCGTTGCCGGCGCGGTCGAGCAGCGCGGCCGGCTGATCGGACAGCTGATCACGCAGACCGACGCCTACCTGCGCTCCTTCAACCCGGCGCTGCGCACCCTCGCCGCCGATCTGCGGGTCGCCGACGACGTCGCCGACGTGTACGACGTCGCCCGGCCCGACCTGGTCGACGCGCTCAGCCAGGGCGGCGAGGTCTCCCGGACGCTGGTGCGCCAGCAGGCGTCGCTGCGCGCGCTGGAGCGCAGCCTCACCGGTTTCAGCGACGACGCGGACACGCTGCTGCGCAGCTCCGAGGGCGGTCTGGTGACCTCGCTGCGGCTGCTGCAGCCCGTCGCCGAGGTCGGTCGGCGCTACTCGCCCGAGCTGCCGTGCCTGATCCTCGGCCTGGCCTCGGCCAACAAGCTCGCCGAGGCCGCGGTCGGCGGCACCCACCCGGGAGTCACGACGTACACCCGGATCGTCCCGGGCCGCGATCCGTACACCTACCGCGACAACCTGCCGCAGCTCGGCGCCGACAACGGGCCGGCCTGCTACGGCCTGCCGTACGTCGACGCGCAGGAGGGGCGCCAGGCGCCGCCGTCGTTCCGCACAGGCGCGAACCCGTACGTCGGGCCGCAGCCGACGCCCAGCGAGGCCGTCGTCGACACCCTGCTCGGCCTGCTCAAGGGAGGGGCGAACCTGCCATGACCTCGACGCTCTCACCCGAGAAGCGCCGCCAGCGCGCGGACCTGATCAAGTTCTCGGCCTTCCTCGCCGTCGCCGCGGTCTTCACGGTGTGGGTCGCGGTCGTCACCGGGGAGTACCGGCCCGGTGACCGCAACGACTACCGCGCCGTCTTCGACGACGTCTCCGGCCTGTCGGTCGGCGACGAGGTCCGGATCGCGGGCGTCGACGTCGGCAAGGTCACCGGCATCGACGTACGCCGCGACAACACCGTCCTCGTCACCTTCGAAGTCGCCGAGGGACAGCGCCTCACGACGGGCACGCACGCCACGATCCAGTACCGGAACCTGATCGGTGACCGGGTCGTCCAGCTCACCCGCGGCGAGGGGGACGAGGGAGAGATCCTCGCCGCGGGTGGAACCATCCCGGCCGCGCAGACGGCGTCCGCGCTCGACCTGGACACGCTGCTCAACGGCTTCAAGCCGCTGTTCGCGGGGCTCAGCCCGACGCAGGTCAACGAGCTGTCCGGCCAGCTGGTGCAGGTGCTCCAGGGCCAGCAGTCCGCGGTGGCGACGCTCGTCGACCACGTCGCGTCGTTCACGACCACGATCGGCAGCCGCGAGCAGCTGATCGGGCAGGTGATCCGGAACCTCAACAGCGTCCTCGGCACGGTCGACGACCGCAAGCAGACCGTGGGCCTGCTGCTCGACCGGCTCGACACCCTGCTGCAGGGCCTCGACGCGCAGGACACGCAGCTGCTCGACGCGGCGGGACGGATCGACCGCTTCGCCGACGAGACCGCCTCGCTGGCGGCCCGCGCCCGTGGCGATCTGCGCGGCGACCTGCAGGGCCTCGCCGTGTCGGCGCGCGGCATCAACCGCAAGGCGGACACCTTGCAGACGGTGCTGCGGAACCTGCCGGACCACTACCGCGCGATCCAGAACACCGCGTCGTACGGCAACTTCTTCAACTTCTTCCTCTGCGGCGTGCGGATCGAGACCGGCCTCGCCGGCGCGACGGTCACCACGCCGTGGATCTACTCCGACGCCGCGAGGTGCAAGCGATGAGCCGGGTCATCAGCCCCGATCGACTGGCCACGCGCGGACTCGTCGGCACCGTCGCCCTGGTGCTCGTCGTGCTCGCCGCGCTCAACATCAACAAGCTGCCGCTGATCGGCAACAGCGACGTGCTGCACGTGCAGTTCGCCGAGGCCGGTGGGCTCAAGGGCGGCGACGCGGTGATGATCTCGGGCGCCCAGGTCGGCAAGGTCCGCGAGGTGCGGCTCGACGGCAAGCACGTCGTCGCCGACATCGTGCTCACCGACGGCGACGTGGTGCTGGGGCGCGACACCGAGGCCCGGATCATCACGATCACGCTGCTCGGCCGGGCCGCGGTCGAGCTGGAGCCCCGTGGCGGTGGGCGGTTGCGCGCCGGACAGTCGATCGCGCTCGAGCGGACGTCGTCGCCGTACAACCTGACGAGCACGCTCAACCAGCTCACCGAGACCACGGCGTCCATCGACAAGGCCCAGCTCGCGGCCGCGCTCGACCAGGCGTCGTCGACCCTGACGGCGACCAGCCCCGACCTCGGGCCGGCGCTGGAGGGCATCACCGCGCTCTCGCGGGCGGTCTCCTCCCATGACGACGAGCTGCGGTCGCTGGTCGCGCACGCCGACGGCGTGACCGGCGTCCTCGCCAGCCGCGACCAGCAGATCGCGTCGCTGCTCGGCTCCGGCCGGTCGCTGCTCGCCGAGCTCGACGCCCGCCGGCAGGTCGTCGTCGGCCTGCTGCAGAGTGCGCGGGCGCTGTCGACCGAGCTGCGCTCGCTGCTCACCGCCACCGACGACGTGCTCTGGCCCGCGCTCGACGAGCTGGACGGCGTCGTCCGGGTGCTCAATCGGAACAAGTCGGACCTGCAGGACACCATCTTCGGGCTGCGCGGCTACGCCACCGCCTTCGGCGAGGCGATCTCGAGCGGCCCGTGGTTCGACGCCTACATCCAGAACCTCACCGCGCCCGGCACCCTCGTCCCCGTCCTCTCGGGAGTCCTGCCATGAAGAAGAAGATCCTGATCGCGGTCGTCGTCGCGGCCGTCGTGCTCAGTGGCTACAC
>JAEVYS010000034.1 GCA_023392635.1 Actinomycetes bacterium | reverse complement strand
GGGTGGGGGGGCGGGGGGCCTGTGGGGGCGGGGCCCCCGGGGGGCCCGCCGGGGGCGCCTCAACAGGCTACGGACGCCAGGATCAGAGCTTGCCGGCGACGGAGCTGAACATGGTGGTCATGTTGGTCCCGATGCTGGTCACGACGGTGATGATGACGGCGGCGATGAGCGCGACCATGATGCCGTACTCAACGGCGGTGGCACCGCGCTCCTTGGTGGCGACGACGGAGCCGACGATCTTTGCGGGCAGGTTCTTCATGAGAGACCCCTTTCAGGTCCGTGGGATAGGTTTCCGCCTGTGACCCCGGATTACCATCCCGCCCAGAGCCACTTCGAGAAGAATGATTACACCAGAACCTACCGATGTCAAAAGGTTTGGTGAAGAAAGTCCCGGGAGCGTATAAAGTAGTCGCGCAAGGGCCACTACAGGTCCCCCGAAAGAGGACATCTTTGGTGCATTTCGGGTAATCGAGTCACCCGTTAGAGGACATAAGAGGGGCAGCATGCGTAGCTGGGCGAGGCTGGGGGCCGTGGCGCTGACGCTCGTCGGCGGGGCCCTGCTGGGAGCCCCGGCGGCAGCCGCGGACTCCCTGGGGGTCGACGAGGTGGTGGCCGCGCTCGGACTCACGTCGGAGCCCGCCACCTATGTGGTGATGGCGGACACCTCCGGCTCGATGAACGCCGGGGGGCGCTACACGAACCTGCGCAGGGAGCTCGGGAAGCTGGTCGACAGCCTCGACTCCGACGACCGGGTTGCCCTGATGACGTTCGACAACAAGGTGACCTCCCGCTTCGAGGGCGTGGTCGGGGAGAACAGGGCGGCCGTGCTCGCGGGGCTGCCCGCGACCGCCAAGGGCACGCACACCGACATCGGGAAGGCGATCGCTGCCGGCCTGGCGGCCCTCGAGCAGTCGCCGGCACACGGCCAGGTGGCCCTGATCCTGATCACCGACGGGAAGCTGGACGCGCCCGGGTCGCCGTACGAAAAGGAGAATTCGTCGGCGTGGAAGGACCTGCGTTCCCGTGCCGCGACGCTGGCTGCGACGCACCAGGTGGCCGCCTATGCCGTGTCGCTGCAGGCGACCACCGACGCCGGGCTGCTGAAGAAGGTGTTCGCGGATGCTCGCGAGGTCGCGCCGGAGCAGGTGGGTGACCGTTTCGCGCAGGTCGGGCAGGACCTGCTGAAGCTGCAGGCGGCAGAAGCGCTGAAGGACGAGGTCTCCCAGAACATCGCGGTTCGCTGGACGGGGGACCTGGGCGCGGCGCTGGCCGACGGCACCCCGGTGGACGTCCAGCTCGACTTCACGTCGCCCTATCCACACATCCCGGTCGTGCTCAGCGACCTCACCGCGCAGGCACCCGCCGGCCTGACGGTCGAACTGAGCGGCCTGCCCGCCAGCATCCAGCTGGAGCCCGGCGGCACGGCCACGGTGCACATGCAGGCCCGGGTCACGGGTAGCGGTGGCGTCAACACCCAGGTGGGGCTCCGAGCGAGCATCAGCTCCTCCTGGGGGAAGGCGCTGGGAAGCATCGGCCTGGACTTCCGTCCCGCCATCGACGGGACGGCCGCCGTCCCGGCCGCTCCGATCAAGCTGCCGCCCACCCTGCTGCCCACCGCCGGCGGCATCGTCGGGCTGTTGGCCGGGGCCCTGCTCGTCCTGATGGTCGCCCGCATGCTGCTGACCCCGCCGATGAGCGGCGTCCTCACGTTCCGCAGCAACGGCAGGAACATCGGCGAGCTGGTGGTCTCCGGACGACGGATGAAGCTCACCGCCCCGGTCGGCGCCACCGAGCTGACCGGCCTGAGCGGCTCGGCGAGCGGTGCTCGAGCCTCCGGCGGCCACCAGGTGGCCGTGCGCCTCGACGCCCGCTTCGGCGGCGTCACTGCCAAGGGCGTGGTGGCCGACGGCGGCACGATCGGGTTCGGTGACATGGAGGTCGCCTACACCAGCGGACGCCGGCGCATCCTGGACAAGATCGGCATCCCCCGCCCCGGCACCGAACCGGAATAGCGGACAGTCACCCGAATGGGTGACGAAACTCCGCGAGGCTGTCGCCCGTCCGGGTGACAAGGCCATTCTCGGGTGGTCCCCCGACCGGGTGACAATAGCCAATTGTGCAACCACCAATTCCACCCTCGAATACGCGCTGCCACGTCGCCCGAAAGGGGGACACCAGAGTTTCTCCGGGTTGTCGCAGGAATGGCGGCGGCCCTCGCTGAGTCACGTTTGACTAGGGAAGACGCACGCCACAGGAGAGACACGCCGCGCTGCCTGGCCCCCGATCGGTGCCCGATGGGCTACGCTATGCGATTCACGTCGCACATTGACACCCGCCGCTGCCACCCCGTACGCTCGGATCAATTCTGGAGGGGTCCGGAGAATCGAATAATCGGCAGAATGTGAGCGCGCGTGCTTACCAGCTGGAGGTCGCGCAAGTCGCAGCGAGGGGCCGCTGCGCTTGAATTCGCGTTGGTATTGCCCATCCTTGTCATGCTGATCTTCGGCATCGTCGACTTCGGCCTGATGGTCAACTCGCAGGCGGTGTTCGCCAACGCCTCGCGCGACGCTGCCCGTGCCGGCAGCTTCTCCGCCACCAAGGCGGAGATCCAGGCCGTCGTCACCTCTGAGACGTCCTACCTGACGAACGACACCGGCGTCACGACCAACGTGACCTGCCGCAAGCCGGGCACGCCCGGCGCGGCCTGCTCGAGCGCCTACGACAGCGAGCGCCAGTCGGGTGGAACCGTCATCGTCACCATCACCTACACGCACAACTGGCTCACGCCGGCGCTCCTCGGGCTGCCCAACACGTCGGTCATCACGAAGACCAGCGAGATGAGGATCGAATGAGCAGCCACCTGAAGCGGAAGCTCCGCCGGACGGAGCGGGGCGCTTCGGCCGTCCTGCTGGCGATCACCATGCTGATGATCATGGGTGCCGCTGCGCTCGGCTTCGACATCGCCAAGCTCGCCTACGAGCGGCAGGCGCTGAGGGCCGCCGTCGACGCCGCGGCCCAGGCCGGTGCCTACGCGCTGCCCGACGCCACCCTCGCGGTGGCGGACGCCAAGAAGTTCCTCGTCGAGAGCGCGCCGGACCTCGAGCTGAACGCGTCGAGCCTCGTGGTGAAGCTGTACTGCGCCGTCGCCGTGAAGTCGGGGACGTCCTCCCCGGACGAGTCCCAGGTTCCGGGAATCTGCAATCCCGGCACCGGCTGGACGAAGGGCACCGCGGCGGCCGGCTGCAACACCGCCATGTGCCTGCTCCCGTGCAGCGGCTCCGGTGCGGCCTGCAACACGATCAAGGTTTCCTACGACAAGACCGTCTACTTCTCCTTCGCTCCGGCCATCGGCATCAACACCGGCAGCACGGGTGCGATCAGTTCGGCGTCCTGCAAGGGGATGTGCGGGGCGCTCGCGCCCAACCCGCTGGACATCGTCGTCATGGCCGACCGAACGCCATCGATGAAGGACGTCTCCGGCGCCTTCACGAACATGAAGCAGAGCCTCAAGGACATGCTCCTCACGATGAACCGCGACCAGCAGCTCGTGGCGTTCGGGACGATCGCCAAGAGCGTGCCCGGCACCTGCCTCTCGGCCGAGCCGAACGGTGGCAACGCGTTCGCCGAATCGCCCGCCTTCACCACCAGCAAGACGCAGGCCGCGCAGACCGACAAGCTGTGGACCTTCAACGGCAACTGGGTGCCGGTCGGCTACTCGTCCAACTACACGACCGGGTCCGCCGCCGCGGGCACCTTCGCGGTCAACACGTCCTCGAACATCTACAAGGCGATCGACTGCCTGGACTACTCCGACAGCACGGTCGACTACCCCGCGCCCACCACCGGGCTCAAGGTGTCGACGAATGAGGGCACACACCTGGCCGCGGCACTCAAGGGCGCGGCACGATACCTGCTGAACACCCCCGACTCCGGAGGAACCCTGCCCGACCGCTCGGCCTACGGCACGCCGAAGAAGGTCATCGTGTTCGAGACCGACGGCGCCCCGTCCGAGGTCTTCAACAGCTCCTCGAGCGCGGTGTCCCTGGGCAACAGCTACGACATCGGCTACACCGGCGGCTCGGACGTCGGCAACGGACTCAGCCAGTCCTGCGACAACCTCAAGGCGATCGCCAACCTGGTGAAGGCCAAGGACATCAAGATCATCGTCATCGGCGTCGGCGCCGTGAACACGGCGAACTGCGGCAGCGGCGAGGTCCGCGACGTCCTGGCGAACGTCGCGTCGCCCAGGTCGAACGGCGCCGCGAGCGACGCGGTGGACTGCACCATCTCGGGGAACACCGCCAAGGAGAACTCCGACGGCGACAACTACTTCTGTGCGGCCACGGCTGCAGACCTGTCGTCGGTGTTCGCCGCTGCTGTGGCCTCGATCACGGGCAACACGAAGTTCATCAAGGTTCCGGGCATCAGCGACTGATCCCTGTTCCGAGGCGAGGGCCGCTCCGCGGGAGCGGCCCTCGCGCGTGCGGGCGGGGCGTGTCGCAGACGGTGGTGGCGGCTGTTCGCTACGCTACCGACGTCCCTGCCCCGCCAGACGCGGACGAGCAGTTGGCATATCCCCACCAACGCTGAGAACACCGCCGGCGCACCCGCGCCGCGCGGCGGTCAGCGCGCGCCGGAAAGTCACTCGAAATGGTGACCCGAAACGCGCCGGCAGTCGTCCCTCTTTATGGGGACAATGGCGTGTTAATGGTCCCCATAAAGGGGGACAAATGGCACTTGTCTTGGCCTTGGTGGCCGTTTGGCTTTGCATTCTGCACGAAGTGCGCTAGCTTTCTTCTGACATGGTCATCTCTTTTGAGGGGAAAGGGTGAACATGCTGAAAAAACGAGGGGTGTCCTGGGTCGTGGCCGTGGCCATTGCCCTGGTCGGCGCCGTCGTGGTGGAGCCCACCACGGCCGTCGCCGCAACGACGATCACTGTTTCAGCAGCTCAGGACGTGCAGGCCCAGATGGCCGTGCACTACGGGTCCACGGCCAGTTCCGCCAGCGGCGGTACGGCCAACTACCAGACGGCGGACTGCCTGCGCCTCGGTAGTGAGACGGGCACGGCGAGCACCGGTGTCATGACCAATACCGGCGGTACCGCCATTTCCAGCGCGACCACCGGGAATACCGCCTATGTCGCTGCCGGGAGCATGGTCTGGGCCGGGCACGGCACCAACAACACCAATGGCCGCACCTGTGCCAACGCGAATCTGAGCCTGGATGCGCAGAGTGCCCTGGGATTTGCACCCGTCGCGGTGGGCTCGTTCACGCCGGGCGGCATTTTCAACCTGGGCAGGATGGCCCACAAGAACACCGGCATCTACACCTCCTCGGGCAATACGTTCTTTCGGGGCAACCTGAACCTCCAGTTCATGGGCATGACGCTGTCGTACAGCTACGAGATGAACGAGACCACGGGCACGAACGTTGCCGACACCACCAGGTTCCTCAACCAGCTGGGCACCCAGAACTTCACCTACAACGGCATCACCTACACCCTGATCATCCGCGGCTTCACCGCGCCCCAGACCGGCACCACCTGCAACGCCACCGTTTCCTCGCTGACCGGGGTGACCACGGTCTTCACCACTGCCGAGAACGCAACGACCTACGGGTGCCTCTACGCGCAGATCCAGCAGGTGCGAAGCCTCACGATCGTGAAGCAGGCGTTGGCGCCCTACGGCGCGCCCGCCGGCTACCCGTCCTTCAGCTACACCGCGAGCAGCGACATCGCCGGCTCGCCGTGGGGTGGCGCCTTCACCCTCGCCCCCACCGGGACCGGCGCTGCAGGACAGGCGACGAAGACGGCCGACCTGGTCACCGGCCAGACCATCAACATCGCGGAGACCGCGCCGGCGTCGGCCGACTGGGCGTTCACCTCACTGTCCTGCATGGACGGTGCCGGCAACTCCTCGATCGGCGGGCTCACCGTGAGCGGAGCCGGCATCACGCTGAGCGGTGACTACGGCACCACGTCGGCCACCGCGGCGCCGATCACCTGTACCTACACGAACACCTACACCCCGCACGCGACGCTGACCCTGGTCAAGCAGGTCACCACCACCGGCCAGACCGGCACGCAGGCCGTGCCGGCCGACTGGACGCTGTCCGCCACCGGCAGCGGCATCGTCGCCGGCCAGTCGGTGTCCGGCTCCAGCGGCAGCGGGGCGGTGACCGGCAGGTCCGTGATCGCCGGCACCTATGCGCTGGCAGAGGTGGGCTCCAACCCGGCAACCACCGCCGGCTACGTGCCGGACGGTGGCTGGTCCTGCACCGCCGGCACGCTCAACGGTTCCACCCTGACGCTCGCCGCCGGGCAGAGCGCGACCTGCACGATCAGGAACAAGTTCGCGGTGGGCAGGCTCGCCATCACCAAGACCGTGACCGGCAACGGGTACACCGGGGGAGCCGCCAAGGCCTTCACCGCCTCGTACACCTGCACCTCCGGCACCGCCACCGTGAAGTCCGGTTCGGTCACCCTCCACCCCGGGGAGACCAACGGCACCCCGGGCGCAGCGGTGACGATCGACGCCGTGCCTGCCGGTGCGAACTGCGCAGTCGTCGAGACGAACCCGCCGACCGGAACCTTCACCGACCTGGTGAACCCGTCGTGGAGCTGGGTGGCCCCCGCCAATCCGGCGATCGTGACCATCGCCGCGGACACGACCAGCACCGTGAACATCACCAACGCCACGGCGCGCCGGCTCGGTTCGCTGCAGATCACCAAGGTGATCGCGCCCCGCAGCGGCGTCCCGGGCGGCGGCTACGCCGGCGGCACGGAGCGGACGTTCCCGATCAGCTACAGCTGCACCCTGGCCGGCACGACCGTCAGCGCGGGGACGGTGGACGTCTCCACGGGGACGCCGGTCACCATCCCGGGCGTCCCCGCCAGCAGCACCTGCACGGTGACCGGTGAGATCCAGGCCGAGACGGCGGGCGACTTCCTCGACGCGTCCTACGGCTGGGACGGCTTCGCGGCGAGCGCCGACGTCTCGATCTCCAACAACTCCACCAGCACGATCACGGTCACGAACTCCTTCCGCCGCGACCTGGTGACGCTCGGATTGGCCGCGGTCGTCACCGGCAACGGCTACTCCGGCGGTGGGGCCGACTTCACGCTGGCCTACGACTGCGGGGCGCCGTACGTGGGCTCGGTCAGCCTCGCCGCAGGCGGGTCGGCCAGCGTCACCGTGCCTGCGGGCGTGGCCTGCACGGTGACCGAGAAGGAACCGTCGTCCAAGCCGCTCAAGAGCGGCTACGTCTGGGGCGACCCCACCTACGCCGGGCTCACCAACGGCTCGATCGCGGTGCCGAAGGGCGGGTCGGGCACCGTCACGGTCACCAACCCGACCAGCATCGGGTACGGCCGGGTGCAGGTCACCACGCTCGTCGACAGCTTCGCTGCCCAGGTCGCCAGCGGCACGGGGTTCACCGTGCGGGTCTCCTGTGACGCGCCCGCCCAGGACGCCACCGGCACCTACGCCGACACCTTCCACCTGGTGTGGCCGTCGGCCGTGACGGCGCTCACCCCGTACCTCCCGGTCGGTACCTCGTGCACCGTGACGGAGACCGATGCGCCGACCGGCCACACCGCGCTGCCCAACGCCTCGTACGTATGGAAGCCGGCGCCCGACCCGGTCACGGTCACGGTGCCCGCCTCCGAGAGCGCCCGGCAGGTGGACGTCGTCAACGACGTCAAGCGTGTGCAGGCGACCTTCCGGATCGTCAAGGACGTGGTCAACCACACCGGTCACGGCACCGGAGGCGAGACCTTCAGCGGCTCCTACCGCTGCGACTACAACGACGGCGAGTCGGTCGAGGCCGGCTCCTGGAGCGTCACCGGCCAGGGCACCGCCACCTCGGTGGACGTGCTGGTCGGCTCCGTCTGCACCGTCACCGAGGAGAACCCCGGCGCACCCGTCGAGGGCGACCGGTCCTACACCTGGTCGACCCAGACCCCGGCCCCGACGACGGTGGACGCCGACGGCGCCACAGCCGTCGTCGTGAACACCCTGAACCGGGCCGAGGGCTCGTTCAACGTGTCCAAGAGCGTGCAGGGCGGCAGCGCCGGCTCGGCGTTCCCGGCGGGCGCCGACTTCGGCTTCCGCTACACCTGCACGCCGCGCAGCGGTGACCCGATCAGCGGCTCGTTCAGCGTCACCGCGGGCGACTCGAAGGCGCCGGCAGAGGCTATCCCGGGCGGTTCCACCTGCACCGTCACCGAGGGCGACTTCCCGGGCAGCATCGACCCCTACCGCTGGGATGATGTGACCCTGAGCGTGAGCGGCGACGCGAGCCACACCGGCCAGAGCGGCCGCAGCATCACCTTCACGACCACCGACGACGCCCAGCCGGTCAGCGTGCGCGCGACCAACTCGATCAGCGCCAGGACCGCGAGCGTCACGGTCACGAAATCCGTCACCGGCGAGAACGCCGGCTACACCGGCGGCACGGTCTTCGACGTCACCCTCACCTGCTCCACCGGAGCCCAGGGCACGAAGTCGGTGGCCGCGGGCGGTTCGGTGACCTGGGACGGGATCCCGCTCGGCTCCACCTGCGCGGCGTCCGAAGGCAGCACCACCGCCGGCCTGGCCGACGGCTCCTACGCCTGGGGCGAGCCGAGCATCGGTGATGCGGTGAAGCTCACCGACAGCCAGACCTACGAGATCGCGATCCGGAACCCGATCGCTCGGGTCTACGCCGGCATCGAGGTCGTCAAGATCATCGACGACGGCGGGTTCTCCGGGGTCGCCGACCCGGCGCAGGAGTTCAGCGGCACCTGGTCGTGCACCTACGGTCACGACGCCGCGGTCACCGGTACCTGGCACGGCCTCGCCAGCGAGGCCGGCACCCGGGCGACCCTGTCGTCCGGTGCCGACCACATCCTGGTGGGCTCGGCCTGTTCGGTGAGCGAGGACACGTCCTTCGCAGCCCCGAACAGCGACCCGTCCTACCGCTGGGACGGAACTCCGGCCTACCGCGACGTCACCGTCAAGGCCGGAGCGTCGAACCGCCTGACCGTGACCAACACGCTGCTGCGCGACACGGGCAGGGTCACGGTGACCACGCAGCTCGCCGGCGAGACCGCGGGCTACGCGCCGTCCGGCAGCTTCGCCGGTTTCAGCGTGACCGCACGCTGCTACCTCAACGATCCGGACGAGAACGGCCACCTCGAGGCCACCGTGCCCGTGAAGCCGGGCGATTCCGCCACCGTGATCGACGGCGTGCCCTACGGCTGGACCTGCCGGATCAGCGAGGGCTCGTTCCCGACCCCGAGCCAGCTGAAGGACGCCTCCTACGCGTGGGACAGCCAGTCGGTCGCGTTCAGCGGTGGCGGTGACACCACGAAGCTGGGCGCCGGCAACCAGGCCCCGCACGCGGTCGTCACGAACGGCATCCGCCGGGTCACCGGGCACCTGTCGATCAGCAAGGCGTTCGGCGACGGCACCGCGGACGCGGTCCGGCCCGGCACGACCTTCACCGGTGCGTACCGGTGCACCTACGGCGCCACCACCTACACCGGCACCTGGACGGTGACCGACGCCGGCGTGGCCACGCTCACCGGTGACACCGACATCCCGTTCACCGCCGACTGCACGGCTACCGAGGACGACCCCGGCGACACCTCCCTGGTCGACTCGTCCTACACCTGGGCGAAGCCATCTCTGGGCGGCACAGTGACCATCGCGTCGGCTTCCGAGCCGGCCCAGCTGGTGGTCACGAACACCGCCACCCGCCGGTGGGCGGGCCTGGAGGTCACCACGGCCTACGACGGACCGTCCGGAGCGTTCGCCCCCGGCCTGCAGCTGACGGGCACCTGGTCCTGCACCTACCGCGGCCAGGTGGCCGCCTCCGGAAGCTGGACGTTGCCGGCCGCCGGTGGCACCACGGTTGTCGCGCGCCCCGCGGACGCGGCGATCCCCGCCTCGGCGACGTGCACGGTCGCGGAGGACTCTCTGCCCGACGACCAGCTCACGGACGCGTCGTTCGCGTGGCAGCCCGGCGTGTACGCACCGGCCGGCGGTGCCGTGACCACCGTGGCCGGTGACACCGCCGGGGTCGCCGTCACGAACTCCACCCGCCGGGTGCAGGCCTCGTTCACCGTGACCAAGCAGCTGGAGCTCGGCAACGGCGTCAGCGCGTCCGCGCTCGAGTCCGACCTGACGTTCTCCGGCCGGTACCGCTGCACCCACGCCGGCGACCCCGCCGTCACCGGTGACTGGGGCCCGGTCGCGGCCGACGCCGACTGGACGAGCCCCCCGGTGCTGCTCGGCTCCACCTGCTCGGTGACCAGCGAGGACGACCCGGCCAAGCCGTCCAGGACCGACGACTCCTACCTGTGGGGCACCGCCGACCTCGGCACGCCGATCACGGTGGCGGCGGCCGGCGAGCCGCGTCCGGCAGTGGTGGTGACCAACCCGGTCAACCGCGTGACCGGTGCGTTCGGCGTCACCAAGGTCGTCACCGGCGACACCGAGGGCATCGCGCCCTCCGCCCTGTACAGCTTCTCCTGGAGCTGCGTGGCGGCCAACGGCAACACCTTCCCCGCCAACGCCCCCGGCACCTTCGGGCTCACCGCCGGCAGCACCTGGAACGCCCCGGACGAGGTGCCGGTCGGGAGTGACTGCCGCGTCACCGAGGGCGCAGCCCCGGACGCGTCCGACCCGTCCTACACCTGGGACACCAGCTTCGGCGTCGTCAACGCCACCGGAACGACCACGGGACGGACCGTGCGGTTCACCCTGCCCAGCGGCGGAGCGCCGGTGTCGGTGACCGCGACCAACCACCTGACCCGCACCAAGGGCACCTTCTCGATCGCGAAGTCGGCCAGCCCGGCCGACGGCGCCACGGTGCTGCCCGGACAGGCGATCCACTACACCGTCACGCTCACCCCGGCGCAGATCGGCTTCACCCGCAACGTCGTGGTCACCGACGCGCTGGCCGGCGTCCTCGGCCACGCCGACATCACCGACATCGTCGCCAGCCAGGGCAGCGCCACCCTCAGCGGCACCGACCTGGTCTGGACCGTGGGGACGGTCAAGGCCGCCAGCGTGCTGACCCTCACCTACACCGCCACCGTGAAGGCGGGCGCGACCGGCGTCGACCTCACCAACACCGTCACCGCCACCGGCGAAACCGCCCCCGCGCCGTGCGGCGCGGCGTGCACCACCGTGCACCACACCCCGGCGTGGACCCTGTCCAAGACCTCTGACCCGGCCTCCGGCGCCACCGTCGCCCCCGGCGACACCATCACCTACACGCTGACCGCGACCAACACCGCCAACGGCCAGGTCAGCGGCGCCACCGCCACCGACGACCTCACCGGGCTCGCCGACGCCGACGTCGCCTTCACCTCCCCGCAGCTGAGCCGCGCCGGCAACACCCTCACCTGGGCGATCCCGACGATGGCCAAGGGCGAGACGAAGACCGTGACCTACACCGCGACCGTCAAGGCCGGCGCGGACGGCGCCACCCTGCGCAACACGGTGACCCCGCACGGCGCCGGCGCGACCTGCTCCGGCGGCTGCAGCACCACCCAGTCGACCGTGAAGTGGACGCTGGCGAAGACCTCGAGCCCGGCCAGCGGCAGCGTCGTCACCCCCGGCGACCTGATCACGTACACCCTCACCGTGACCAACACCGGCCCGGCAGCCGTGGCAGGCGCGAAGGTCACCGACGACATCTCCGATGTGGTCGACGACGCCACCCTCGGCACGCTTCCGGCGGGCCTGACCCGCTCCGGCACCACCCTCACCTGGTCGGCGCCGGCCCTCGCGCCCGGCGCGTCCGCCTCGACCAGCTACCCCGCGACCGTGAAGGCTGGCGCCCTCGGCGCCACCCTGCGCAACGCGGCCGTCCCGGCGTCGACGGGCGGCCACTGCGACGGGTCCTGCACCACGACGCAGACCACACCGAAGTGGACGCTGGCCAAGACCAGCAGCGCCGGCGACGGCGCGACCGTCCTGCCCGGTGACGTGGTCGGCTACACCCTGGCCGTCACCAACACCGGGCCGGCGGCCCTGCACGGCGCGTCCGTCACCGACGACCTCGCCGACATCCTCGACGACGCGACGCTGGTGGCCGTCCCCGCCGGCGCGTCGGTGTCCGGCAGCACGCTCACCTGGGCCGTGCCCGACGTGGCTGCCGGCGGCACCGCCACCCTGACCTACCAGGTGCGCGTGGCCGCCGACGGCGCGACGCTGCACAACGTCGCGTCCCCCGCGAGCGCCGGTGGTACCTGCGCCGCCTGCTCAACGACGCAGTACTCGCCGGCCTGGACGCTGGCCAAGGCCTCCGATCCGGCCTCCGGCACCACCGTGGCCGTCGGCGACACGATCACCTACACCCTGACCGCCACCAACACCGGTCCCGGTGTGGTCACCGGTGCGACCGGCACCGACAACCTGGCCAGCGTGCTGGCCAACGCCGACGTGGCGTTCACCTCGCCCCAGCTCAGTCTCTCCGGCAGCACGCTCACGTGGGCGATCCCGACCCTGCTGCCCGGCGAGCACGCCGAGGTCACCTACGCCGCGAAGGTGCGCACGACCGGCGTCACCGTGACCAACTCGGTCACCGCCAACGGCTCCGGCGGCAACTGCGTCGCCTGCACCACCAGCTCCTCCACCGCGAAGTGGAGCCTGAACAAGACCTCCGACCCGGCGTCCGGCGCGGTCGTCAAGCCCGGTGACACCCTCACCTACACGCTCACGGTCGCCAACGAGGGCCCGGTGGCTGTCACCGGCGCCAGCGTCACCGACAACCTCGCCGACGTGCTCGACGACGCCCACCTCGGCTCCCTGCCCGCCGGCCTGACCCGGTCCGGCACCACGCTCACCTGGGCGCTGCCCACGATCCCGGTCGGTGGGATCGCGTCGATCAGCTACCCGGTGACCGTAAAGACCGATGCCCGGGGCGCCGCCATCACCAACGTCGCGAGTCCGGTGGGCGCGGGTGGGCACTGCGCGCTCAGCTGCACCACCACGGCCCACACTGACGCCTGGACGCTGACGAAGGCCAGCACGCCCGGCGACGGCGCCACCGTGAGGCCCGGCGACACCGTCACCTGGACGCTCACCGTCGCCAACACCGGACGCGCCACCCTGCGCGGCGCCACCGTCGGTGACGACCTCACCGACGTGCTGGACGACGTCGACCTGGCCGCCCTGCCCGCCGGGGCGTCCGTGGCCGGCAACATGCTGACCTGGTCGGTCCCCGACGTCGCGGCCGGCGACACCGCCACGCTCACCTACGCCGGCACGGTGAAGGCCGACGCCCTCGGGGCGCGGCTGCGCAACATCGCGTCCCCGGCCAGCACCGGCGGCAACTGCGGCGCTGCCTGCAGCACCACCCAGTACACCGGGGCGTGGACGCTGGCGAAGACCAGCGACCCGGCCTCCGGCGTCGTCACGCCCGGCCAGACGATCACCTGGACGCTGACCGCGCACAACAGCTCGCAGGCCACGATCACCGGCGCCACCGCCACCGACGACCTCTCCTCGGTGCTCGCCGCGGCCAGCCTCGGCGCGACGTCGCCGCAGCTGTCGCTGGCCGGCACCACCCTGGCCTGGGCGATCCCGGCCATGGCGCCCGGCGAGACGAGGACCGTCACCTACTCGGCGACGATCAACGCCGGGGCCGACGGTGCGACCCTGACCAATGTGGCCGTGCCGGGCGGTTCGGGGGGCTCGTGCACCACCTGCGCCACCACCCACACCACCCCGAAGTGGTCGCTCGCCAAGAGCTCCAGCCCGGCCTCCGGTGGCGTCGTGGTCGCCGGCGACGTGGTCACCTACACCCTGAGTGTCACGAACAGCGGCCCGGCCATCCTGACCGGCGCGAGCGTCACCGACGACATCTCCGGCCTGGTGGACGACGCCACGCTCGGCACGCTGCCGTCCGGCCTGGCCCGGTCCGGCAGCACGCTCACCTGGGCGGTGCCGGACACCGCTCCGGGAGCGACCGCCACGGTGACCTACACGGCAACCGTGAAGAGCGGTGCACCCGGGGCCACTCTCGCCAACATCGCCGCCCCGGTGTCGCCCGGCGGCACCTGCGCCACGTGCAGCACCGCCGCGTACACCCCGCGCTGGAACCTGGCCAAGAGCAGCGACGCCGGCGCGGTGGTGCACCCCGGTGACACCATCACGTACACCCTGACCGTCACCAACACCGGCCCGGCCGCGCTGACCACCGCGACCGTGAACGACGACCTGTCCGACGTGCTCGACGACGCCACCCTCGTGGCGGTGCCCTCGGGCGCGACGCTCACCGGCAGCACCCTCGCCTGGACCGTGGCCCCGGTCGCCCCCGGCGCGACCGCGTCCTTGTCCTACCAGGTGAGGGTGGACCGCGACGGGTCGACCCTGCGCAACAGCGCAACCCCGGTGGGTGCGGGCGGTGAATGCCCGACCTCCTGCACCACGACGTCAGGCACGCCGGCCTGGACGCTGGCCAAGTCGAGCACACCGGCCACGGGTGCGACCGTCACGGCCGGTGACACGATCACCTACACCCTCAGTGCCACGAACACCTCCGGGGTCCCGGTCACCGGCGCCACCGCCACCGACGACCTGACCAGCGTGCTGGCTGCCGCCGACGTGACGATCACCGGGGCAGAGCTGACCCGTACGGGCACCACACTGACCTGGGCGATCCCGACCCTGGCACCCGGACAGACCCGCACCGCCAGTTACACGGCGTCTGTCCACACCGCCGGTGCCGTACTCGTCAACACCGTCACACCGAACGGCCAGGGCGGCACGTGCGGGGCCGGCTGTTCCACGACCGCCTACACCGCGCAGTGGTCGCTCGCGAAGACCACGGACGCGGGGCCCGTGGTCAGCCCCGGCGACACCGTGCACTACACCCTCGCCGTGACCAACACCGGCCCGGTCGCCCTCATCGGGGCGAAGGTCACCGACGACGTGTCCGACCTCGTGGACGACGCCGTCCTCGGCGCCCTGCCGGCCGGCCTGGTCCGCACCGGCACCGTGCTCACCTGGTCGGTGCCCGACGTCGCCGTCGGCGGCACCGCGACGGTCAGCTACGCCGCGACTGTGAAGGCAGGAGCACTCGGCGCGACGCTCACCAACACCGCGTCCCCGGCGTCAGCCGGCGGCTCGTGCGGCGCCCGCTGCACCACCACGCAGTACACACCGTCGTGGACGCTGGTCAAGGCCAGCAGCGTCGGACCCGGCGCGACCGTGAAGCCCGGCGACACCGTCGACTACACCCTGACCGTCACGAACACCGGCCCGGCCACGCTGTCGGGCGCCCAGGTGCACGACGACCTGTCCGGCGTCCTCGACGACGCCGACCTGCGGGCCGTCCCCGCCGGCGCCATCGTCATCGGCACCGCCCTGGCCTGGGCCGTGCCGGACGTGGCACCGGGTGCCACCGCGACCCTGACCTACCGCGTGGTCGTGACGTCGGACGCCGTCGGCGCCACGCTCACCAACACCGCCGCGCCGGCGAGTCCCGGGGGAAGCTGCGCTACGGCGTCCTCCTGCACCACGACTGCCCACACGCCCTCGTGGACGCTGTCGAAGAGCTCGAACCCGGCGTCCGGCGCGACCGTGAGGCCGGGTGACGTGATCACGTACACGCTCACCGCCACCAACACCTCGGACGCGCAGATCCGCGGCGCCCTCGCGCTCGACGACCTGTCGGGCGTGCTGCCCTACGCTGACCTCGCGTTCAGCTCCACCGAACTCAGCCTGTCCGGCCACACCTTGACCTGGGCGATCCCGACGCTGCTGCCGGGCGAGCACGCCGAGGTCACCTACACCGCCACCGTGAAGGCAGGTGCCGACGGCGTGACCGTCGTCAACTCCGTCACCCCGGTCGGCGCCGGTGGCTCCTGCGTCGGTGGCTGTGCGACCACCCAGTCCACCGGCGCGTGGGCCCTCACCAAGAGCTCGGACGCCGACGCGCAGGTCCTGCCGGGCCAGGCGATCCACTACACGCTCACCGTCACCAACACCGGCCCGGTCACGGTCTCCGGCGCCCTGGTGTCCGACGACCTCACCGAGGTTCTCGACGACGCGATCGTCTCCGGCCTCGGCGCCGGGCTCAGCCGGTCGGGCAGCACGCTGGTCTGGGCCGTCCCCGACGTCCCGGTCGGTGGCCAGGTGTCGGTCGGCTACACGGCCACCGTCGCGGCCGGCTCCGCCGGTGACACGCTCACCAACATCGCCGCGCCGGTGACCAGCGGCGGCCGCTGCGACGGGTGCACCACCACCTCCTCGACACCGTCGTGGACGCTGGACAAGACTTCCGACCCTGCCGACGGAGCCACCGTCACCCCGGGCTCGACGCTCACCTACACCCTCGCCGTGACCAACACCGGCCCGGCCACACTGAGCGGCGCGAAGGTCGGCGACGACCTGTCGGGTCTCGTCGGCTCCGCCGACCTCGGCACGCTGCCGGCCGGCGTGACCCGCACCGGTGACACCCTCACCTGGGCGGTGCCGGACGTGGCCGCCGGCGCGACCGCCTCGATCACCTACGCCGCAGTGGTCAAGGCGACCGCTATCGGCGCCACCCTGCGCAACAGCGCCGTGCCCGCCAGCGACGGCGGCACGTGCGGCGTGAGCTGCGCGACCACCGCGCACACCGGGGCGTGGACGCTGACGAAGACCTCTGACCCCGGCGACGGCGCGACCGTCGAGCCCGGCGACGTGGTCACCTACACGCTCACCGCGACCAACGGTTCCCGGGCCGTCGTCTCCGGGGCGCAGGCGGTGGACGACCTGAGCCGCGTGGCCGATGACGCCACGATCGCGTACACCTCTGCCGAACTCAGCCGCTTCGGCGACGTCCTGACCTGGAACATCCCTGCCCTCGCGCCGGGTGCCCACGCCTCGGTCAGCTACACCGCCGTGGTGCACGCGGACGGAGCAACCCTCGCCAACACCGCCACCGCGGTCGGCGCGGGCGGCTCCTGCGGCACCTGCAGCACCCGTCACTTCACGCCCAGCTGGGTCCTGGCCAAGACCAGTGCTCCGGGCGACGGCGCGCAGGTGTTCCCGGGAGACACCCTCGCCTACACGCTGCACGTCACCAACACCGGACCGGCGGCGTTGACGGGCGCCACGGTCACCGACGACGTCTCCGGCCTCGCCGGGGCCACGCTCGGCAGCCTGCCCGCCGGCCTCACGCGGACCGGCGACGAGCTCACCTGGTCGGTGCCAACCACGGCTCCCGGCGCGACCGCCTCGGTCAGCTACACCGCCACCGTGGACGCGGGGACGCTCGGCGCCAGGCTGGCCAACACCGCCGCACCGGCATCGGCCGGCGGCAGCTGCCCGACCTCATGCTCGACGGTCGCGTACACCCCGTCGTGGACCCTGGCCAAGGCGAGCTCGGTGCCGGCCGGGGCCACCGTCGCGCCCGGTGACAGCATCGGGTACACGCTGACGGTGACCAACACCGGACCGGCGGTGCTGCAGGGTGCGACCGTGGCCGATGACCTTTCGGACGTGCTGGACGACGCCACGCTGGTGGCGGTTCCCGACGGCGCGGTTCGCGAAGGGAACGTCCTGCGCTGGTCCGTGCCCGAGCTCGCTCCTGGCGGGACTGTCACGCTGCCGTACTCCGTCGCGGTGACCGCGACCGGCGCGACGCTGCACAACGTGGCCACGCCCACGAGCACCGGCGGACGCTGCGACACCGCGTGCAGCACCACGGCCCACACCGCCGCGTGGACGCTGGCGAAGACCTCGGATCGCGCCGACGGGGCCGTGCTCGAGCCGGGTGACGTGATCACGTACACCCTGACGGCGACGAACACCTCCGCGGGCGTCGTGGCGGGGGCGAAGGCTGTCGACGACCTCGCCGATGTGCTGGACGATGCGACCGTGTCGGCGACGGCGGCCGGGCTGGTCCTGGACGGCTCGACGCTGACGTGGGCGATCCCCGACATCGCGGCCGGGGGGTCGGTGTCGGTGTCCTACACCGCGACGGTGGTCGCGTCGGGCGCGACGATCACCAACTCGGTGACCCCGGTGGGCCCGGGCGCGACGTGCAGCGCGTGCAGCACCACGCAGTACACGCCGTCGTGGACACTGGCGAAGACCTCCGACCCGGCGGACGGCGTGGTCAGCCCCGGTGACGTCGTCACGTACACCCTGAGCGTCACGAACACCGGTCCGGTCGCCCTGGACGGCGCCATGGTCTCCGACGACCTGTCGGACGTCCTCGACGACGCCACCCTCGGCGCCCTGGCCCCAGGCCTGTCGGTCCGCGGGAGCGAGCTCACGTGGCAGGTTCCGGCAGTACCGGTCGGCGGGACCGTGCACGTCTCGTACCCGGTGACGGTGGGCGCCGGTGCCGTGGGGGTTTCCCTGACCAACACGGCGTCGGCGTCCACCCCGGGCGGCACCTGCACCGCCTCCTGCAGCACCACGCACACCACGCCGTCGTGGACGCTGTCCAAGACCAGCGACGCCGACGGCCGCACGGTGGCACCCGGTGCTGTCGTGGGCTACCGGCTCACCGTGACCAACACCGGCCCCGCGACACTGCACGCCGCCTCGGTGACCGACGACCTGGGTGACGTCCTCGATGACGCGACACTCGGCAGCCTGCCTCCCGGCGCGACCCTGGACGGCGCCACGCTGACCTGGGCCGTTCCCGACGTGGCTCCGGGCGGGACGGCGACGCTCGATTACCCGGTCACCGTGGATGAGGGTGCGACCGGCGTCACGCTGCACAACTCCGCCGCGCCGGCCTCGGTCGGCGGGGAGTGCTCCGGCACCTGCGCGACGGACACCTTCACACCTGCGTGGACGCTGGCGAAGGCAACGGATGCGCCGTCGGTCGTGGCGCCGGGCGACGTGATCACCTACACCCTCACCGCGACCAACACCTCGCGCGGTGTGGTCTCAGGCGCGAGGGCCGTCGACGACCTCTCCGATGTGCGGGACGACGCGACGGTGACGGCTGCGGCCCCCGGTCTGGCCATGGACGGCGATGTGCTCACCTGGTCGATCCCTCGGCTCGAGGCCGGGGAGTCGGCGTCCGTGACGTACACGGCAACCGTGGGCGCGGCCGGCGCGACGCTGGCCAACACCGTCGTCCCGTCCGGGGTGGGCGGCCGCTGCACGGTGTGCTCGACCACGTCGTACACGCGCTCCTGGACGCTGGCGAAGACCAGCGACCGGACCGGCGACGCGTCCCTGCTGCCTGGCGACGTCATCACCTACACGCTGACGGTGGCCAACACCGGTCCGGTCGCGCTGACCGGCGCCGAGGTGGGCGACGACGTCTCCGACCTCGTGGACGACGCCACGCTCGGCGTCCTGCCGGACGGGGTGACCAGGGACGGCGACGCCCTTGCCTGGGCCGTACCCGACCTTCCGGTCGGCGGCACCGCGTCCGTGCAGTACACGGCCACGGTGGCAGCGCTCGGTGGCCGGCTGACCAACACTGCCGGCACCCGCTCGCCGGGCGGCACCTGCCTGGAGTGCACCACCACGTCGTGGTCCCCGAAGTGGTCGCTGTCCAAGTCCAGCGACGTGGTCGAGGGTGGGGTTGTGAAGCCCGGCGACACGGTGGGGTACCGGCTGACCGTCACCAATGGCGGCCGGGCCACTCTCGCCGGGGCGACCGTGACCGACGACCTCTCCGACGTCCTCGACGACGCCGCCCTCGTGACGCTCCCCGCCGGTGCGACGCTGGACGGCGCCACGCTGACCTGGTCGGTGCCCGACGTCCCGGCCGGCGGCACGGCCGAGCTCGGCTACCAGGTCGTCGTCGCCGGCACCGCCCGGGGCGCGACCCTGCACAACTCCACCGTTCCCGGCTCGCCCGGTGGCAGCTGCCTCGGTTCGTGCGCGACGACGGCCTACACCACCGACTGGACGCTGTCGAAGACCAGCGACCCGGGCAGCGGGGCGACCGTGCTGCCCGGCGACCGGATCACCTACACGCTGACGGCCACCAACACCGGTCCGGTGGTCCTGACCGCTGCCCGGGTGCACGACGACATGTCCGACCTCCTCGACGACGCCGACCTCGTCGGTCCGCTTCCGCCGGGGGTCTCGGTGGCGGGCGATCAGCTCACCTGGACGGTGCCGGATGTGCCGGTCGGCGGAACCGCGGCCGTCCACTACACGGTGGAGGTCAGGGCGGGCGCGTACGGGCACACCCTGGGCAACGTGGCGTACGGCGATGGCGCGGCGACCTGCGGCGTCCGCGACCCGCTGGCACTCGACGCCGCCCCCGCCGGCTGCGCCACCGAGCACGTCAGCCCGGCCTGGACCTTGTCGAAGACGTCCGACTACCCGGAAGGCACGACCGTGGTGCCCGGGCAGGACGTCACCTACACGCTGCACGTCCACAACACCTCCAGGGCCCCGGTCACGGCGGCAGTCGTGATCGACGACCTGGGCGATGTGCTCACCTACGCCGCGCTGGCCGGGCTGCCCGACGGCGCAGCGCTCACCGGGCACGTCCTGACGTGGACGGTGCCGACGCTCGGCCCCGGCGAGGACGCGACGCTGCAGTACACCGTGACGGTGGACGAGGACGCGTACAACGCGACCTTCACCAACGTCGCGGTCCCGGCCGACGGGGCGGGCTCCTGCCCCGAGTCCTGCACGGCGGTCGTCCTCACCACCAGGGCCGTGGTCGACCCGACGCACGACGACGACGGCGACGGTGACGACGACGGGGACGGCTCAGGAGGCATGCTCGCCTATACCGGCGCCGACCTCGGACTGCTGGGCGTGGGCGGCATCGTGCTGGCCATCGGCGCCGGACTGCTCGTGGTGGGCCGCAAACCCCGCCCCGAGGAGGACTGAGCCCACCGGGGGCCGGGGGTCAGCGGAGGGCGGCGGTGAGGCCGTCGGCAAGCGCTTTCGCCGCCTGGGCGCGAAACACCGTCGAACCGAGCAGGGAGGCGTCGGTGGCGTTGCGCATGTTGCCCATCTCCAGCATGACGGCGGTGCGCGCCGACAGGTTCAGCGTGCCGAGATCGTTCCGGAGGCTCAGCGCGGTGCCCGCGCCGATGTAGGTGGAGCGGGGCATCGCCGTCTCGGTCTCCAGCGCGTCGCGCAGCGACTTGGCCAGACCGAGCGAGGCCTTCTCCACGGCCGCGCCGCCCACCATCCTCGTGCTGACGATCACGTGGAAGCCGCGGGCGCCGCGTGCGAAGCTGCCGTCGGCGTGGATGGACACCAGGGCGTCCGCCTTCCGGGCGTTCGCCAGGCTCGACCGCAGGTTCACGCACGGCCCTTCACCGGAGTCGTTCTGCCTGGTCAGCAGCACGGTCGCCCCGCGGGCGCGCAGCACGGCTGCCAGCGCGCGGGCCTGGGCCCAGGTGTAGGCGTGCTCGGGGTAGCCGGCGTTGGTCGCCGTGCCGGAGGAGTTGCACTCCTTGGTGCGGCCGTTGCCGCTGGGCACCTTCCTCAGCTCACGCCGCGTCCAGACACCGTTGTGGCCCGGGTCGATCACGACCAGCCTGCCGGACAACGGCTTCGTCTCCGGGATCGGGGACGCGGGCAGCCGGGTGCTGGTGGGGGTGGCCGCAGGCGCGGGGGTCGTCGTGGACACCGGCAGCGGGAGATGCGCCGGGGCCACGGCGGACGCCGGTTCCACCGACCCCGGGGACGGCGCGGCGGTCACCGTGCACCCGGCGAGTGCCAGCGTGGCCACGACCACTGCGGTCGTGGTGGTCCGGGTGCGCACCTCATGACGATAGCCGTCGGCGAGCGATGCGATAGTGGGGGAATGGCAGAGGAGATCACCCACGACCACGCCGGCAACCGGTTCGTGCTCAGCGTGGACGGGCAGCCCGCGGGCGAGGCGCACTACACGCTGTCCGGCGACGTGGCCGCCTTCGACCACACCGAGGTGCCGCCGGAGTTCGGCGGGCGGGGGATCGCCGGTCGGCTGGTCCAGCACGCGATGGACGCGGTGCGTGCCGCGGGCGAGTGGAAGGTGCGTCCGACCTGTCCCTACGTCAAGCACTGGTTCAGCCAGCACCCCGACTACTCCGACCTGCTGGCCTGACCGGGCGGCACCGGTGCGGAATTCCCGCCGGTGGCAATCCTCACCCCTTGTCGGCCGCGACGGTGCGGACGGAGTCTGGGCCCAAGCGCTTTTCGCGCGGGCGGGGTCCGGGCTTCGGCCGACACCCCTCCCGACCTGTCAGGTGCCCCGTCGGTCCCCAGCCATCGGGGCAGCCTGGCAGGTCGGTGAGCCCGCGCGGTCCGTGCATGGGAAGGGGAGTCTGCCGGTCGCGCGGTGATACCGCCGTGGCCGGTGGCAATTGTGGGCCTAGGCGCATCGGGCGTCGTCCCAGCAGAATTCCGCCCGGAGGGGAACATGCTGGAGCAGCGGGGGGTTGCGACCGGCTTCGATGACCTTCGGCGACGTGCCGAGGCGTGCATCGCGAGCGGCGACTACCAGGCGGCGGATGCCGCCTACGAGGAATTGCACCGTCTGGGTGGCCTCGGCCAGGCCGACGCGGGCCGGTGGCTGCGCGCGCTGCGCTCGCTGGGCGTGCGCCGCCAACAGCCGAGCCTGCGGGAGCTGGTGGAGAGCTTCCCCGACGACCAGGACATCCTGGAGTTCGTCGCTGCCGAGCTGTGGCAGCGTGCCGAGAGCCGTGCCGAGCAGGCGGGGGTCGCCGAGGACGACGAGCTGGCCCGCCAGGCCTGGTCGGCGGCCCTGCGGATGGCCGGGCCCGTACCGGAGACGGACGCGGACGGTGTGCGCCTGATCAGCCTGCTCGATCGCTTCTTCCAGGCGGGGCGGCGCCAGCGCACGCCCGTGGGCAGCTACCCGGAGTTCGAGCAGGCGCTGTACCGGTTCGCCGCGGCCGGCCCGGAGTCGACCCTGCGCGCAGCGGATCTCCTCGCGGCGGAGAGCCCCATGCTCGCCCTCGAACTGGTCGCGTCGCTCGAGCAGACGGCAGCCTCGGTGCTGGTGCGCGCGGTGGCCTCGGCAGAGCTGGAGGACTTCGCGACCGCGTCCCGGCTGTTCGACGAGTTGGGCGCGCGCTTCGGGTTCGGTGTGACCGACCTGGACGTCGAGGACCGGTCCCGGTGGGTCCAGGCGATGACCGACGTCGGCCGCTTCGCCGAGGCCGAGGAGGCCTGCCTCGCCACGATCGCGGCGATCGAGGGCACGCCCGGCGGCTGGCTCACCCCTGGCCTCAGCCCCGACTCCTACGAGCACTGGCGCCACGTCTACCGACTGCTCGCCTACCGGCTGGCCGCGCAGCAGGGCCGTTTCCGCGAGGCGTGGGACCACCTGCGCAAGTCGGTCGAGGTCGACGACACCGGCCTGCCCGACGAGCTGCGTCGCTCGATCCTGCGGGTGCGGGTGCTGCTCGCCGACCGCCCGATGGCCCTGGGCATCCTCGAGGAGCTGCGTGCGCTCGACACCCCGGACGCCTACAACACCGTGTATGCCGAAGCCTGCCTGTGGGCCGGCACCCAGTGGGGGACCCCGGTGTCCGAGGGTCGGCTGCTTGACCCGGAGAACCCGTTCGCCGGCGCGCGCTACACCGGCCAGGCCGCCGCGCGGGCGCTGCTCGCCCAGGCCGGCCCGGAGGTGGACAGCCGCCAACTCGTCCGGCTGGCCCTGCTCGCCGGGGATGACGACCGCGCGTCCGCGATGCTGGCCGCCGAGCCGTTGACGCCGGCCGACCCCTGGTCGGTGCAGGTGCTCGGCGCGATGCTGCTGCTGCGCACCGGTGACGACGCGGGGGCCGAGCTGCTGCTGGGACAGGTCCTGCCGTTGCGGCGCCATGACCTCGACCTCAGGGTGCTGGACGCGCAGGCCTCGCTGATCGCCGGACGGTACAAGGAGTCCTTGCGGGAGGCGATGGCGATCACCGACAGCGTCGGGGAGCACATCCTGGCACGGGTGATCCAGGCGGAGAGCGAGTTCGAGGCCGCCCTGGCCATGGCCGAGGACAGCGAGGGCAACACCGGCTCGGTGGAGAACGCCCAGCAGCTGATGGTGGCCGTGGCCGACTACCGCATGGCCGCAGACCTGCACCGAGACACCAAGGAGTACCTGGAGACGGGGGTGGCCCGCAAGTACGCACGGGTCGGCTCCGAGCCGCTCGCCCCGCGACTGTTCAGCGAGGTGTGCCGTCGCGGCCTGCACGCGGCGATCCTGGCGCAGGAGGCGCTGGACCGGCTCGGCCTCAAGGGTGACGCCCAACTCGTCGACGACGCGCAGGACCTCATCCAGCACCTCCGGTCAGTGACCCGGCCGTGCTGCCGGCAGCGCCGCGCCACGTGGCAGCGGCTGGTGCACCAGTTGCGTCACCTGCCCGACCGGGACGAGGCGTCCCGACTCGCGCTGCTGATGATCGCCTATCGATGGTCGAACTGGCGCAGGCGGATCCAGAACGGCCTGTTCCTGGTGCTCGGTGCGGTGATCTGCTGGATCGGGCTGCTCGGACTGCTGCCCGGGCCCGAGTCCGACACCGTGCGCGTGATGGTGGTCGCCGTCGGCGTCCTCCTGCTCCTCATGCCGTTCGCCCGCAGCCTCAAGGTGGGGGTGGTCGAGCTCAGCCGCGACGCCGAGGCCGCGCCACTCTCGGGACGGTCCAAGTCGCTGCGCACCAGCCGCCTGCTGCTCAGGGCCAACCACCTGGGGACCTTCGCGCTGCCCTCACCGCCGGAGAAGGGACGCCGCGCACACGCCCGGTCCCGTCAGGAGACCGCCTCGGTCCCCACGCCGACGTCGCCTCCGACCCCCTCGCTCGCGCCGGCCCTGAAGGCCGTGAGCAGCCCGTCCAGGCCGACCGGGAACGGGGACGGTACGCCGTTCCCGCCGGCACCGCCGGATACTCCCGTCCCCGCACCGGCCGCAGCGGGCTGACCGGGGACACTGGCGTCAGCCGTCGAGGGACGCTGCGGGAGTCACACGCTCGCCCGGTCGCGGGCGAGGAGCCGCCGCTTCTCCCCTTCGGGCAGGAACGACGCCTCGATGCTGTTGCGCGACAGGGTCTCGAACTGCTCCGGCGCCAGAGCGAGCTGGTCGGCGACGGCGGACAGGACGCTGTCGAGGTAGCCGCCGAAGTACGCGGGATCGTCGGAGTTCAGGCACACCGCCAGGCCCGCGTCCAGCATGGAGGGCAGCGGGTGCGCGGGCAGGCTGGGGACGGCTCGCAGGCGCACGTTCGACACCGGGCACACCGTGAGCGGGATCCGGCGCTCGGCGAGGTGCTCCACGAGCCGGGGGTCGGCCATCGCGTTGATCCCGTGGTCGACACGCTCGGCACGCAGCTCCCGCAGCACCTCCCACACGTACTCAGGGCCGCCCTCCTCGCCGGCGTGCGCCACCGTGTGCAGGCCGTCCGCCCGAGCGCGGTCGTACAGGCGGGCGAACGGCGCGGCCGGGAAGCCCACCTCCGAGGAGCACAGGCCCACGCCGAGCAGCTCCACCCCGCTGGCCAGTGCGCTCTGGTAGGCGGCTTCGGCGTCCTCGGCGCTGAGATGGCGCAGGAAGCTGAGGATCAGCCCCGAGCTCACCCCGTGATCAGCCTGGGAGCGCGACAGCGCGTCCGACACCCCGGCGAGGACCACCGGCGCCGGCACTCCCCGGGCGATGTGCGCCTGCAGGTCGCAGAACACCTCGGCGCGCACCACGCCCGACCGTGCCGCGCTGGACAGGTAGGCGTCGGTGAGCTCGGCGAAGTCCGCCTCGGTGCGCAGGACGGCGAGGTTCACGTAGTACAGGTCGAGGAAGTCCTGGAGGCAGGTGTAGGAGAAGCGTTCGCGCAGGTCGTCCTCGTCGCGCCAGGGCAGCGCCACGCGGTTCCGCTCGGCCAACTCGAAGGCCATTCCCGGCTCGAGTGTGCCCTCCAGGTGCAGGTGCAATTCGGCGAACGGCAGCATCGGCATTCTCCTCGGGCTCCAATGACCGCCCCTCCGGGCCGGTCCACCGATGCTAACGGTCGCGGCTCAGGCGCGGTGCATCTCGATGCCGAGCTGCTCGGCGTCCAGCTGGGTCAGCGCCGCGTCCAGCAGGGCGGACGGGTAGGTGCCCAGGTCGCGCAGCGCGAGCAGCTCGTCCCGCTGGACGGCGATCAGGTCGAGCCGCAGTTGCCGGAAGGTCGCCATTCGCTCCCTGGTCGCCGGCGTGCCGGGACGGAAGTCGTCGTCCGCGGCTGGCACACGCTCGAGCCGCGCCTGGTCACCTGGCCGATCCGCGACCGCACGGCCAGGTTCACGCGCCCGACCACGTAGCCGATGCCGACCGCAGCGGCCACTGCCCAGACGAAGCTGAGCGCGACCTCCCACAACGAGACGCTGACCCCTACGGCTGCGACCGCCGAGCGCAGCAGCACCAGGGCGGACGCGTCGTTGAGCATGCTCTCCCCGTCGAGCACTGTGACGAGCCGGGGCGCGACGCCCGCCTGCCGCACGATGCTCGTCGCCACCGCGTCGGTCGGGCTGACGATCGCGCCCAGGGCGATCCCGATGCCCAGGGGTAGGCCGGGTACCAGCCATGTGGCGAGGAGGCCGATCGTGACGGCCGACACCGCCACGAGGACGACGGAGAACAGGGAGATCAGGCGGAAGTCACGGCGGAACTCCATCGTGGGCGTGTTCACCGCGGCGGAGTACAGCAGCGGTGGCAGCACGCCGCCGAGGATCCACTCGGGCGGCACCGTCACGCGGTCGACGAACGGCAGGAGGCTCGTCGCCAGGCCCATGGTCACCAGCAGCAGCGGGGCGGCCACCCCGAGGCGGGGGGCCAGTGCGGTCACTGCCACGACGGCGACCACCCCGACGATCGCCACCAGTTCGAGCGTCATGCGTGATCCTCCTGCCGTCGTCCGTGGCCCTGCCGGACGTACCCGGCTCAGCCGAGCCGGGCCTCGGGCCGGTCGGCCAGGGCGACCATCACCTGCTCGGTGTGCCGTGGGGACATCGACGGCATCCGGTCGACCGGGAAGAACGCGGCCTCGCTCGCCTCCCCGTCCGCCGGGTAGGGGTCGCCTCCGACCCAGCGGCAGCGGAACACATGGTCGATGTACTGGGTCTGGTCACCGTTGGCGTAGGTGATCACGTCACTCACGGTGAGCCACACCAGGCGCTCGACCTCGGCCACCACTCCCGCCTCCTCGGCCACCTCCCGGACCGCCGTGACGTGAGGGTGCTCGCCGGGATCGACGATGCCTGCCACCGGCGTCCACTCGCCGTTGTCGACCCGACGGACGAGAAGCACCTCCCTGCCCTGGGTACCGTCCCGGACCACCACGGCGGTGGCTCCGGAGAGCCACAGGCAGGTGGTACCGACCTTCTCCCGCAGGGCGAGGATGAACTCCGGTGTGGGCACGCTCCGAGCCTAGCGATCAGGACGGGCCCGTCGCGCCGTCCTGCGGGGCGGCGGAGGGCGCTGCGCTGTCCTCCGGCTTGCGCAGGAAGAACGTCGCAGCCACCCCGAGCAGCCAGAGCGTCCCGACCGTGGTGAACGCCGTGCGGGCGCCGGCAGCCAGCGCATCCTCGGTGCCGGCCCCCAGCGGCTGGCGTGAGGCGACCGTCGCCATCACGGTGACGAAGAGGGCGGTGCCGGCAGCGCCCGCGACCTGCTGGACCGTTCCGACCATGGCCGAGCCGTGCCCGTACAGGTTCGGAGGGAGCGAGCCCAGCGAGATCGTGAACAGCGGGGTGAACATGAACGCCAGGCCGAGGCTCATCAGGATGTGCGCCAGGAGCAGCTGCCAGGTCGGTGTGGTCACGGCCAGCTGGGACAGCAGGGCGAACGACGCCAGCACGGCCAGCGAACCGGGGACCATGAGCCAGCGTGGCCCGACCCGGTCGTACAGTCGCCCGACCACCGGCCCGAGGAGGCCGGTGAGCAGGGCGCCGGGAAGGAGCAGCAGGCCGACGGAAAGGGGCTCGGCGTGCATGACCTTCTGCAGGATCAGCGGCAGCGCGATGATCGTCCCGAACAGGACCGCCATGGCGATCGCCATCACGCCAAGCGCTGCCGTGAAGATCGGGTGGCTGAAGGTGCGCAGGTCGAGCAGGGCGGAGTCGGTGCGCTGCAGGACGAGCTGGCGCCACACGAACAGCGCCAGCGAGATGGAGCCGACGACCAGGGACACCTCGAGCAGCGCGCCGGCGGTGGCGCTGCCGACCAGGCTGAGTCCGTACACCAGCCCTCCGAAGCCGAGCGCGGCCAGCGGGATGCTCACGGCGTCGAGCTTCACCCGTGCCGGCTCGTTGAGGTTCGGGACCCTGCGCAGGCCGAGGGCCAGGATGGCGAGCGCGATCGGCAGCACGAGCGCGAACACGAAGCGCCAGGGCAGGTACTGGAGGATGACGCCCGACATCGTGGGACCGATCGCCGGCGCCGCCGAGATCACGAGGCTGATCGTGCCCATGATCCGGCCCCGGCGGCCCGGGGGGACCAGTTCCATCACGGTGGTCATCAACAGGGGCATCATGATCGCGGTGCCGCTGGCCTGGACGAGCCGTCCGGTGAGCAGGCTGGGGAACGTCCAGCTGAGCGCCGCCACGGCGGTGCCGAGGCTGAACAGCGACATGGCCAGGGCGAACACCGTCCGGGTCGACCAGCGCTCCATCACCCAGCCGGTGATGGGGATCACCACGGCCATGGTCAGCATGAAGCCGGTCGTGAGCCACTGGGCCGTGCGCTCGTCGATGGCGAGGTCGGACATGATGCGCGACAGCGCGACGTTGAGGGCGGTCTCGTTCAGGATCACGACGAAGGCACCCACGAGGAGAACGGCCATCACCTGTACCGACGACGACGGCAGTTTCTGGACCTGTGGGGCCTGGAGGTCTTCCTTCGTGGCGCTCATCAGCACGTCTTCCTGGTCAGGACTTCTCGGAGAGGACGGCGTCGTCGCCGGCAGGACGTCTGGACAAAGCCAGGCCGGCCCGGGAATATTCCGGGCCGGCCGAGGCTCACCCTTCGTCCGGAGCGATGTCCCCCAGGCCCACGGTCCCCCAACCGCGGATCCTCATCGCCCACCTGGTCGAAGCCTGCTGCGTTGTCGGGTAGCCCCGGCGTGTCTCGGAGATGGCCGGAACGCGCCTCGCTGAGCGCTGGCTCTTGAGGCCAGTCAAACGCGCCGAGCGCTCAAGCGAGAGGCGGGCCCGAATCCGTTCCCTGCACTCGCCCCCCGGGTCGTGCGGGATCCGGAGGCTACCCAGCGGCAGTTGCCTCCCCCTGGTGCAATTCACCATAGGGCTTCGGCCGAACCCCCACTTCTGAATTGCCGTGGCAAAATTGCCCATCCGTGGTCGCCGGCGCGGCAAAATGCGTCGTGAGGAGGGGTTATGGACGGTGTGGTGCTGCGCCGAATGGCGCCCGAGGACGTGGCGGACGTGCTGCGGGTGCAACTCGCGGCATTCACCATTGAGGCACGGCTGTACGACGACCCGGCCCTGCCGCCGCTGCTCGAGCAGGCCGAAGCAGTACGGGCGGACCTCGCGAGCGGGGCCGGCTTCGTCGCCGTGAAGGACGGGCGGGTGGTGGGCTCGGTGAGGACCCACGTCGAGGGCAGGACGCTGCACATCGCACGGCTGGCGGTCGAGCCGGCCGCGCAGGGACGCGGCATCGGCACGGCTCTGCTGGCACTGGCCGAGACGACGGCGGACGCGGACGAGGCCCGCCTGTTCACCGGGCACCGGAGCCTGGGCAACCTCCGGCTCTACGCCGCTGCCGGCTACCGCGAGGAGCGGCGAAGGGCGGTCGACGACAAGGTCACCCTGGTCTACCTCCGCAAGGCGCTCCCGGCGACCTGACCGGCGTCAGCCCCGCGAACGGGGGAGGGGCATCGTGACCGGGGGCAGCCCGTCGCGGGTCGGGACGGAGGTGCCGGTGCTCGCGTCGTCCTCGCTCGTCGACGCCGTCCGCGTGCCCGCCGTGGACGCGGACGACACCGTCGACCGGTTGGTGTCCGAACCTCCGCCGGTCATTTCGCCCGAATCCGGCGAGGTGCTGAACGGCTGGACGTCGCCGGTGCAGACCGTCTCGGCGGTGCCCTCGGGCACCTTGCCGGTGATCAGGTAGGCGTCCATCCGGTCGGTCACGCAGTCGGAGGTGCCGTAGGCGGTGTGGCCCCACGAGTCGCTGCGCAGCAGGACGCTGTTCGGCATCAGCACCGAGGCCTCCACCGCCCCCGCGTAATTCGTGGCAGGGTCGTGGTAGTTGCCGACGATCAGCACGGTCGCAGCGGTGTTCCGGCTGTACGTGCCGTGGTAGGCGTCCTCGTCCTTCGCCTTCCAGGAGCTGGTGGCGCACTGCACGTCCGACCAGCCCCACAGTTGGCCGAAGTGTGGCGCCCGGGTGTTCGACCGGGTGGTCGCCAGGATCCACGAATTGGCGCTGGACGGCTCGTACGCGTCGGTGCAGAGCACGCCGGAGAACGCCTCGAGCGAGTTGTTGTAGCCCGTGTCCAGCGTGGCCAGCTGGCGGTGGAACGCCCGCACCAGGCTCGCTGCCCGATCGGAGGCCTGCATGCCCAGGGTCGAGGCGGAGCCGGCGTCGATCATCTGCTTCAGGGCCGCCACCACCTGGACGACGTACTCCATGCCCTCGGGGTAGTAGAGCAGCGTGTGCATGTCGGAGATGAAGTCGGTGTAGCTGTAGTCGTCCGCCGAGGGCCCCTCGCCGATCCGGATCGACGCGGTCTTCAGGCTGGCCGCGACCGCGTCGAAGTCCGCCTGAGGGTTCTCCAGAGGGCAGTAGCCGTCCGGAGCGTCCGCGCACGCCTGGAGGCCGGCGACGAGGGCCGACCAGCTGGCCTCTCCCGACTTGCCCCGGATCGTCGCCGGGACCGAGTTGGTGAGCTTCGTGCCGGCCCAGGCGATGGGGTCGACCACCCCGTCGATCGCGAGTGCCCGGAAGCGGTCGGGGAAGAGGTTGGCGTAGACCTCCCCGAGGTAGGAGCCGTAGGAGAACCCGAGGTAATTCAACTTCTTGTCCCCGACGGCGCGGCGCAGCACGTCCAGGTCGCGGGCGACCTGGGCCGTCGACATCGCCGAGGCCAGCTTGGCGCCGTACACCGAGCAGGCGGCGGCCAGACGTGCCGAGGCCGAGATGAAGGCGGGCTGGTCGGCCGGCGTGGGGAACGAGTTGCCCAGGCCGGAGAGGGCGGCAGCCTGCTTGGCGCTGCTGGAGAAGCAGGTCACCATCGTCGAGCGATTGGTGCCGCGAGGGTCGAAACCGACGATGTCGAACTTGTCGAGCACGGACTGGGACAGGAAGCTGGTGGCGTTCTGGGCCATGTCGACGCCCGACCCACCGGGACCGCCGGGGTTGAGGAACAAGGTGCCGATCTTCTGGCTCGGGTCGGCGGCCGGCACCTTGAACAGCGCGATCCTCACCAGGGAGCCGGTGGGGCTGTCGTAGTCCAGCGGCACCTTGACCGAGCCGGTGTAGCCGCCGTTGGCCATGTCCTCCACCCAGGCGATCTTCGGGGTCTTGACCCGGTCGACGCGCCTGGCCTCGGTGGTGCTGGTCCGGTCCGCCGCCTGTGCCGGCGTCGCCGTGGCGACGGCGAGCGGCAGCACCACGCTCGCCGCGAGCATCATGATCCCCCACGTTCGGGGGGACGGGAGGACGGCCATGATTTCCCTCTGTTTTTCAGAACCCGGGCCCCGCCAATATACCGTCCACGCCCGGCCCGGGCAGGGCGTGTCCCCCGAACGGGGGACGCGGGAGGAGCGCGTCGGTGCTCAGACCAGGTAGTTGCCGATCCGCACCAGCTCGGCCTCGTCGAGCTCGAGCCCTGCGGCCCGCGCGGAGTCGGTGATCGAGGTCGGTCGCGACGCCCCGGGAATCGGGATCACGACCGGCGCGAGGGACAGTTCCCACGCGAGCACGACCTGGTACGGGGTCACCCCGCGCGCCCGGGCGATCTCGGACATCACGCTCTGGGTCGCGCCCACCTGGGAGGCCCTCCCGATACCGCCGAGCGGGCTCCAGGGCAGGAACGCAAGCCCGAGGTCGGCGCAGTGCTCGAGCTCGGCCGTGCTGGCGGTGTACTGCGGGCTGAAACGGTTCTGGACGGAGACCAGGCGCTCGCCGAGGATGCCGCGGGCGATGTCGATCTGCTCGATCGAGGCGTTGGAGATGCCGGCCTGCTCGATCACGCCCTCGTCCAGCAGGTCGGACAGCGCACCGATGGAGTCCGCGTACGGGACAGCGGGGTCGGGGCGGTGGAACTGGTACAGGCCGATCGCCTCGACGCCGAGCCGCGTCGCCGACGCCCGGGCGGCCCGCTTGAGGTAGGCGGGATCGCCGTTGACCGTCCACGCGCCGCCCGGACGCAGGTGGCCACCCTTGGTGGCGACCAGCACCTGGCCGGCGTCGGAGCCCCAGGTCCGCAACGCCTCAGCGATCAGCAGCTCGTTGTGGCCCACCTCCCCGGCGTCAAGGCAGTAGGCGTCGGCGGTGTCGATCAGCGTGACCCCGGCATCCAGCGCGGCGTGGATCGTGGCGAGCGACTGCTCCCGGTCGGGCCGGCCCTCGATCGACATGGGCATGCCGCCCAGTCCGATGGCGCTCACCTGGCGGTGTCCGATGCTGCGGTTCTGCATAGCTCCTCCTCGGCGATTCCCTCTTACGGTACGACCCGCCCCGCACGGCCCGGGCGGTTCGCCCGAACTGGGCGCCGGCATACGCCGACCGGCTCACTCCGACGGCGTCTCGTCGCGCGCGGCCAGCGTGCGGCCCCAGGCGGTCGCCCGTCCCAGTTCGCCGTCAGCGAGCGGGCCCTCCATCCCGGTGACCCAGAAGGACGGGCCGACCGTGGTCTGGGCACCGCGGTCTCGCAGCGCGCCGGCAGCCGCACGCGCTGCCGTCCCGAGCTGGATCCTGGTGTGGAT
>JAEVYS010000125.1 GCA_023392635.1 Actinomycetes bacterium | reverse complement strand
CAAATGCTATGGCACCACTCCCCCCCCCCCCCCCCCCGGCGGCGGCGGGCTCGCGGTCAGCTGATCCGGATGCCGTACAGCTTCTTGGCGTAGGTGCCGACGACGAGCATGTTGCCGTAGACCGCGGGCGACGCCTCGATGTTCTGCGACAGCTGCAACGTGGAGAAGTCCCGGCCGGTGTTCGGGTCGAACAGGTGCAGCAGCCCGCTGGAGTCACCCACGATCCCGTAGGTGTGACCGTCGGTGCCGGTGAGCAGCACCGGCGAACTCCAGCCGAAGTGCGGCAGCGTCCGGTTCCAGACCACCGTGCCGGTCTGCTTGTCCAGCGCCACGAGGCTGCCCTGCTTGTCGGAGCCGGTCTTGGCGATGTTGAAGAACACGAGGTCCGACACCTCTCCGGTGCCCAGCACGGGGGTGGCCATCAGCCCGCCGTTGACCGCCTTGTTGTAGACGGCGTCCACCTGGTACTGCCAGACCTGCTCGCCGGTCAGGGCATTGATCTTCTGGATGGTGACCAGGCCGTGGGTGGCCGCCGCGGGCCCCTCGCCGCGCTTGTCCATCTCGTTGCCGGTGTAGAGGAACGGACCGCTGTTGGTCGGGTCCTCGAGCACGATGGACGCATCGGTGTCGTCCCCGGTCGGACGCACCCACAGCACCTGCATGGTGATGGCGTCCCAGCAGACGATGTTTCCGTCGTTGTCACCGGCGTACATGAGGTTGCGGTAGGCCGCGGCGGACGACTCGATGCCGTGCCGCGAGGAGTCCGGGGTGGTGTACCAGAGCTTGGTGAACTCCGGCTTGACGCTCACGGTCCTGCCGGCGGCGTCGAAGCTGGCGTTGAGCTTCACCTTGTAGACCAGGCCGTTCTCCGCGGGCTCGATCAGGGTGTCGGAAGGGCCGTTGACGAGGGCCGAGGAGTCGAACGCCCCCCAGTCGCGCGGGGCGCCGGCGTCGGTCCCGTCCCAGCCCGACACCTCCTTGTTCTGGATCAGGTCGAAGATGCGGTAGCGCCACGGGCCGGTCTTGTCGCCGTTCTCGTTCAGCCCCATGCCGGCGTAGAGGAGCGGGTAGCCGCGCGGATCGATGGAGCCCGTGCCCTTGAACGCGAACCCGACCGGAATCGGTGGTTTCGTCTGCCGGCCGGTCGCCAGGTCGAGCCGGTAGACGTTGCCGTCCACCACCGGATAGACGACTTCGACGAAGTTCGGGTCGTCGACCTCCGCCTGGGTCAGTCCCATGGCCCGCTTGGTGTCCTTCGGCCAGTTCACCAGCAGCGGCTGGCCCGTCCACCCCGCACCCGCCCAGTGCGAACCCTCCGCGGAGACATCGCCGGTGTCCTGCGTCCACACCACCTGCAGCTTCTTCTGGCTGACGTCCGTGGTGCCGTACACCGGCGCGTCGCGGAAGTTGTTGCCGCGGAACGTGAGGACGCCGGGCACCTTGGTGTAGACCGAGGGATCACCGAACGCGACCGCCTCCGCCGGGTTGTAGTCGGGGATCACCTGGTTCGCGCCGTCCAGCACCTTCCAGGTCACATCACCGGAGCCGTCGAGCAGGGGACGGCTGAACGTTCCCCCGCCCAGCGCCGTGGGCGCGGTGTAGCCCGCGAGGCCGGGGACGTAGAGCGCGAGCCGGTTGGGGTCGGTCTCGGTGCTGCGGGCCGGGCTCGTGGTCGCGGAAGGGGAGTGCGGGCGCGGTCCGGTCGTCACCACGTCCGGGGTGCTGCAGGCCGCCAGCGAGACGAGGGACGCCGAGGCCAACGCGACCACCAGCGGGCGCGAGCGACGCAACCTCGGCATGCGACAGCCTCCTCGAAGACGGGAATCCACCCGGGAGTCTACGTGCGGGGTGCCGCCCGCCCCGGCCGGGACACGGGTGCCGCGCGGTTTGGCCGGGGCGCGGCGATGGTAACTGCGCAGGGGACGGCCCTGTCGGCGACGACCGGTGCGGACCTACGCTCGAAGGCGGAAGGAGCCAGACATGAACCCCAGGATGCAGAAGCTCATCGAGGCCGGGGTCTCGGTGTGGCTGGATGACCTGTCCAGGACCCGGATCACCAGCGGGACGCTCGCCGGGATGATCGACGAGTACGGGCTGAGCGGCGTCACGACGAACCCCACCATCTTCGCCGCGGCCCTCGCCGAGGGCAGCGGGTACGAGGAAGCGATCACCGGCCTGCGGGGCCAGGGGGTCGACATCGCCGAGGCGGTGAAGCGGCTCACCACGTCCGACGTCCGCGACGCCTGCGAGGTCTTCGCCGGGGTGTTCCGCGATTCCGGCGGCGTGGACGGCAGGGTGTCGATCGAGGTCGAGCCCGGCCTGGCGATGGACACCGCAGGCACCATCGAGCAGGCGCGGGACCTCCACCGGCGGGTGGATCGCGAGAACGTGCTGATCAAGATCCCGGCCACCCGTCCCGGCCTCGAGGCCATCACCGAGACCATCGCTGCGGGCATCAGCGTCAACGTGACCCTGATCTTCAGCGTGGCCCGCTACGTCGAGGTCGTCGACGCCTACCTCACCGGACTGGAGAAGGCCGCAGCGGCGGGGCTGGACCTGAGCCGGATCCACTCGGTGGCGTCCGTGTTCGTGTCCCGGCTCGACACCGAGGTGGACAAGCGGCTGGACGCGATCGGCGGGGCGGCGTGCACCCTCAAGGGAAAGGCCGGGATCGCCAACTCCCAGCTCGCCTATGCGGCCTGGGCGGAGCAGTTCGCCACCCCGCGCTTCGCCGCACTGCGGGCCCTCGGTGCGCATACCCAGCGGCCGTTGTGGGCCTCGACCGGAGTGAAATCCGATGCCTATCCCGACACCATGTACGTGAGCGAACTCGTCGCCCCCGATGTCGTGAACACCATGCCGGAGAAGACGATGCGCGCCTTCGCCGACCACGGCGAGCCGGGCGCTCCCGTGATCGGCAGCGCGCACGCCGCCACCGAGGTGATGCGGCAGCTCACGGCCGCAGGGATCGACTTCGACGACGTGTTCGAGGTGCTGGAGAGGGAGGGCGTGGAGAAGTTCACCACCTCCTGGGACGAGCTCCTGACGACGGTGGAGAAGGCTCTCGCCGGCGACTCCGAGGTGGGCCCGGACGTCTGACGCCGCACGCCCGCGAAAAACTCAGCCGATTCTTGGTGAGTCGGATGGACCGTCGTCAGGGCCGGTCCTATGATTTCGGCATCGGCTCATTCGGGGGGAGGAGCAAGATGCGCTATTTGCTGCGTATCGGCGGAATGATCATCGGGGTAGTCATGGGGAGCGCCGTTCTGGCCGCAGTCCTCAGCAATTTCATGACCCAGTTCAAGGTGTTGGCTGACGTGGGCGCAGGTGGCCTGTTCGTCGGCCTGGCCACGATGGGTCTGATGACGGCCGTTCTGTCCAGGGAAGTCTGGCTCGCGGCCTGAATCGGCCACCCGACCTGTTCGTCGTCGGACCGCCCGGGAAGACCTCCCGGGCGGTTCGTCATGCCCCCGCCCGCCGGGGCCGGCCCGACGTTGCCCGCGGCCCGCGGGATGTGTGCCCGCAACAGAGCGGATGACGGGAATCGAACCCGCATGGCCAGCTTGGAAGGCTGGGGCTCTGCCATTGAGCTACATCCGCGCGTGGCCAAGAGTAACGGAACCGCGCCGCCGGTGCCGTCACGGGAGCGTCGGCGGTGGGCCCGCCTGCGGCCCGATATGACCTGAAGCGAGCCGCTGGCTAGAATCGTGCGGTCTGCCATCTTCCGATCAGGAGCCCGCATTGCCCAGCACCGTCGAGAAGCTCAGCCCGTCCAGGGTCAAGCTCACCGTTGAGATCCCCTTCACCGACCTGAAGCCGCACCTGGACAAGGCGTACCGCGAGATCGCGCAGCAGGTGTCGATCCCCGGCTTCCGGAAGGGGAAGATCCCTAACCTCGTGATCGACCAGCGCTTCGGCCGCGGCATGGTGCTGCAGGAGGCGATCAACGCCGCCCTGCCGGCCGCCTTCGAGGCCGCTGTCACCGAGGCCGGGATCAACCCGCTCGGCGAGCCCGAGGTCGAGGTCACCAAGCTCGAGGACGGCGACCTGGTGGAGTTCACCGCCGAGATCGACGTGCGTCCCGAGTTCGAGGTGCCCGACTTCTCCACCCTCACGGCCACCGTCGACGCCAAGCGTCCGGTGGACGAGGACGTCGAGGAGCGCATCGGGTTGCTCCGCCAACGGTTCGCAACGAGCACCGAGGTCGACCGCCCGGCTGCGGCCGGTGACCAGCTCACCTTGAACCTCGTCGGCACCCGCGACGGCGAACCGCTGCCGGACGCGACCGCTGAGGGCGTGACCTACGTGCTCGGCTCCGGAGGCATGATCGACGGCCTGGACGAGGCCGTGACCGGCCTGAGCGCCGGCGAGGAGGCCCAGTTCGCCTCCACGCTCGTCGGTGGCCCGCTCGAGGGCGAGCCTGCCGACATCACGGTGACCGTGACCAAGGTGTCCGAGCAGAAGCTGCCCGAGGTGGACGACGAGTTCGCCCAGCTGATCTCCGAGTTCGACACCGTCGAGGAGATGCGCGCCGACCTGACCAAGCGGGTCGAGGAACTGGTCACGTCCGAGCAGGTCGCCAGCGGTCGCGACAAGGTGCTCGAGGCTCTCGTCGACGGCACCGACTTCGAGGTTCCCGAGCGCGTCGCGGCCGCGGAGATCGCCGCCCGCAAGGAGCAGATCACCCAGCAGCTGCAGGGAGCCGGACTCACCCTCGAGGACTACCTCGAGCGGGCCGAAGAGGAGGCCGACACCCCCGAGGCCTTCTGGGCGGACGTGGAGAAGTCCACGCTGCGCAGCCTCAAGGCCCAGCTGATCCTCGACAAGGTCGCCGATGACGCCGAGGTCGGCGTCGAGCAGGCGGACCTGTCGGAGCTGCTCGTGCGCAAGGCCGCCCAGAACGGCACCAGCCCCGAGCAGGAGGCGTCGCACATGATGGAGCACAACCACGTCGGCGCCTGGATGCAGGAGATCCGCCGCAACAAGGCGCTCGCCCTGATCGTCGCCAAGGCCACCGTGACCGATGCCGAAGGCAACGTGGTGGACCTGTCCGGTGTCGAGGCGCCGGTCGTCGACTCCGAGTAACCCGTCACGCCGCGGCGCCGTCACCTCCGGGTGGCGGCGCCGTCGCGTTTGTCGCGATCGGCCGCGCCTGGCGTCCATCCCGTCCCACCAGCCTCATCCACAGGCTTCTCCGGCCAGATCGCGCCATCCACAGGTTCCCCTTTCCGTGACCCGGATGACGTGGTCCTGCCGATAGTGCAGGGCGTGCGAATCGATGACCTGCTCTCGTCGTCACCAGTGCTGTCGCTGCGCCGGCACCCACACGCTGCGCGCACGATCCAGCGCGCCGCCGAGGCGGGCGGAGTCGTGCCCCTCCTCCCCGGCGTGTTCGTCGCCCCCGCCGACGCCGCTGACCCTGCGGTGCGGTTGCTCGCGGTCAGCGCCTGGTCGTCCTCAGGCTCGCTCTCCGGCCGTACAGCGGTTCAGGTGTACGGCGGGGAGCCCGTCACCATGCCCATCGACCTGCGCTCACCGAACCGGGCTCGCCCCGTCCCGTGGTTGCGGGTCGTCCGCTGCCGGGTCCCGGCCCAGCATCGGGTGCACTACCGCGGGCTCACCCTGGTGAGCCCCGCCTACGCGTGCCTGGAGGTCGCTTCCACCGATCGGGGCGAGGCTGCCTTCACCTTCCTGCGCACCGGGCTGACCACCGTGGCCGAGCTCGAGGCCACCCTGCCGGCCTTCGACCACGCGCAGGGGAACCCCGAACGTCGCCGGGTCGCCCGGCAGGTGATCGCCAACCCGTGGTCGTACGCCGAGGCACTGCTCCATGAGCTGCTGCGGAGCGCCGGCATCACCGGCTGGGTGGCGAACCGTGCCCTGTGGGTCGACGGCGCCCTGATCTTCCCCGACGTCTGGTTCCCCGACGCCGGCGTGATCGTCGAGTTCGACGGCAAGGCCGTCCACGGTGCGGCGGACCGGTTCGAGGACGACCGACTCCGCCAGAACCTGCTGGTGAGGGCACGCTTCCGCGTGATCCGGATCACGTGGAAGATGCTCACCGAACGGCCGGTCCTCGTCATCGAGACGATTCGGGCGGTGCTCGAGGCGTCGTGATGCGGCCGCGGCAGCTCCGGGATGGGGCTGCTGTGACGGCCGGGACGCGGTGCGGGGCCGGATCGCGACACGGTGCGCCGTCAGCGAACAGGACGCCCAAGTCGGCGGAAAAATCGGCGCCACCGGGTAGGTTCGCCTCCGTGAACGAACATCGAGCCATTGAGCGCGGCCTGTCCATGGCCGCCGGTGCCGGGCCTTTCGGCATGACCGACTCGGTCTACCAGTCCCTGCTGGCCAACCGCATCATCTTCCTCGGTTCCGAGGTGCGCGACGAGAACGCGAACGCGATCTGCGCGCAGATGCTGCTGCTGAACGCGGAGGATCCCCACCGGGACATCTACCTGTACATCAACTCCCCGGGCGGGTCGGTCGACTCCGGCATGGCGATCTTCGACACCATGCAGTGGATCTCCAACGACGTGGCCACCGTGGCGATGGGCCTCGCCGCCTCGATGGGGCAGTTCCTCCTGTCCGCCGGCCAGAAGGGCAAGCGCTTCGCGCTGCCCCACAGCCGGATCATGATGCACCAGCCTTCCGGCGGGCTCGGCGGCACCGCATCCGACATCCGGATCCAGGCGGAGCAGTCGCTGCACATCAAGAAGACGATGTCGGGCCTGATCGCCCAGCACACCGGCCAGACCGTGGAGCAGATCGAGAAGGACTCCGACCGCGACCGCTGGTTCACGGCCGAGCAGGCGCTCGAGTACGGCTTCATCGACCACGTCTACGAGCGTGCCTCGCAGATCCCGACCGACGCTCCGAACCAGTGAGGCCCGCTCCCATGAACGCGATCAACACGCTGCCCTCGGGCCTGGCCCCGGCCGGCCCCAGCATGGACTACTACATCCCCCAGTGGGAGGAGCGGACGTCCTACGGCATCCGCCGGGTCGACCCCTACACCAAGCTGTTCGAGGACCGCATCATCTTCCTCGGCACCCCGATCAGCGACGACATCGCCAACGCGGTGATGGCCCAGCTGCTGTGCCTCCAGTCGATGGACCCGGAGCGCCCGATCAGCATCTACATCAACTCCCCGGGCGGCTCGTTCACCGCGCTGACCGCGATCTACGACACCATGCGCTACATCAAGCCGGACGTGCAGACCGTCTGCCTCGGGCAGGCGGCGTCCGCCGCCGCCGTCCTCCTCGCGGCCGGCACCAAGGGCAAGCGCCTCGCCCTGCCGAACAGCCGCATCCTGATCCACCAGCCGGCGACCGAGGGCGGCTACGGCCAGTCCTCCGACCTGGAGATCCAGGCCAGGGAGATCCTGCGCATCCGCTCCCTCATGGAGGGCATGCTCGCGGACAGCACCGGCCAGACCGTGGAGAAGATCAGCCTCGACATCGAGCGTGACAAGTACCTGACCGCAGAGGAAGCCGTCCAGTACGGCATCGTCGACGACATTCTCACCTCCCTCAAGGACGCTCCGCGCTGACTCACGACCCGGCCATCCCGGCCCATCTGGGATGGCCGGGTTAGGGTTGGTTGGAGAAACACACGGAAGGCGCGACAACGTGGCACGCATCGGCGAGACGTCGGACCTGCTGAAGTGCTCGTTCTGCGGGAAGAGCCAAAAGCAGGTCAAGAAGCTCATCGCAGGGCCGGGGGTCTACATCTGCGACGAGTGCATCGACCTGTGCAACGAGATCATCGAGGAGGAGTTCGCGGAGACCAGCGACTCCGGGCTCCTCGACGAACTGCCCAAGCCCCGTGAGATCTGCTCCTTCCTGGACTCCTACGTCATCGGTCAGGAGACCGCCAAGAAGGCCCTCTCGGTCGCGGTCTACAACCACTACAAGCGGGTGCAGGCGCAGGCGTCGACGCCCGGACGCCGCATCGCCGACGACGAGCTGGTCGAGCTCGGCAAGTCGAACATCCTGCTGATCGGCCCGACCGGCTGCGGCAAGACCTACCTCGCCCAGACCATGGCGCGGATGCTCAACGTCCCGTTCGCCATGGCTGACGCCACCGCGCTGACCGAGGCGGGCTACGTCGGCGAGGACGTGGAGAACATCCTGCTCAAGCTGATCCAGGCCGCCGACTACGACGTCAAGAAGGCCGAGACCGGCATCATCTACATCGACGAGATCGACAAGGTCGCCCGCAAGAGCGAGAACCCCTCGATCACTCGTGACGTGTCCGGCGAGGGCGTGCAGCAGGCGCTGCTGAAGATCCTGGAGGGCACCACCGCGTCCGTGCCCCCGCAGGGCGGCCGCAAGCACCCCCACCAGGAGTTCATCCAGATCGACACCACGAACATCCTGTTCATCGTCGGCGGGGCCTTCGCGGGCCTCGAGGAGATCATCAACGCCCGCGTCGGGAAGCGTCCGCTGGGCTTCAACAACGATGCTGCCGTGCGCCGTCCGGCGAGCCTCAACCCGTTCGCGGAGGTGCGCCCGGAGGACCTGCACAAGTTCGGCCTGATCCCCGAGTTCATCGGACGACTCCCGATGATCTCCACCGTCGAACAGCTGGACGCGGAGTCCCTGGTCCGGATCCTGGTCGAACCGAAGAACGCGTTGATCAAGCAGTTCCGCAAGCTCTTCGAACTCGACGGTGTCGACCTCGAGTTCACCCCGGGCGCCATCGAGGCGATCGCGCAGATGGCCCTGCGCCGCGGCATCGGAGCACGCGGCCTGCGCTCGATCCTCGAGGAGATCCTGCTCAACGTGATGTACCACGTGCCCAGCGACGACGAGGTGGCGCAGGTGCTGGTCGACGCCGACGTCGTGAACGACGGGGCCGCGCCGCAGCTGGTGAGCCGGGCGCAGCTCGCCCGCAGCGAACGGCGGGACAAGAGCGCCTGATACCCCTGCGGATCAAGCCAAATCGGCTTCCGGGGGGTGTGAAACGTAATACTCCCACCGAGTCTGGAGGGGGGTCGCCGCTGACCGCGCGCTTATGCCATTGTGGGACCCGTCGGCATTCCAACGAAGGAGTTCTCAATGGCCACCCGTGAAGTCAGCATCGCGTCTTCGGTCGGTCTGCACGCCCGCCCCGCATCCCTGTTCGTCCAGGCTGCGACGGCCACCGGGCTGCCGGTCACCATTGCCAAGGCCGGCGGGAACCCCGTCGACGCGCGCAGCATCCTGATGGTCATGGCGCTGGGGGCCAAGAACGGCGAGGTGGTCACCCTGTCCGCCGAGGGCGAGGGCGCGGACGCCGCGCTCGACTCGCTCGTCGAGCTGCTCTCCCGCGACCTCGACGCGGAGTAACCCATGACCGGCGACGCCGAACTGAACTCGACCTTCCACGGGATCGGCGTCAGTGCCGGCACCGCCGTTGGTCCGTTGGTGGTGGTGACACCGCCGCCGAAGGCGCCCTCAGACGAGGCCCCCACGACTGACGCCGCCGCGGCCTCCGCGCTGGTGCACGGTGTCCTGGACGAGGTCGCCAAGGGTCTGGACGCGCGCGCGGCGGTGGCGTCCGACCATGCGAAGCCGATCCTCGAGGCGGGCGCCATGATGGCGCGCGACCCCGGGTTGGCCATGGGCATCGACAACCAGCTCCAGGCCGGGAAGGGCGTGACCACGGCCGTCACGGCTGCGGTCGAGGAGATCTGCACCATGTTCGAGGCGCTGGGCGGCTACATGGCCGAGCGTGTCACCGACCTGCGCGATGTCCGCGACCGCGCCGTGGCACGTCTGTTGGGCCAGCCCGAGCCGGGCGTGCCCAGCCTGACCGTGCCGAGCATCCTCGCCGCCCAGGACCTGGCGCCGGCGGAGACCGCCACCCTGACCACCGATACCTGCCTGGGCATCGTCACCGAGGCGGGTGGACCGACCAGCCACACCGCGATCCTGGCCTCCCAGCTGGGGATCCCGGCCGTCGTGCAGGCGGTCGGCATCCTCTCGGTGCCGGCCGGAACGACGGTGGCGATCGATGGTGGCGTCGGTGAGATCACGGTGAACCCCTCGCCCCGGGAGATCCAGTTGCTGGACGAGCGCAAGCGGCGGCGTGCCGCCGCGCTGGCCGGCGGTACCGGCAACGGCGCAACGAAGGACGGCTACCCGGTGGCGCTGCTGGCGAACATCGGCACCGCGGCGGACGCCCAGAAGGCGGCCAAGCAGGCGGTGGAGGGCGTCGGGCTCTTCCGCACCGAGTTCCTGTTCCTCGACCGCGACACCATGCCCACCGTGGAGGAGCAGACGGCGACGTACACCGAGGTGTTCACCGCCTTCGGTGACCGCCGCGTGGTCGTGCGCACCCTGGACGCCGGTGCGGACAAGCCGCTGAAGTTCGCCGACCTCGGCCCCGAGGAGAACCCTGCGCTGGGGCGGCGCGGGATCCGGCTGGGCATGATCCGCGAGGACGTGATGGACGCCCAGCTGGAGGCCCTTGCCGCCGCGTACAAGGCGACCGGTGCGGACGTGCGCGTCATGGCGCCGATGATCGCCACCCAGGCCGAGGCGACCTGGTTCGCCGAGAAGGTGCGGGCCCTGGGGCTGCCCAAGGTCGGCATCATGATCGAGGTGCCGGCGGCAGCGATCCGCAGCAAGGGCATCCTGTACCACGTCGACTTCGCCTCACTCGGGACGAACGACCTGCAGCAGTACACCATGGCCGCGGACCGCATGCAGGGCGAGCTCGCCAGCCTGCTCAACCCGTGGGAGCCCGCGCTGCTCGATGTGGTCGCGCTCGCCTGCGAGGGTGGCCAGGCGATGGGCAAGCCGGTAGGTGTGTGCGGCGAGGCGGGCGGTGACCCGGGGCTGGCCCTGGTGCTCGCCGGCCTGGGGGTGTCCAGCCTCTCGATGGCTCCGGGGAAGGTCCCCGCGGTTCGCACGGCCCTCGGCCTGCACACCATGACCCAGTGCCAGCAGATGGCCGCTGCGGCCCGAGCCGGGACCAACGCGGCCGAAGCCAAGGCCGCGGTCATGGCCATGGCCGACCCGGTGCTGGCCGACCTCATCTGAGCGGAGGCTACCGGGCCGCGCCCTTCAGCGTCCCGGTGATGCCGCCGCTCTGGCTGCCGACCAGGCAGACCACCTCACGGTCGTCGGCCTGCGTCCAGGTCTCCTTGGTGGGCGTCAGCATGGTGAGGTCGAGCTTCGACTTCTTCGCGGTCGTCCCGACGAACGGCGCGAAGGCGGTCTCGCACGCGGCCCGGGCCTGGTCGCCGACGGCAGCGTTGCCCGGGTAGGCCGATGCGGTGAGCGTGCTGGTGGCGAACGCCTCCCAGTAGTGTGGCGCTCCGCACGGAAGCAGCGACAGCTCGTCCGTGCTCTCCGATGGCAGCTTGTCCAGGCAGTCGCCGACCCGCACGGAGTACGTGTCGGTGGTGGCCGGGGCCGTCACCTGGCCGGCGCTGTCCCGCGGGCCGCCCGCGCACCCGGCCAGGGCGAGCACCGCGACCAGGGCCGAGGCTGCCCGCAGCCGGCACGTACCGCGTCGAACCGCCACCAGGTCAGGCCTCCGCCGGCTTGAGTTCGATGCTCACGTCGAGGGGTCCGGACTCGGGCATCCATTCGATGGGGGCGCTGATCCGTCCGACGGCCCGCAGGTCGTCCTCCGCAGCGAACAGGCGGCTGAGCACGGGCTCGGGCCCCGCGAACACCGCGCGGGTCACCTCCGTCTTCATCGACACCTTCGCCTGCGACTTCGCACCCCGGATCCCGATCAGCGCGGCGGCGACGTCGTCGAGCAGCGCCGGGACGCCGTCCTCGGCCGAGATCTCCGTGGCCACCGGCCAGCCGGCGTGGTGGATGGAGCCGCTGCGCCACCAGGACCACACCTCCTCGGTCACGAACGGCAGGAACGGAGCGAACAGCCTCAGCAGCACGTCGAGCGCGTCACGCAACGCGGCACGCGCAGAGTCGCTGCCGGCGACGTCCTCGTCCCCGTAGGCGCGCTCCTTCACGAGTTCGAGGTAGTCGTCGCAGAACTGCCAGAAGAACTTCTCCGCCGCCTCCAGCGCGCTGGAGTAGTCGTACGCCTCGAACGCGGCGGTGGCCTGCTCCACCACGTTCTTCAGCGACGCCAGCATGGCCAGGTCGACGGGTTCGGTGGCCAGATATCGGGCGGGCGTGTCCGCGGCGATGCCGAGGATGAACTTGCTGGCGTTGAGGATCTTCATCGCCAGCCGGCGACCGACCTTCATCTGGGTCTCGTCGAACGGCGAGTCCATGCCCGGACGGGCCATCGCCGCGCGCCAGCGCACCGCGTCGGACCCGAACCGGTCGAGGATGTCGGTGGGCACGACCACGTTGCCCTTGCTCTTGCTCATCTTCTTGCGATCGGGGTCGACCACGAAGCCGGAGATCGCGGCGAGCCGCCACGGCAGCGTGCCGTGCTCGAAGTGGGCACGCACCACCCGGGAGAACAGCCAGGTACGGATGATGTCGTGGGCCTGCGGGGCCATGTCCATCGGGAAGGTCAGCGCCCACAGCTGCGGGTCGGTCTCCCAGCCGCACGCCAGCTGCGGCGACAGCGAGGAGGTGGCCCACGTGTCCATCACGTCCGGGTCGCCGATGAAGCCGCCGGGCACCCCGCGCTGGTCGTCGGTGAAGCCGGGCGGGCACTGGCTGGAGGGATCGACCGGGAGCTCGTCCTCGCCGGCCACGATCGGGTGCGCGTAGTCGGGCTCGCCCTCGGCGTCCAGCGCGTACCAGACCGGGAACGGTACGCCGAAGAAGCGCTGGCGGCTGATCAGCCAGTCACCGTTCAGTCCGTTCACCCAGTTCGCGTAGCGGTGCCGCATGTGGTCGGGCACCCACACGAGCTCCTCGCCGCGCGCGAGCAGGGCCCGCTTGAGGTCCTCGTCGCGTCCGCCGTTGCGGATGTACCACTGCCGGGTGGAGACGATCTCGAGCGGCTTGTCGCCCTTCTCGTAGAAGTTGGCCATGCGCTGGGTGGGCTTCGGCTCGCCGTCCAGGTCCCCGGACGCGCGGAGCATCGCCACCATCGCCTCGCGGGCGCCGAACGCGGTCTTGCCCGCGAGCTCGGCGTACGGCCTGGGATCGGGCAGCCAGTCCGGGGTGTCGGCGTGGATCCGCCCGTCCCGGCCGATGACCGTCCGGGTGGGCAGGCGCAGCTCCCGCCACCACTGCACGTCGGTGAGGTCGCCGAAGGTGCAGCACATCGCGATGCCGGCGCCCTTGTCCCGCTCGGCGGCCGGGTGGGCGAGCACGGGGATCTCGACCCCGAAGACCGGCGAGGTCACCGTGGTGCCGAACAGGGGCTGGTACCGCTCGTCGTCGGGGTGAGCGATCAGGGCACACACCGAGACGATCAGCTCGGGGCGGGTCGTCTCGATGTAGACCGGCTCCCCGTCGGGACGGTGGAACGCGACCCGGTGGTAGTGGCCGGGGTAGTCGCGCGCCTCGAGTTCGGCCTGTGCGACGGCGGTCTGGAAGGTGATGTCCCACAGGGTCGGCGCCTCGGACAGGTAGGCCTCGCCACGGGAGAGGTTGCGCAGGAAGGCGCGCTGGGCCACGGTCTGCGCCTCGTCGGAGATGGTCGCGTACAGCGACTTCCAGTCCACGCTGAGGCCCAGCGTCCGCCACAGGTTCTCGAACGCGAGCTCGTCCACGGCGGTCAGCTCGTGGCACAGCTGGACGAAGTTGCGGCGGCTGATCGGCAGCTGGCGCTTCGGGTCGGGGTTCGCCGGCGGCGTGAAGTCCGGGTCGTACGGAAGGGAGGGGTCGCAGCGCACGCCGTAGTAGTTCTGGACGCGTCGCTCGGTGGGCAGGCCGTTGTCGTCCCAGCCCATCGGGTAGAACACGTGCTTGCCGCGCATCCGCTGGTAGCGCGCGACGAGGTCGGTGTGCGTGTAGCTGAACACGTGGCCCACGTGCAGCGAGCCGGAGACGGTCGGCGGCGGGGTGTCGATGCTGAACACCTGCTCGCGGGTGGCGGGACGCACGAACGCGTAGGTGTCCTGCTCCCGCCAGACGGCCGACCACTTGGCCTCCAGGCCCTCCAGCACCGGGCGCTCCGGTACGCCGCCGGTACCCTGGGGAGAAGCGGGCACGGCAGTGGTCAGGGCCTGTTCGGTCATGGGGTGCATCTTATTGAGCGTCCCCGCCAAGTTCGGAATCCGCGCCCGACGCAGCGCGGGATCAGCCCTTGGCCGCGTCCTCGATGATCTGCTTCAGGTCGTTGCCGGTCTTCCCGCTGAACGTGCTGGTGGGTAGCATCTTTCCGTTCACCACCAGCTGCGGTGTCTCGGTCAGGCCCGCCTTGAGCCCGGCGGCCTGGACGCCCTCCACGAACCCTGCCATGGCCCTGGTCTGGTAGCACGAGGTGAACGTGGCCAACGCTTCCCCGGTGATGCCGGCCCTCGGCGGCAACGCCTTCAGGAACAGGTCGTCGGTGTAGGGGCCCTGGGTCGAGGCGCTCCAGATCGCCGTGTTGTAGGGGATGTAGGCGCCGACCACGTCGGCACAGGCCGCTGCCAGCGCGGCCTTGTGCGACGGCCCGTCCGGGTTGTTCCGGTCGATGAAGACCAGCGCGTGGTGCACCAGTTCGATCTCATGGGTCTGCGCCAGCAGGTCGAGCGCGGTGCCGAAGCTGAGGTCGAACTGCTGGCACGGCCCGCACTGGTAGTCGAAGTAGAGCTGGACGACCGGTTTGCCCGGGTTCGCGGTGTGGACGATGCCGTCCTTCGACGCGGTCGCGTGGGGCGGGACGGCGGACTCGCCGGTGGCGGGCGACGACGTCGTGGGCGCGGACGCCGTGGAGCCGGTCGAGGCAGAACCGGGGGAGGAGACCGGCGGGGTGGGGGAGGCCGAGCCCTGCCGCGACTGCTGCGTGACCACCACGACCATCACCACGACGAGGACGGCCGCCAACACCGCCGAGCCGGCCACGATGACCCGGCGGAACCGCGACGCGCGCCGGTTGGCCAGCTGGGCTTCGCGCAGCCGCTGGCGCTGGCTGTGTCCAGGCACGATCACGGACTCCGGAGGGTCAGCCGCGCTGCTTGATCAGGGCGAGCAGCGCGGTGGGGTCGACCGTGCCCGAGGCGGCGAGCTGGGCGATGTCGTTGACCGCGAGGTCCTTGCCGTTGACGTGGACCGTGGGCGTGGACACCGACTTGTTGACCGCCAGCATGTCCTGGCTGCCGAGGTCGTTGGAGGTGGTCACGAACGCCTTGGTCGCCTGCTTGTCGTAGCAGGACTGGAAGGTGGTGAGCGCGTCCCCGGTGATCCCGACCGTGCCCGGGATCGTCTCCCTCAAGACCGTGTCCGCGTAGCCGGCGCCCTCGCTCTGGGGCTGGTTGGCGTAGATGGCGTTGTGGTAGTCGGAGTACTTGCCGACCGTGTCGGCGCAGGTCGCAGCCACCCCGGCCCGCAGCGACGCATCGTTGTTGAGGTTGTTGTCCAGGAACGTCATCGTGCGGTAGTTCAACTGGATGTCACCGGAGGCGGCCAGGCTGGTCAGCGGGCCGCCGAACGCGGTCTCGAACTGCTTGCACACCGGGCACTGGTAGTCGAAGAACAGCTCGACGGTGGGAGCGCCGGCCTTGGCCTTGCCCGGGTTCTGCACGACCGCCTTGCCATCGGAGGTGGCGTTCGGCGGGGTGACCGAGCTGGATGCCGCCTGCTTGCCCTGGTTCTGGAACAGGACGCCGACGAAGACGCCGATCACGACGAGCACCAGGACGGCCGCGCCGACCCCGATGATCCGGGTCAGCCGCTGCTGCTTGGCGGCAGCCGCCTGTGCCTGGCGCAGGCGTTCGCGGTTGTTCTGGCTCATCGTGCGGGCTCCTTGTCGGCCGGGGATTCGTCGGGTTCGGTGGCTGGGGCGAACAGCCAGTTGTCGATGGCGAAGGGGGAGCGGGGGCGCCACACCGTCCACGCGCCGGTCAGCAGCAGGCCCACGTCACGGGCGATCTCGAGCGGGTACTGCGTCTGGCTGGCCTCGACCGCGCCGCCGCCGCCGAAGCAGCCGCAGTCGATCGAGATGCCCCGCGCCCACACCGAGGCGATGCCGATGATGAAGGCCAGCATGAGCAGCGAGCCGACCACGGCGGAGACCCGGGTGAAGGTCCCGGTGACCAGCAGCAGGCCCACGGCGATCTCGATGATCGGCAGCGCGGACCCGACGGCCGCGGTGATGTCCCAGGGCAACAGCTGGTACAGCCGCACCGACTGCACGGACGCGTCCAGCCGGGTCACCTTCAGGGCACCGGCCACGATCAGCGTGATGCCGAGGACGAGTCGCGCGGCCAGCGTCACCCATTCGGGCCAGGGGCGCCGGGAGGGCGTGGCAGCGGCGGACTCGGGCACCGCGTCAGTATACCGAGCCGGTTTGTGGGGCCCGCGCACGGGTAGGCAGACGTGAGGGGCGGCGGGTGGGGCGTCCGTTACTCTGGGCGGCACCATGACCCCCACGCACGCACAGATCGTCGCGGACCTCCAGGACCGCTGGCCCGAGCACCGGGTCGCCCCCAGCCAGGCGCGCGTGCAGGCCCTGTGCGACCTGCTCGGATCGCCGCAGAAGGCCTGCCCGGTGATCCTGGTCGCCGGCACCAACGGCAAGGGCAGCACCGCCCTCCTCATCGACTCGCTGCTGCGGGCGCTCGGGCTGCGGGTCGGCCGGTACTCCAGCCCGCACCTGGTCGATCTCACCGAGCGGATCAGCATCGACGGCGAGCCGATCAGCGACCAGCGGTTCGACGAGCTGGTCGCAGAGGTGCAGCCGCTGGTCGACATCGTCGACGCCCAGTTGATCGACGGCGTCCGCATGACGTTCTTCGAGGTGATGACGGCGCTGGCCTACGCGGCGTTCGCGGATGCCCCGGTCGACGTCGCGGTGGTGGAGGTCGGTCTCGGCGGGCGGTGGGACGCCACCAACATCGTTACCGCGCAGGTGGCGGTCGTGTGCCCGGTCGACCTGGACCACACCCACCTGCTCGGGAACACGATCGGGGAGATCGCCGCGGAGAAGGCCGGGATCATCAAGCCCGGCTCGAAGGCCGTCCTCGCCGCACAACACCCCGACGCCGCCCGCGTCCTGATGGCGCGGTGTGCCGAGGTGGGCGCCGAGGCGCTGCGCGAGGGCGTCGAGTTCGGCGTGATCAGCCGTGCCACCGGCATCGGCGGCCAGGTGCTCCGCCTCGACACCGCGGAAGGTCCGCTGGGCGACCTGTTCCTGCCGCTGTTCGGGGCCCACATGGCGGAGAACGCCGCGGTCGCGGTCGCGGCGGTCGAGGCGTTCCTGGGGGGCAAGCCGGTCCCCGCGGACGTGCTCGCGGCCGGGCTCGAACAGGTGAGGGCGCCGGCGCGACTGGAGATCGTGCGCCGTTCGCCGACCGTGGTCCTGGACACGTGCCACAACCCGCACGGCGCGCGGGCGACCATCGACGCGATCACCGAGGCCTTCGACTTCACACCGCTGGTGGGCGTGGTGGCGATGATGGGCGACAAGGACGTGGACGGCGTGCTGTCGGTCTTCGCCGAGGCGATGACCACGATCGTGTGCACCACGATCGGCTCGACGACGCGGGCGCTGAGCGCCGAGGCACTCGGCGAGCGGGCGTCCGGCGTGTTCGGGGAGGACCGGGTGCGGGTGTCGGCGGGGATGGCGGCCGCGATCGACGAGGCCGTCCGGCTCGCCGACGAGGCCGGGCCGGGCGCCGGCATCCTCGTGGCCGGCTCGGTGTACGCCGCCGGCGAGGCGCGGTCGCTCCTGGTGCACGGAGGCGAGGCGTCGTGAGGCTCGCGGCCAAGAACCCCATGGGACGGGTGATGTTGAGCATCCTCGCCTTCGAGGCCATCGTGTTCGGGCTGGCGATCGCGGGGATGATCCAGGTGTCGTTCATGACCGTGCCGCTGGCCTTCGGGCTGGGTCTGGGCGCCGCGCTGCTGGCCCTGCTGGCCGCGGCCCTGCTGCGTGGCCCCGCCGGTTACGCGCTGGGCTGGCTCACCCAGGTGGTGGGCATCGCCCTCGGCCTCGCGACCCCGATGATGTACGCCGTCGGCGGCATGTTCGCCCTGCTCTGGGTGGTGTGCTTCGTCCTGGGTCGACGGATCGAGACCACGCCGCCGGCGGGCCCTCCGCCGGCGTGAGCCGCGTGCGGTGCGGACGGCGGGGCGGCGGCGGGTAAGGTGCGGCCCATGACGGATCTGCAACGGACCCTGGTCCTGCTCAAGCCGGACGCGGTGCGTCGCGGGCTCGCCGGTGCCATCCTCGGCCGGTACGAGGCCAGGGGCCTGGCCATCGTGGCGATGGAACTGCGCCACGTGGACGCGGCGATGGCCGATCGCCACTACGCCGACCACGTCGACAAGGCGTGGTATCCGCCGCTGCGCGACTACTTCACCAGCGGCCCGCTGGTGGCGCTCGTGCTGGAGGGCACGTCCGCCGTCGACGTCGTGCGCCTGATGAACGGCGTGACCAACTCGGTGGTCGCCGACCCCGGGACGATCCGCGGCGACTACTCGCTGTCGAACCGGGAGAACCTGGTCCACGCCTCCGACTCCGCCGAGTCCTCGGCCCGCGAGATCTCGCTGTGGTTCCCGAACCTGGCGTGAGCCAGCCTCACCCGGACACGGGCCCGAGCGCCTGGCCCGCCGGCGCGGGGAACGGGCCGGAGGGATCGGTCCCGCCCCGCTACGGCCCGGACGCGGCGCCGCCGCCCTTCGCTCCCGCGCCCCCGCCGCCTCCGACGGCCTGGCCGGTGCCCTCGCAGCCGCTCAAGCCGTCGGCGCTGCCGGTCACCCCGCACGAGTACCACGAGTTCTTCCGTGCCCCGCGGTTCCGGTGGTGGAAGCCGATCCTCAGCCTGGGGATGTTCCTGGGCCTGTGCCTCCTCGCCGCGATCGTGATACCGGGCATCGCCATCGGGTTCGACCTGGCTGCCGGGCGCATCACCATGGACGACCTCACCTCCGGCGACCCGTCCAGGATCGTCAAGGCGGTGACCACGCCGCTGGGATTCGCCGCGAACAACATCGCCCTCGCCCTGGCGATCCCGTTCGCCGGGCTCACCGGGTGGGCCGTGTACGGGCAGCGCCCGCGGTGGATCTCCTCGATCACCGGCGGGTTCAGGTGGCCACTGCTGTGGCGCTTCGCGCTCGTAGCGCTGCCGATCTTCGTCCTGAGCGTCGGGGTGGACATGGCGCTCGGCGGCGTTCCCGAGTTCCGCTGGAATCCGGACTCGGTGTTCCTGATCCTCGTTGTCCTGCTCACGACCCCGTTCCAGGCGGCGGGGGAGGAGTACGGCGTCCGCGGCATGGTGGCACGCAGCATCGGCTCGTGGTTCGGCTCCCGCCGGCTCGGCCTCGTGGTGGCGGCGGTCCTGTCGTCGCTGCTGTTCATGCAGCTGCACGGGGCGGACAACGTGTGGCTCAACGTCTACTACTTCTCCGTGGGCATGTTGTGCTCGGTCCTGGTCTGGCGGACCGGCGGCCTGGAGGCGGCGGTGGCCCTGCACGTGTGCAACAACCTGGTGGGGGAGATCACCCTTCCCTTCGGGGGCCTGGAGGGGATGTTCGACCGGGGCCCGACCTCCGCCGGACCCGGCATCCTGTTCCAGCTCGGCTTCACGGTCGCGGTCACCGCGGGGATGCTGTGGATCGCCCGCAGGCAGCGGCTCGTGCGGGCCGCCGCACCGGCCGCGCGGCTGCCGGAAGAGCTGTCCGGCCAGAGCGCGGTAGAGTGGAACTCTTCGCACACAACGCTTGACAAGGGCGTGAGATGACCAACGATGTGATGAACCGGCTCGATGCGGCGAGTGCCCTCAAGTGGCTACGGGCCAAGATCCGGCTCCGGGCAGGGCGCACCCTGGTGGGTGTGGACGGCGTCGACGGCGCAGGCAAGACCACCTTCGCCGACGAACTCGCCGACCTGTTGCGGGAGAGCGGCCTCACGGTGATCCGGATCTCGATGGACCACTACCTGAACCCGCAGTCCAAGCGGTACGCGCAGGGCCGGGCCTCGGCCAAGGGCTACTTCGAGGACAGCTACAACTACGAGCGCTTCAGCAACGAGGTCCTCGAGCCGCTCGGGCACGGGGGCTCGGGCCGCTACCGCACCGCCGCGTACGACCTGGATTCGGAGTCCGAGGTGAAGTCGCCGTGGCGCATCGCTCCCGACGACGCCGTCGTGATCATCGACGGCATGTTCATCCACCGCGACGAGCTGTGCTCCAGCCGCAACAAGAAGGTCTGGGACCTGTCGGTCTGGCTCGAGGTGCCGTTCACGGAGTCGTTCCACCGCATGGCCGAGCGCGAGGAGAAGATCACCACCGCCGACCCGGAGGACCCGGCGAACGCCCGGTACTACCAGGGCCAGCTGATCTACCTCCAGTCCTGCGACCCTGCCCACCGTGCCGACCTGGTGGTGGAGAACGCGGCACCGCACGAGCCGGTCATCGACTGAATCCTCGCCTCATCCCAGACGCTGTGAGCAAGCCGTTCACAGCAACGCCCCCCTCACAGCGTGCGGCGGTGGGGTGCGAATGTTGCCGAGGTGCCGGGTTCGGCGCGGAGCCGGGCCATTGATTACGCTTGTCCGACCATGACTACCACCGTCGAATCGCTGTACCCGCGCCTCGAGCCCTTGCTGGCCCAGGTCAGCAAGCCCGTGCAGTACACCGGCGGCGAGGTGAACTCGGTCAGCAAGGACTTCGGTGCCGCCGAGGTCCGCTGGGCGCTGATGTACCCGGACGCCTACGAGGTGGGCCAGCCCAACCAGGGCCTGGCGATCCTCTACGAGATCCTCAACGAGCGGGACTGGTTGCTGGCTGAGCGGACGTTCTCGATCTGGCCGGACCTCGCTGCACTGATGCGTCGCGACGGCCTGCCCCAGTTCACTCTGGAGAGCCACCTGCCGGTGCGGGCATTCGACGTCCTCGGCGTGAGCTTCTCGACCGAGCTCGGCTACACGAACCTCCTCGAAGCGCTCGACCTGGGCGGCATCCCGCTGCACGCCGGCCACCGCGGCGAGGACCACCCGATCGTGATCGCGGGGGGTCACGCCGCCTTCAACCCCGAGCCGATCGCCGACTTCATCGATGCCGCCGTTCTCGGCGACGGCGAGGAGGCCGCGCTGCGGGTCTCCGAGCTGGTGCGGGACTGGAAGGCGTCCGGACGGCCCGGCGGGCGCCGCGGCCTGCTTCTGCGGCTGGCGACCAGCGGCGTCGCCTACGTCCCGTCCTTCTACGACGTGACCTACGCCGATTCCGGGGCGATCGCGTCCGTCCGTCCGAACGCCGACGGCGTCCCCGCGACGGTGTCGAAGCACACGCTGATGGAGCTCGACGAGTGGCCGTACCCCGCGAAGCCGGTGGTGCCGCTGGCCGAGACCGTCCACGAGCGCTACTCCGTGGAGATCTTCCGCGGCTGCACGCGAGGGTGCCGGTTCTGCCAGGCGGGGATGATCACCCGTCCGGTACGGGAGCGGAACATCGAGACGATCGGACGCATGGTGGAGGGCGGCATCGCCGCGACGGGCCTGGACGAGGTGGGGCTGCTGAGCCTCTCCAGCGCCGACCACTCCGAGATCGCCCCGGTCACCAAGCAGCTGGCCGACCGCTACGAGGGCAGCTTCGTCTCGCTCTCCCTGCCCAGCACCCGCGTGGACGCGTTCAACATCGACCTCGCCAACGAGCTCTCCCGCAACGGCCGTCGTTCGGGCCTCACCTTCGCGCCCGAGGGCGGCTCCGAGCGCATGCGCAAGGTGATCAACAAGATGGTCAGCGAGGAGGACCTGATCAACACCGTCGCCGCGGCCTTCAGCCAGGGCTGGCGGCAGGTGAAGCTCTACTTCATGTGCGGTCTGCCCACCGAGACCGACGAGGACGTCCTCGGCATCGCGGACATGGCCGCCCACGTGATCGAAGCCGGACGCAAGGCCGCCGGTACGCGCGACGTCCGCTGCACGATCAGCATCGGTGGCTTCGTGCCCAAGCCGCACACCCCGTTCCAGTGGGTGGCCCAGGCGAGCCCGGAGACCATCGACCACCGGCTGCGCCTGCTGCGGGAGAGGATCCGCGAGGACAAGCGCTACGGACGTGCGATCGGCATGCGCTACCACGACGGGAAGCCGGGCCTGATCGAGGGACTGCTGAGCCGGGGCGACCGCCGTGTCGGGGCCGTGATCGAGCAGGTGTGGCGCGACGGCGGCAAGCTCGACGGCTGGAGTGAGCACTTCTCGTTCGAGCGGTGGGTGGAGGCGGCCGGGAAGGCGCTGGACGGGACGGGCGTCGACCTGGCGTGGTACACCACCCGTGAGCGCCCGCAGGGAGAGGTGCTGCCCTGGGACCACCTGAACGCAGGGCTCGACCGCGACTGGCTGTGGCAGGACTACCAGGACTCGCTGTACGGCAGCGAGGTGGAGGACTGCCGCTGGTCCGGCTGCTACGACTGCGGGGTGTGCCCCGAGTTCGGCACCGAGATCCAGATCGGCCCGACGGGGCGCTCGCTTCTCCCGCTCACCGTGGTGCGCGCCCCGTCCGCCTGACGCCGGAGCCCGTAACCGGTCGGTCGGGACGGCAGGCTCGGCCCCAGGAACCGCGCCGACACGTGCCGTGGTGGCAGCTCTCGATTAGCGTTCTGGCATGGGTGAGGAACCTGTGGGCTGGCGACGCTGGCTGCCCGGACTGGGCGTCCTGCTCGGCTACGACCGCACGTGGCTGCGGGGCGACCTGATCGCGGGTGTCACCGTGTCGGCCTACCTGGTGCCGCAGGTGATGGCGTACGCCGAGATCGTCGGGCTGCCGCCGGTCACCGGGCTGTGGGCCGTACTGGCACCGATGGCGGTCTACGCGCTCCTCGGCAACTCCCGCCAGCTCTCCATCGGCCCGGAGTCCACCACGGCCCTGATGACCGCCGCCGGCATCGCAGCTCTGGCCGGGCAGGTCGGGGTCGAGCGCCGCGCGGAGGTCGCGGCCCTGATCGCGATCGCGGTCGGCGTGGTCTGCCTGGTGGCCTGGGTGGCCCGGCTCGGGTTCATCGCCAACCTGCTGTCGAAGCCGGTGCTGGTCGGCTACATGGCGGGCATCGGCGTGCTCATGGTCATCAGCCAATTCGGGAAGCTGACCCGGGTGCGCATCAGCGGCGACAACCCCGCCGCAGAGGTGGGCTCGCTGCTGGTCCAGCTCGGCTCGGTGCACGTGCCGACACTGTTGCTCGGCCTGGGTGTCGTGGCGGCACTGTTCGCCTTGCGGCACTGGGCGCCGACGTGGCCCGGGCCGCTCATGGTGATGCTGGGCGCCGCCGCGCTGGTCGCCTTCACGCCGCTCGCCTCGGTGGGCATAGCGGTGATCGGTGAGGTCCCACGGGACCTGCCGCAGGCCGCGGTACCCGACGCGGGCGGGATCAGCATGCTCCAGCTGGCGGTCGCCGCGCTGGGCATCGCCGTGGTCGGGTACAGCGACGTGATCCTGACCGGACGCGCGTTCGCGGCGCGTCGCGAGGAGCACGTCAACGCCACCGGCGAGTTGCTGGCCCTCGGTGCGGCGAACCTGGCCAACGGCTTCCTGGCCGGCTTCCCCGTCTCGTCGTCGGCCAGCCGCACGGTCATCGGGGACGCGGCCGGCAGCCGCACCCAGCTGCACTCGCTGGTGGCGGCGGCGATGGTGCTGGGGTCGATCTTCCTGTTCTCGCCCGTCCTCGGCGCGTTCCCGCAGGCGGCTCTGGGCGGCGTCGTCGTCTACGCCGGGCTCCGGCTGGTCGACCTCGCCGAACTGCGCCGCATCGGCAGCTTCCGGCTCAGCGAGCTCGTCCTGGCACTGGTCACGATGGCCGCGGTGCTGGCCACCGGGTTGCTGAACGGGATCGGCATCGCGGTCGGCCTCTCTCTGCTCGACCTGATCCGCCGCATCGCGCATCCGCACGACGGCGTCCTCGGCTACGTGCCGGGCCTGGCCGGGATGCACGACGTCGACGACTATCCCCGCGCCACCCAGGTGCCGGGGCTCATCGTGTACCGGTACGACTCGCCGCTGTTCTTCGCGAACGCCGACGACTTCCTCTCCCGCGCGCTCGCCACGGTCCGTGAGGCGGAGCCGCCGCCGCGATGGTTCGTGCTCAACGCCGAGGCGAACATCGAGGTCGACCTGACCGCCGTGGACACGCTGGAGCAACTCCGGCGCACCCTCACCGACCAGGGTGTCGTGTTCGCCCTGGCCCGGGTGAAGATGGAGGTCAGGGAGCAGTTGGCGGCGGCCGGCTTCGTCTCGGCGGTCGGCGACGACCGCATCTTCGCCACGCTGCCGACGGCCGTCGCAGGGTTCGCCGAGTGGCACGAGCACGAGTACGGCTACCGGCCCCCGGGTATACCGGAGGCCACGACCACCCAGCCGAAGGAGGATCGATGACCCCGCCTGTCGCTTTCCAGGTCGTCCTGGACTGCGCCGACCCGCACGAGCTCGCCGACTGGTGGGCCCAGACGATGGGCTGGACGCTGGAGCCGACCAACGAGGAGTTCATCCGCCGGATGATCTCCGAGGGCTACGCCGGCGACGACGACACGCGCGTGTGGCGCGACCAGCTGTGGTGGGCGACCGGCGCGGCGATCCTGCACCCGGAGGCGCTGGAGGGCGCCGCCTGCCGCCGGATCCTCTTCCAGAAGGTTCCGGAGGACAAGGCGGGCAAGAACCGCATGCACCTCGACCTGCGGGTCACCAGCGACGGCACCGACCTCGATGTGGCCAGGGACGCCCTGCTGGGGCGGGGGGCGTCCTTCCAGCACGCAGGATCCGAGGGTCCCCATCGGTGGTACACGATGAGCGATCCGGAGGGCAACGAGTTCTGCATCACCTGAACCGCGGATGCGTTCAGGGCAGGGGGCGGACGAACGCCATCAGGTGGACGTCCGCGCGCGGCCACCAGTCACGCTCGGGGGCCGGGGTGAAGCCCAGCCGCCGGTACAGCCGGTGGGCCGCCGTCATCCAGCGTGCGGTGGAGATGACCATGCTGGACGCGCCGTCGGCCACCGCCCGCTCCAGGCACAGCTCCACCAGGCGGGCGCCGACTCCGCGCCCGCGCCCCTCGGGTGCGACGGCGAGGGCGCGGAACTCGCCCTCGCCCTCGCCGCCGAGCTCACGGTAGGGCGATCCCGGCGGGCACCTGGTGACGGTCCCCAGGAGCGTGCCGTCGGCATCCACCGCGACCCACAGCTCGGCGCCCCGTGCGCGCGCGGCGGCGTCCCGGAGCAGTTCGAGGTACGGGTCGTCCGGGGTGATCGCCCCGTCGGCGAGGTAGGCGCGGGCGGTCAGTTCGCCGACGGCACCGAACTCCCCGGGCTCGGCAGGGCGCAGCTCGATCACGCGCGCAGCCTACGCGGGAGCGGTGTGGGACCCCGGGACCGCGCCGGTTAGGCTGTGCGCCGTGTCACGACAGCCACCCGTCCAGCAGGCGCCTCCGGTCCAGCGGCTGCGCGTGCAGTACGCGAAGCGGGGGCGGGCGCGCTTCGCGTCCCACCGTGATTTCGATCGCGCCTTCCAGCGGGCGCTGCGCCGTGCCGGCATCCCGATGGCGTTCTCGTCCGGCTTCTCGCCGCATCCGCGGATCAGCTACGCCAACGCGTCCCCGACCGGAGCGGCCACCGAGGCGGAGTACCTGGAATTGGGCTTGGCCGCGGTGCTCGACCCGTCCCGGGTGCGGGAGGAGCTGAACGCGGCGATGCCCGACGGCCTGGTGATCGTGCGGGTCGTCGAGGCCGGGTCCGGTTCGCTGGCCGATCGCCTGACCGCGTCCCGCTGGGAACTGTCCCTGGCCGGCGTCGAGGCCGCCGACCTGGCCGGCGCCGTGGCGGACCTGCTGGAGGCACCGGAGGTCGTGGTGGAACGCATGACCAAGACCGGCCTGCGCCGTTTCGACGTGCGCAGCGCGATCCTCTCGCTGGCCGCCGACGGCGAGCGGCTCGCCCTGGTCTCGGCGATCGGTGAACCGCTGGTGCGGCCCGACGACGTGGTCCAGGCCCTGCAGGCGCTGCGCCCGTCGCTCAAGACCGGTGTGCCGGCGTTGGCGACGCGGCTCGAGCAGGGTGTCTGGGACGGGACCGAAATGCTGGACCCGCTGGCGGGCTGATCAGCAGAACTCGCCCGCCCGCATCCGCGACGCAGTGCCGGGTCGCTCGGGGAGTGTGGAATACTGCAATCAGGTTGGAGTCATCCAGACCCCCAACTCCTTGAGTGCTGTGACCGGTGTGACAGGCCGGTCACGATGCCGGGACCTCACCGCGACGCGAGACGACCGCGGGGGCGACAGCGTCACAGCACTCGACGAAATCAGGCTTCGCTGCTTCGGCAGCCCACGTTGCGGCACCCCCGCCGCTGAAGGAGAGCAAGAATGCTCGATTCCGAACACCCGAATACTGACCAGGCTGCCCAGGCAGACGCCAGTGAGGCACCGGCAGCCCCGAAGCGCCGCCGGGCTGCCAGCCGTCCGGCCGGTCCGCCGGCAGCGGTGCAGGCTCCCGCCCCCGCCGGAGAGCCCGCCCCGGTGGAGGCCGTCGAGCCGGCCGTCGAGCCGGCCCCCGACGTTCCCGCTGCGGCGGCAACTCCTGACG
>JAEVYS010000117.1 GCA_023392635.1 Actinomycetes bacterium | reverse complement strand
GCTCGTGGCCGTGCCGGCGCACGCGCGGGGCTCGGCGTCCCATGTGGTGACGTCGCTGGCCGACGCGGACGGGATCGCCTCGGTGGCCGAGGACGTGGACACCGTCGAGCCCGGCGACCGGCTGGCGGTGAGGTGGCTGTGATCACCGAGGTCGACGCGATCGTGCTGGCCGGCGGGCGCGGCTCCCGGCTGGGCGGGGTCAACAAGCCCGAGGTGCGGGTGGGCGGACGCCGCCTGCTGGACGTCGCGCTGGCCGCGGTCGCCGGTGCACGTCGCATCGTGGTGGTCGGTGACGTCGAGGTGCCGGACGGCGTCCTGCTGACCAGGGAGGAGCCGCCGTTCGGCGGTCCGGTGGCAGGGGTGGAGGCCGGCTTCGCCGAGCTCGCCGGGAACGGGGCGAACCCATCGCCCTGGACCCTCCTGCTGGCCAGCGACCTCCCCGGCGCCGAGCAGGCGGTGGCGGCCCTGCTGGGTGCCGAGCCGGGGCCCGAGCACGACGGCGCCTGCCTGCTCGATGCGGACGGACGCCTGCAGTGGCTCCTCGGCTGCTACCGGACGACGTCGCTGGGACGGCGGCTGGCCGAGCGCGGCGACCCGCCCCTGACCGCGATGTGGCGGCTGCTGGAACCACTGGCACTCCTGGGCGTGGAGCCGGGCGCTGCGGTCGTGGACGACCTGGACACCCCGGGGGATGCGGAGCGCTGGTCGCGGCAGGGAGGACCCGTCGAATGGTGAGGCTGTCGCCCTTGGTGGAGCCCGGCGCGGAGCTGTCCGCGTCCGACCGCGAGCGGTTCGCGCGCCACCTGCCGGTGCCCGAACTCGGCGAGCTGGCGCAGCGTCGTCTGCGGGCGGCGAAGGTGTGCGTGGTCGGCGCGGGTGGGCTCGGCAGTCCCGCGCTGCTGTACCTGGCGGCCGCCGGCGTCGGCACCCTGGGCGTGGTGGATGCGGACGCGGTCGAACTGGTCAACCTCCAGCGGCAGGTGCTGCACGCCACCGGGGGCATCGGGACGCCGAAGGCGGCGAGCGCAGCGGCGCGGCTGAACGAGCTCGACCCCGGCGTCCGGGTGGTCGCGCACGAGCTGCGGCTGGACGCGGGCAACGCCGTGGCCGTGCTCGGTGGCTACGACCTCGTGCTGGACGCCGTGGACAACTTCCCCACCCGCTACCTGATCTCCGACACCTGCGCAGCGCTCGGCATCCCGGTGGTGTGGGGCGCGGTCCTGGTGACCAGGGCGCAGGTGAGCGTGTTCTGGAACGCCCCCCGCACGCCGGACGGGCCGGTGCCCGGCATCACCCTGCGCGACCTGCACCCCGTGCCGCCGGCACAGGACACATGGGTGACCGCGGCCCAGGTGGGGGTGCTGGGCGCGATGTGCGGCCAGGTGGGCGCGCTGATGGCGACGGAGGCGATCAAGCTGGTCACCGGCGCCGGCGACTCCCTGTTCGGCCGCATGCTGTACCTGGACACGATGGCCGCCACGTCCGCGACCGTCCCGCTGTCACCGAGGAGGAGGCCGTGAGCGAGTTCGCGCACCTGGACGCGTCCGGGCAGGCGCGGATGGTCGACGTCACCGGCAAGGACGTCACCGTCCGCACCGCGACCGCCGAGGGGTTCGTCCGCTGCCCTCCGGGCGTGGTCGCGGCCCTGCGCGGCGGCGAGGTGCCCAAGGGTGACGTGCTCGCTGTGGCCCGGATCGCCGGCATCGCCGCAGCCAAGCGGACGCCCGAGCTGCTGCCGCTCGCGCACGTCATCGGTGTGCACGGGGTGGTCGTGGACGCGGAGGTGACGGACGAGGGTGTCGCGCTGCGGGCCAGCGTCCGCACCGCCGACCGCACCGGGGTGGAGATGGAGGCGCTGACCGCCGTCTCGGTGGCTGCGCTCGCCGTGGTCGACATGGTGAAGGGCCTGGACAGGCGGGTGGAGATCGCGTCCGTCCGGCTGGTGGCGAAATCGGGCGGACGCTCCGGCGACTGGAGCCGCTGACCGGACCGAATTGGGAACCGTCCCCAATCCGGTCCGGACCGTGTTGGGGACGGTTCCCAATTCGGTCCAGGTCGCCGCTACAGGCCGGACCAGCGGTAGCTGCCGTCGGCTTCGAACTGCTGCTTCCAGACGGGCAGGCGGGCCTTCACCTGCTCGACGACCTCGGCGCAGACGGCGAAGGCCAGCCTCCGGTGCGCGGAGGAGACCGCGACCAGGAACGCGTTGTCGCCGACGACCAGGCGGCCGATGCGATGGACGGCGGCGACGGTGCACTCGCCCTGCGGGTCCGCGTCGGCCAGGACCTCGGCGACGATCTGACCGATGCGTTCCGGCGCGGACGGGTGGCAGGTGTAGTCGAGCGCCACCACCTCGCCGGCGGCCTGGGGGTCGTGATTCCGCACGACGCCCACGAACTCGACCAGTGCGCCGGCGTCGGGGCGGCCCACGAGCCCGGCCAATTCGGCGGCCTCGACGGGCGCGTCGCGGACCTCCGCCAGCACGACCGGCATCAGTGCCCTCCTCCGGTGAGCTGGTCGAGGATGTGGGGCACCAGGGGCAGCAGGACGGCGATGCCTTCGGCCGCCGCCCTCGGGCTGCCGGCGAGGTTGACCACCAGCGCGCCGCCGGAGCCGTCCACGGCGTCGACCACCCCGGCGATCCCCCTGGTCAGGGCGGCGTGCGGCGAGCGGAGCATCCCGTCAGCCCGGATCAGTTCCGCGATCCCCGGCAGCTGCCGGTCCAGGACGGTGCGGGTGCCCTCGGGGGTGCGGTCCCGCGGGCCGACACCGGTGCCGCCGGTCGTGACCACCAGTCGCGCGCCGGCGTCGAGAGCCTCCAGGAGCGCCTGCCGGACGCTCTCCTCGCCGTCGGGGACGACGCTGCGCGCCACGGCGTAGCCGGCCTCCTCCAGCGCGGACGCGAGCACCGCCCCGGACTCGTCGTGTGCCTGCCCGGCGGCGCAGCGGTCGGAAACGGTGATCACCCGGCTGGCGTGCCGGGCAACAGGGGAAGCGGTCACGCCTGCGACCGTACCCCGCCGCACCCGGTCAGGACAGCGGGTAGGCCACGTAGGCGAACCGGCGGCTGTCCGGGGCCCAGCTCGGGACGTTGATGGTGCCCTGACCGCCGAAGAGGTGGACGAGGTCGGTGCCCGTCCCGTCGTCGCCGAGCAGGCGGATGACCACGTCGAGGTCGGCGGGGTGGCCGAGGGTACCGGGCGGGAAGCTGACGTAGACCACCTTCGAGCCGTCCGGGGAGACGTGCGGGAACCAGTTGACCCGCTCGTCGGCCGTCAGCTGCTCGATCCCCGAGCCGTCCGGGCGCATCCGGAAGAGCTGCGCGTGCCCGGGTGTCGACGAGCCCCGCTCCGAGTTGAACCAGATCCACTCCCCGTCGGGGCTGAACTCCGAGCCGTCGTGCGGCGCGGCACTGTCGGTGAGCCGGGTGTCGGCACCGCCTGCCGCCGGGATGGTGAAGATGTTCGTCCGCGCGCCGTCCGGGAGCAGGTCCATGCCGATGTAGGCGAGGAGCCGTCCGTCCGGCGAGATGCCGTGCAGGAAGTGGACGAAGGCCGGGCCGTGGTCGTTGGACACCCGGCGCGAGGTGCGCGCGGCCAGGTCGACCTCGTGCAGGTGCCCGTCGAAGCCCGACACGTAGGCCAGCGAGCCGTCCGGTGACAGGACGTGGTCGTTGTTGACCAGGGGCAGGCCGGGCACCTCGATCGGCTCCGGTTCGCCGCCGGAGGCCGGGACGCGGTGCAGCAGCCCGTCCCCGTTGACGACGAGAGCCTCGCCGTCCGGTGTCCAGTTCGGCGCCTCGAACAGCAGGTCCGCCGATTCGGTGACCAGCGTGCTGGTGCCCGTGGCGAGGTCGTAGGTGAACAGCTGGGAGCGCTGCCCGGGGCGCAATCGGCGTGCCTGCTGTTCCATGGGTCCACCCTCTCACTGTGCGACGGCGTGTGGCAGTCTATGAGAGCGATCTCACGAAGGAGTGCGCGATGCCCGGCTACCTGGACCCGAGCCTGCCCACTGACGAGCGGGTGGCCGACCTGCTGGCGCGGATGACCCTGCCGGAGAAGGTCGGGCAGCTCCTGCAGCTGGACGCGCAGGGCGACGTGGACGACCTGGTCAGCGGCAAGACCGTCGGCTCGCTGTTGCACGTGCCGCCCGACCGGATGGAGCGCGCGATCGCGCTGGCGGCCTCGACCCGGCTGGGCATCCCGCTGCTGCTGGCCGACGACTGCATCCACGGCCATTCGTTCTGGCCGGGTGCGACGATCTTCGGCACCCAGCTGGCGATGGCCTGCAGCTGGAACCCGGAGAACGCCCGCCGTGCCGCGCGCGTCACCGCCGTCGAGGCCACCAGCACCGGCTTCCGCTGGACGTTCTCCCCGGTGCTGTGCATCGCCCGCGACCTGCGGTGGGGACGCGTCGACGAGACCTTCGGCGAGGACCCGTTCCTGATCGGCGAGTTCGCCTCTTCGATGGTCGCCGGCTACCAGGGGGAGGGGCTTTCGGACCCCACGGCGATGCTGGCCACGGCCAAGCACTTCGCCGGCTACTCCGAGACCCAGGGCGGCCGGGACGCCTCCGAGGCCGACATCTCGCGACGCAAGCTGCGGGCGTGGTTCACCCCGCCGTTCGAGCGGGTGGCGCGCGAGGGCTGCCGCACCTTCATGATCGGCTACCAGTCGATGGACGGCGTCCCGATCACCGCCAACAGCTGGCTGCTCAACGACGTGCTCAAGGACGAGTGGGGCTTCACCGGCGTGCTGGTGACCGACTGGGACAACGTGGGACGGATGGTCTGGGAGCAGAAGGTGTGCGCCGACCACGCGGAGGCGGCGGCCCGCGCGCTGAACGCAGGCAACGACCTGATCATGACGACCCCGCAGTTCTACGACGGCGCCCAGGAAGCCGTCCGCCGCGGCCTCCTCGACGAGTCGACGGTCGACGCGGCGGTGCGCCGGGTGCTCGCGCTCAAGTTCGACCTCGGGCTCTTCGAGAACCCCGGGGCCCCGGACGTCGCCCGCCAGCGCGAGGTGGTCGGCTGCTACGCGCACCGTCGGGCCAACCTCGAGATCGCCAGGGAGAGCCTGGTCCTGCTCACCAACGACGGCACGCTGCCACTGGTCGGTGCAGCCGGCACCCTCGCAGTGATCGGCCCCAACGCGGACGCCGCCGCCACCCAGCTCGGCGACTGGGCGGGCGGCTCCGGCCAGTGCTCCTGGCTCGGGCCCGACTACCGGCCCGAGGGGGTCGTGACGGTCCTGGACGGCCTGCGCGAGGTCGCGTCCACGGCCGGCTGGCGGGTGACCACGGCGAAGGGGTGCGGCATCGCGACCATGTCCCCGCACCCGGACGGACCGCTGGGGCCGGACGGGCAGCCGCGGATGCCGGTCATCACGGCCGTGCCGCCGGACGAGGCCGAGCTCGCCGAGGCGGTTTCGCTCGCCGCGGACGCCGACGTCGTCGTGCTCGTGCTGGGGGACAACATCCTGCTCACCGGGGAGGGCCGTTCCACCGCGACCCTCGAGCTGCAGGGCGGCCAGCTCGAGCTGTGGCGCCGGGTCGTGGCGACCGGCACCCCGGTGGTGCTGGTGCTGGTGAACGGCAAGCCGCTGGTGCTGCCGGCGGACCTGCGCGCCCGGACGGCCGCGATCGTCGAGGCGTTCAACCCCGGCGCCGCCGGCGGGCGGGCGATCGCGGAGCTCCTGTTCGGCCAGGTCGAGCCCACCGGGCGGCTGCCCATCTCGTTCCCCGAGCACGTCGGCCAGCAGCCCGTCTACTACAACCAGGTGCGCGGCCAGCACGGCAGCTCCTACGCCGACCTCACCCAGGAGCCGGCGTTCGCTTTCGGCGAGGGGCTGTCCTACTCCCGCGTCGACTACTCCGGCCTGGTGCTCGAGGCCGACGAGCTCGGCCGGGACGAGACGATCCGCGCCCGGGTGCTGGTCACCAACGCGGGACGGCGGCCGGTCGTCGAGACCGTCCAGTGGTACCTGCGTGACCTGGTGACCTCGCTGACCTGGGCGGACAAGGAACTCAAGGGGTACCGCCGGGTGCGACTCGCGCCGGGGGAGTCCGCCGAGGTGGGCTTCGCGCTGCCGGCCACCGCGTGCACGATCGTGGACGCGGACGGTCGGCGGGTCGTCGAGCCCGGTGAGTTCGAGCTGCTGGCCGGTCCCAGTTCGCGCGATCGCGTCCTGCTGCGGGCGGGGTTCCGGCTGCTCGGCTGAGCGTCGGTTGCGCAAACGCTCACATCTTGGGGGAAGATACCGGAGGACACGCCCGGGTTTCGGGCACGAGGTAAGACTTGATCGGGGCCACACCCCGTCCCGGACGAAGGTCCGGGAAGAGCTAAGGAGAGCATCATGCCGAGTCTGGGCGGCTGGGAATGGGTCATCATCGCGGTGGTGGCACTGGTTCTGTTCGGCGGCGCCAAGCTTGCGAACTTCGGCAAGAACGCCGGCAAGGCCATCCGCGAGTTCAAGGAGGAGACGAAGTCTCCGAACGAGGTCGGACCCGCGCCGGTCACGCCGCCGGCCGCGGCGCCGCAGCCGGCCCCGCAGGTCGACGAAGCCGGCCCGAAGGCCTGATTGCAGCGGGCGGCGCGTCGCGCACCGTCCACCTTCCTGCGCGAGCGGGCGCGACGAGGCGTCCGCTGCGTGGACATCGCGCCGTCCCCGCCGAGGCACGAGGGCCCGGCGGCTGGGCACGGCCGATCCCCGATCGGGGAATTCCTGAGCCTCTCCGCCCGCGTGCGCCAGGGCGTCTCGAGCACGCCACTCGCACGCATCTCGCGTTGCCCCGCCCCCTTAGGTCTCGGCGAGATAACGATCCGGTCAAGACCCGATCAAATCTGGACAAGACCGGATGAGAGCGTTTGCGGTCTGTGCTAGCTTCCTCCTGTTGGCTGCACCGCGGCGTCAGCGCGGGTCTGTTTTCGGGCAGTCGGCCCCGGGTGGAACCGGGCGCAGAAGGGGTCGAGGAGGACTTGTGGAGCAGGGTTGGCTGGATCTGGCCAATGCCAGGTGGACCGTCCGGGCGGATGAGTCCGAACCGGGTTGGGCCGAGGTTCCCGAACCGCTCCGCCAGCAACTCTCCCGTGGGATCCCGGCCATCGTGCCCGGGGTCGTGCACACCGACCTGCTGACCGCCGGCCTGATCGATGACCCCTACCTCGGGACCGCCGAGAACGACCAGCACTGGATCGGACGGCAGCGCTGGGCCTACCGTGCCGAATTCGAGCTGGCCGCGTACGCCGCCGAACTGAAGAGCGACACCTGCGACCTCCTCTGCGACGGCCTGGACACGGTGGCCGAGGTGTTCTGCAACGGCGCGTCCATCGGGCGCTCGGTCAACATGCACCGCCGCAACGTCTTCTCGACGCAGGGACGGCTCAAGCCCGGCCTGAACGTCATCGAGATCGTGTTCTCGCCGGTCCTGGAGTACGCCGCGCAGATGGCCGAGCTCGTCGGCGAGCGCGTCCACGTCGAGCGCGACCCGTACAACCTCGTCCGCAAGATGGCCTGCAACTTCGGGTGGGACTGGGGCCCACGCCTGATCACCGCCGGCGTGTGGAAGTCCATCGGCCTGCGCAGCTGGGACGTGGCCCGCGTCCTCGACGTCGCGACGTTCGCCACGGCGAGCCGCAACGCCTCCGGGGGCTGGGACGGCGAGCTGCGCGTGCACGTGGAGGTCACCGGAGACATCCGCTTCGCCGCGCTGACCGTGCGGGTGACCGGGCCGGGCACCGCCAGCGAAGCCACCGTGGTCGCCGAGGACTGGAGCGAGGTCGTCCTGCCGGTCAGCGGCATCGAGCCGTGGTGGCCGCACTCGCTGGGTGGCCAGACCCTCTACGACGTGGAGGTGGTGTTCCACAACGACACCCGCATCCTCGACCGGGTGCTCCGCCGCACCGGCTTCCGCAGCATCGAGCTCGACACCACGCCGGACGCGGACGGCAACGGCGCGACCTTCGGCCTGCGGGTGAACGAGGAGCTGGTGTTCGTGCGGGGCATGGACTGGATCCCCGACGACTGCTTCCCCAGCCGCATCACCCCCGAGCGCTACCGCGAGCGCGTCCAGCAGGCGAAGGACGCCAACGTCGACCTGCTGCGCATCTGGGGCGGCGGCATCTACGAGCAGGACGCGTTCTACGAGGCGTGCGACGAGCTCGGAGTGATGGTCTGGCAGGACTTCTGCTTCGCCTGCGCGGCGTACCCGGAGGAGGAGCCGTTCCGCTTCGAGGTGGAGGCCGAGGCCCGCGACAACGTCATCCGCCTCTCCGCCCACCCGTCGCTGGTGGTGTGGAACGGCAACAACGAGTGCATCTGGGGCTTCCACGACTGGAACTGGGCGAGCCAGCTGGGGGATCGCACCTGGGGCGCCGGCTACTACTACGAGCTCCTGCCGTCGGTGGTCGCTGAGCTCGACCCGACCCGTCCGTACTGGCCGGGCAGTCCGTCGTCCGGCATGAACGACGTGCCCCCCAACGACATGAACTACGGGTGCGTGCACATCTGGGACGTGTGGAACCAGCGCGACTACACCGCCTACGACGACTATTCGCCCCGGTTCGTCGCCGAGTTCGGCTACCAGGGCCCGGCGACGTGGGCGACCTGGGCGCGGACGCTGGACCCCGAGGACCGCAGCGCCACCTCTGCCGCGATGCTGCAGCACCAGAAGGCGGCCGGCGGCAACAGCAAGCTGAACGCCGGGATCCAGGGGCACCTGCCGGTCCCCGGTGAGGGCGTGGACGACTTCGACGACTGGCTGTTCGCCATGCAGCTGCAGCAGGCCCGCGCCGTGCGCTACGGCGTCGAGCGCTGGCGTTCGCTGCGCGGCCGCTGCCTCGGGTCGATCGTCTGGCAGCTGAACGACTGCTGGCCGGTCACGTCCTGGGCCGCGCTCGACCTGGGCACCAACGCCGCCGGCGAGGCGGTGGCCCGGCGCAAGCCCCTGTGGTACGCGCTCCGCTCCGCCTACGCCGATCACCTGGTGACGCTCCAGCACGACGCCGGGGCGGACGGCGGCAGCTGGCGCGCCGTGCTCGTCAACGACGGGACGGACGCCTGGGTGGCCACCGGCGTGATCCGGCTGCGCGGCTTCGACGGCGAGGTGCTGTGGTCGAAGGCGGTCGCCGAGACGCTCCCGCCGCGGTCGCGCACCGACCTCGTCCTGGACGGGCTGCCCGCCGGTACCAGGGACGACGTCGCCGTGGTGGCGGACATCGACGGGGCCGAGCGGGCACTGAAGCTGCTCGTCGAGGACGTGGACGCCGCGCTCCCGCAGCCGCGCTACCGGGCGTCGGTGACCCGCACCGAACACGGCGCGCAGGTCGACGTCGTCGCCGACAGCTTCGTGCGGACGCTGTGCCTGTTCCCCGACCGGGTGTCGGAGGACGCCTGGGCCGACACGCTGGGTGTGGACCTGTTCCCCGGCGAATCCCACAGCTTCAGGGTGCATGGTGACCTCAACGACGACGTGTCCGGGCTCACCGAACGGCCGGTGCTGCGAGCACTCACGAACCCGCTGACCCCGAGTGAGGCCGTATGAGGGTGCCTTGACCAGACGTGTCCCCAGATTGCGGGGGGCAGTGAGCAGTAGCAACCAGCAGTACCAGCCTGACAAGCAGTAAAAACCCAAGTAACCAGCATTGAGGCCCAACGAGGGGCCGATCCAATGGAGGTAGTAAATGTCAGATTCCATCTTCGAGAAGCCGTCGCGTCGCTCGTTCATCAAGCTCGGCGGCGTCGTGGCCGGCAGCATCGCCCTGGCCGCGTGCGCGGGCAAGAGCGGCGGCACCACGACCGGCGCGGCGTCCGGTGAGGCCAAGCTCGGCGTGGGCAACAACGGCCAGGTCGGCAAGGGCCGTAGCGGCGCCAACGCCGACACGCTGTTCATCGCGGGCTTCCAGTGGGGCGCCCCGGCGACCTTCAACCCGCTCGCCCCGACGGCCGCGTGGCCGGCAGCCAACAACGTGATGCAGATCACCTACGAGTCGCTGCTGCGCTGGAACATCGCGACCGGCGAGATCATGCCCGGCTTGGCCAAGGAGTACAAGGTCGACGGCACGAAGACCGTCACCCTGACCCTGCAGGACGGCGTCACCTTCTCCGACGGCTCGCCGCTCACGGCTGCCGACGTCGTGGCCAACTTCGAGCTCGGCAAGAAGAACACCGGCATCTCCCGCAACGCGTTCTGGCAGGCGGCGGACTCCGTCACCGCCAGCGACGACAAGACCGTCGTCGTCGCGGTCAGCCAGAAGACCAAGAACGTCGGCAACCTGCTGCGCCTGCTCACCGAGACCTACATGCTCCCGATGAGCGTGTTCTCCAAGATCGCGGACGACAAGCTGCCCACCGAGATCATGGACAAGCCGATCGGTACCGGCCCGTTCACCCTCGACAAGGCCGACCAGACCCAGGTCGTGCTCAAGCTCAACGAGAACTACTGGGGCAAGACGTTCTACGGTGGCCTGCCGGTGATCAAGCAGATCATCCACCCGATCTTCAAGTCCAACGAGGACGGCAACATCAAGTTCCAGGCCGGCGACCTCGACATCATGCAGCAGTTCGTCTCCCAGATCTGGAAGATGTGGGAGGGCGGCAAGCCGGTCGGCACCTACCTGAAGGACAAGCCGTACTACCTGCCCGGCTCGATGCCGATGCTGCTGATGAACACCACCAAGAAGGGCCTCGACAACCCGGTCGTCCGCAAGGCGATCGCGACGGCCATCGACTACGCGTCGATCGCCGACACGGCCATGTCCGGCTACTCCGCCGCGGTGCAGCCCAGCCTGATCATGCCGACCGGTGCGGAGAGCAAGTTCTTCAACAAGGACGACGCCGCGGCCAACGGCTGGAAGACCGACGCTGCGGCAGCCGAGAAGCTGCTCACCGACGCCGGCGCCAAGAAGGGCAGCGACGGCATCTACGTCCTCGACGGCAGCCGCCTCGGCCCGTACAAGCTGATCACCCCGACCGGCTGGACCGACTGGAACGCGGCCTGCGAGATCGTCGCCAAGAGCCTCCAGGCGATCGGCATCGACTGCGCGACCAACTTCCCGCAGCAGGCGGAGACCACCCAGGCGATCCAGGGCGGCACCTTCGACCTCGCGTGCTGGTACGTCTCCGGCGTGAACCCGGCCACCCCGTGGGCGCGGTTCAAGGACATCATGAGCCAGGCCGAGATGCAGCCGCTGGGCAAGACCACCTTCGCCAACTATGGTCGGTGGAAGAACGACACCGTCGAGGCGCTGCTCACCGAGGCCTCCCAGGCCGTCGACGACACCGCTAAGAAGGCTGCCTACGACAAGCTCGACGCGCTCTACCGCAAGGAAGTGCCGGCGTGCCCGCTCATGTACCGTCCCGACGAGTTCTACGAGTACAACGCATCCAACTTCTACAACTTCCCCGACGAGAAGAACAGCTACGCCCCGCCGATGTTCCGTGGCGCGGGTAACACCTGGATGTACAAGCTGAAGAAGATCGCCGGCTGAGTCCAGCGGGGATCAACCGAGGAGAGTTGGACTGCCATGGGTCTACGTCGCTATCTGGCGAACAAGACCGTGTGGTACCTGGGCGCGCTCGTGGTGGCAGTGGTTCTGAACTTCCTGCTGCCACGGGCGATCCCCGGTAACCCGGTCGACGTGCTGGTTTCGAAGATGGGCCAAGGCGGCCTGTCCTCGGAGGCACAGCAACGCACCTATGAGGCGTTCATGAAGGAGTTCGGCCTCGACAAGCCCGTCTGGGACCAGTTCGTGCTGTACATCACGGGCGTGTTCCAGGGGAACTTCGGGGCATCGTTCTCCTTCTACCCCACACCGGTGTCGAGCCTCATCGCCCAGTCCGTGCCGTACACCCTGGCACTCCAGCTCCCCGCGATCGTTCTCGGGTGGATCATCGGCAACCTGCTCGGTGCCGTGGCCGCCTACAAGGGTGGCGCCTGGGACAAGTCGGTGTTCACCACCGCGCTCGTCTTCAACTCCACCCCGTACTACTGCCTCTCGATCATCCTGCTCTACACCCTCGCCGTGGTGGGCGGCATCTTCCCGGTCGGCGGGGCGTACTCGCTGGGTACCAGCCCGGAGTGGAGCTGGGAGTTCTTCAGCGACGCGCTGCAGTACTGGTGGCTGCCGTTCCTGTCACTGGTGCTGATCAACATCGGCGGCCAGGCCGTCGGCATGCGCTCGATGGCCATCTACGAACTCGGCTCCGACTACGTGAACTACTCCCGGAGCCTGGGCATCGGCGACCGCAAGATGACCGGCTACATCTTCCGCAACGCCATGCTGCCGCAGATCACCGGCCTGGCCCTGAGCATCGGCACGATGGTCGGCGGGGCGCTGATCACCGAGCTCGTGTTCAGCTACCCGGGAATGGGCTCGCTGCTGTTCGGCGCGATCTCCTCCAACGACTATCCGGTGATCCAGGCCGTCACGCTGATCATCACCGTGGCCGTGCTCATCGCCAACTACATGGTCGAGATCCTCTACGGCTTCATCGATCCACGTATCCGCGCCGCCAAGTCGGGGGAGAAGTGACATGACCAACATCCAGAGCAGCGCCGTCACCGCCGAGGCGGAGGGCCCGCTGGTTCCCGAGCAGGTCCCCACCGAACCGCGGAAGGCCAAGCCGGCCTGGCGCAGCCTCAACTTCGGCCCACGCATGTGGGTCGCCCTGACGATCATCGGGCTGGTCGCGGTCCTGGCCTTCGTCGGGCCCCTGTTCTACCCGTTCGGCGCGGACGAGAAGGTCGGCTCGCTGTACGACTCCCCGTCGGCCGAGCACATCCTCGGCACCGAGAACTTCGGCTACGACACCCTGGCCGTCCTCATGGCCAGCGCCCGCAACTCCCTGGTCATCGGGCTGCTGGCCGGCACCATCGCCGTGGTCATCGGGGTCCTGATCGGAATCCTGGCCGGCTACGTCGGTGGGTGGGTCGAGGAACTCCTGATGGGCGCGACGAACATCGTGCTCGCCATCCCGTCCATCGTGATCCTGATCCTGATCTCCATCTCGCTGCAGAGCACGAACATCCCGTTCCTGAAGGGCGTGGTGGGCCTCGCTCTGGTGATCGGCGTCACGGCCTGGCCGTGGACGGCGCGTGCCGTCCGGGCGCAGGCGAGTTCGGTGGCGACGCGGGAACACATCGACGTGGCCAAGCTCTCCGGCGCCCGCACCCCGAGCATCCTGATCCGTGACGTGCTGCCGTACCTGGCCAGCTACGCCGTCATGGCGTGGGTGCTCCAGCTGGCCAGCGCGATCCTCGCCGAGTCGACCCTGTCGATGCTCGGCCTGGGCCCGTCCGGGCTGAACACGCTGGGCAAGCAGCTGTTCTGGGCGCTCGCGTTCCAGGCCGTCGCGACCGGGGCCTGGTGGGCGTTCCTGCCGCCGACGATCGTGCTGACCGCGATCAGCTTCGGGCTGCTCTACCTGCAGTCCTCCCTCGACGAGGTGTTCAACCCCCGGCTGCGGCGGGGCAAGAAGAAGAACCTGGCGAAGGCAGCGGCCCGCCGCGCCGAAGCCGCCCGCAAACTGGCCGAGCAGGCCCAACAGGCCCGACCCGTGGAGGCAACCGCATGAGCGGCATCCTGATGCGCGCGACGAACCTGACGGCGGTCTACGCGGCCGACACCGGGCAGGACGTGCCTGCGGTCGACGACGTGACGCTCGAGGTCCCCGAGGGCCAGATCGTCGGCCTCGCCGGCGAGTCGGGCTGCGGCAAGACCACGATGGGCAACGCCCTGGCGATGATCGCGAACCCGCCGCTGTACGTGGTCGCGGGCAGGATGCAGATCGACGACGAGGAGATTGACCTCAGCACGCTGTCGAAGAGCGCGAGCGAGGACCACCGTTCGTACCGGGGCACGACCGTCTCGCTGCTGCCGCAGGGCGCAATGAACGCGGTCAGCCCCACCCTGCGCATCCGGAACCTGGTCGTCGACGTGATGCGTGCGCACAAGTCGGACACCACCAAGGAGGAGGCACTCGACCGGGCCACGGACCGGCTGAAGATGCTGGAGATGCCCACCCGGGTGCTCGACCAGTACGCCTTCCAGCTCTCCGGCGGCATGAAGCAGCGCATGGTGACGGTGGTCTCGACGCTGCTGAACCCGAAGCTGCTGATCGCCGACGAGCCGACCTCCGCGCTGGACGTGTCCAGCCAGAAGGCGCTGATCGAGATGCTGCTGGCGATGGTGGAGAAGAAGATCATGCGCGGCGTGATCTTCATCACCCACGACCTGCCGGTGCTGTCGATGGTGACCGACCGGCTCGCGATCATGTACGCGGGCAAGATCGTGGAGAACGGGCGCACCGAGGAGCTGGTGAACAACGCCCGCCACCCCTACACCTCTGCCCTGCTGTCGTCGGTGCTCGACCCGACCGAGGAGACGCGCACCAAGCACGTGCTCGGCATTCCGGGCGCCCCGCCGAACCTGGCGAACCCGCCGTCGGGGTGCCGGTTCCACCCGCGCTGCAAGTTCGCGATGGCCGAGTGCGTCACCGAGGAGCCGTCGTTCCTGTACGAGCGTGACCACGCGGTCGCCTGCTGGTGGGCCAACAACCACGCCTTCGAGACCGTCCCGATGGAGGTGAACCAGGCATGAGCGACACCGAGTCCCTCGAGCCGCGGCCCGAGCCCGGCCAGCCGGTGCTGGCCGCGACGCACGTGACCAAGCAGTTCAAGGTGGTGGGCGGCCAGATCACCGCGGTCGACGACGTCAGCGTCGAGTTCCACGCCGGCAAGGTGCTCGCGGTGGTGGGCGAGTCCGGCTCGGGCAAGTCCACGCTGGCCCGGATGCTGCTGCGGCTGATGCCGGTGACCAGCGGCACGATCTCCTACCTCGGCAAGGACGTCACCCACATCAAGGGCGCCGAGCTGCGTGCCTACTGGCGCGACGTGCAGGCCGTGTTCCAGGACCCGTTCTCCTCGTTCAACCAGTTCTACACGGTGGGCCAGACGCTGCGTCGCGGCATGGGCGCCCAGTCGCTGGGCAAGGAGACGCTCGACGAGCTCATCGAGACGTGCCTGGGCTACGTCGGCCTCAAGCCGGGGGACGCGGTGCACAAGTACCCCCACCAGCTCTCCGGCGGGCAGCGGCAGCGGGTCATGATCGCCCGGGCGCTGATGATGAACCCGAAGGTGCTGCTGGCCGACGAGGCCACCTCGATGCTGGACGCCTCGCTGCGGGTGAGCGCGCTGAACGTGCTGCAGGACCTGCGGGAGAACCTCGGCCTCACCGTGCTGTTCATCACCCACGACATCGGCCAGGCGTGCTACCTGGCCGACGAGGTGGTGGTGATGGAACACGGCGTGGTGGTGGAGCGCGGTACCACCGACGAGGTGATCTTCGAGCCGAAGAACGAGTACACCAAGCGGCTGCTCGCCGACGTGCCGGACCTGAAGGGAAGCCTGAAGGCTCCCCGCGCCGGCTGAGCCGACGTCCCCGCGGTGATCCACCGGCCGTCCAACGGGGGACGGCAGGTCCGCCCTGCTTGAAAGGACTCCCGAATGGGCATCGACTTCCCCTCCGGCTTCGGGTTCGGCACGGCCACCTCGGCCTACCAGATCGAGGGTGCCGTGCGCGAGGACGGCAAGGAGGACTCCATCTGGGACGTGTTCTGCCGGGTTCCGGGGGCCATCGCGAACGGCGACGACGGCGCGGTGGCCTGCGACTCCTACCACCGCTACGGCGAGGACGTGGAGCTGCTGGCCGACCTGGGCCTGGACACCTACCGGTTCTCGGTGTCGTGGCCGCGCGTGATGCACGGCGACGGCAGCGTGAACCCGGCCGGCATGGACTACTACTCCCGGCTCGTCGACGAGCTCCTGGCTGCGGGGATCACGCCGTGGCTGACCCTCTACCACTGGGACCTGCCGGCGTCGCTGCCGGGTGGGTGGACCACCCGTGACACGGCCGCCAGGTTCGTGGACTACGCGCTCGCCGTCCACGAGCGGCTCGGCGACCGGGTGCGCACCTGGACGACGCTGAACGAGCCGTGGTGCTCGTCGTTCCTCAGCTACGCCGCCGGCGTCCACGCTCCCGGTGCGACCGACCCGGCCGCATCGCTCGCTGCGGCCCACCACCTGCTGCTGGCCTCGGGGTGGACGGTGCAGGCGCTGCGCGCGGCCGACCCGTCGGCGCTGCTGGGCATCACGCTCAACTTCACCCCGGCGCTGCCCGCGTCCGACCACCCCGACGACGTGGACGTGGCCCGCCGGGTGGACGGGACGGCCAACCGGTTCTTCGCCGACCCGATCTTCACCGGCGCCTATCCGGCCGACATCGTCGAGGACCTGGCCGCGGTGTGGCCGGAGGGACTCGTCGTGGACGGCGACCTGGCCGCGATCAGCACGCCGATCGACGTGCTGGGCGTGAACTACTACACCACCAACGTCTTCCGGGCCGCCGGGCCGGGGAAGGTGGCGTCCGGGCCCACCCCGCACATCGCCGCGCCCGACGCCGTCCAGGTGTTCCGCGACCTGCCCCTCACCGACATGGGCTGGGAGATCGACCCCGACGGCCTGCGGAACCTGCTGACCTGGCTGCACACCACCTACACCGGCCCCGCGGGCGTGCCGATGATGATCACCGAGAACGGCGCCGCCTTCGACGACCGGCCGGACGAGGCCGGCCACGTCGAGGACCTCGACCGCATCGACTACCTGCGGACGCACCTGGCAGCGGTGCACGCGGCGATGGCGGACGGCGCGGACGTCCGCGGCTACCTCGCGTGGTCGCTGATGGACAACTTCGAGTGGGCCTACGGCTACGCGAAGCGCTTCGGCATCGTCCGGGTCGACGGGTCGCTGCAACGCGTCCCGAAGGCCAGCGCGCGGTGGTTCGCCGAGGTCGCCCGCACCGGCCACGTCGACTGACACGCGAACCTGAGGAGCAGAGCATGACCGACACCGACGCCAGGATCGCCCTCACCGGGGGGCTGGACTTCTGGAACACCCATCCGCTGCCCGAGGACGGGCTGCCGAAGATGACGATGACGGACGGGCCGCACGGCGTCCGCCTGCAGGTCGCCTCGGCCGACCACATCGGGATCAACGAGTCGGTGCCCGCCACGTGCTTCCCGCCGGCGGTCGGGCTCGCGTCCTCCTGGAGCCCGGCGATGCTCGAGGAGGTCGGCGCCGCGCTCGCCGAGGAGTGCCGGGCGCTGAACGTGGGCGTCCTGCTCGGGCCGGGCCTGAACATCAAGCGTTCCCCGCTGTGCGGACGCAACTTCGAGTACTTCAGCGAGGACCCGCTGGTGGCCGGCGAGCTGGCCAGTGCGCTCGTGAAGGGCATCCAGGGCGGTGGGGTGGGCACCTCGGTCAAACACTTCGCGGCCAACAACCAGGAGACCGACCGCATGCGCCGCGACTCCCAGGTGGACGAGCGGACGCTGCGCGAGATCTACCTGCGCGGCTTCGCCCGGGTGATCCGGACGGCCAAGCCGTGGACGGTCATGTGCTCGTACAACAAGCTGAACGGCGTCCAGGTCAGCGAGAACTCGTGGCTGCTCACCGAGGTGCTGCGCGACGAGTGGGGCTACGACGGGGTGGTCGTGTCCGACTGGGGCGCGGTGTGGAACCGGGTGAACGCCCTGAAGGCCGGCCTCGACCTCGAGATGCCGGCGAACCAGGCCCACGAGGACGCGGTGCGGGCCGCCCTCGCCGCGGGCGAGATCGACGCCGCGACCATCGAGCGGGCCGCCGGACGGGTCGAGGCGATGGTGCGCAAGGCGATGGCCGGGCAGGCGGACTCGCCGGACGGCTTCGACGTGGACGCCCACCACGCGCTCGCCCGGCGGACGGCCGAACAGTCCGTGGTGCTGCTGTCCAACGACGGCATCCTGCCGCTGGCCCCCGGGACCAAGGTGGGGGTCGTGGGCGAGTTCGCCCGCACGCCGCGCTACCAGGGCGCCGGGTCGTCGCGGGTGAACCCCACCCGGCTCGACAACGCGCTCGATGCGATCACCGCGCTGGTTGGCCACGAGGTTCCGTTCGCGCCCGGCTTCACCACCGCCCCCGGCCAGGAGTTGCCGCCCGACGCGCACGACCAGGCGATCGCGGTCGCCCGGGACGCGGACGTGGTGCTGGCGTTCCTCGGGCTGGGGGAGAGCCACGAATCGGAGGGGTACGACCGCGACACGTGCGACCTGCCCGCCGAACAACTGGCGCTGCTGAAGGACCTGCTGTCGGCCAACCCCAACGTGGTGGTGGTGCTGTCCAACGGCTCCTCGGTGCTGCTGCCGTTCGCCGACCGGGTGCGCGCGATCGTCGAGGGCTGGTTGCTCGGCCAGGCTGGGGGTGCGGCCCTCGCCGACGTGGTGTACGGGGTCGTGAACCCGTCCGGCAAGCTCACCGAGACGATCCCGCGCCGCCTGGAGGACGTGCCGTCCTTCCTGCACTTCCCCGGCGACCTGAGTGGCGTCCGCTACGGGGAGGGACTGTTCGTGGGCTACCGGGGCTATGACGCCGCGAAGGCCGACGTCGCCTTCCCGTTCGGCCACGGGCTGTCCTACACCCGCTTCGCCTACTCCGACCTCTCGGTCGCGGCAACCGGCGACGGGCTGGCCGTCTCGCTCACCGTCACCAACGCCGGTCAGCGCGCCGGGCGCGAGGTGGTGCAGGCGTACGTGTCGCTGCCGGCCTCGAAGGTCGTGCGGGTGCCGCGGGAGCTGAAGGGCTTCGCCGACATCTCCCTCGAGCCGGGGGAGTCGGGGACGGTTGAGATCACGATCCCCTCCGACGACCTCGCCTACTGGAGCGTGCTGGACGGTGGCTGGGTGGTCGAGGGCGGCACCTACACCGTCGCGGTGGGTGCCTCCAGCCGCGACCTCCGTCTGGAGGCGACGGTCGAACTGGCCGGCACCGAGCCGGCCCGACCGGTGACGATGACCTCCACCGTGGAGGAGGCGATGACGGTGCCCGCCTTCGCGGAGGCGCTGGGCGGGATGATCACCGGCATCCTCGGCGACCCGGACCCCGACCTCATGCGGATGATGGCTGCGATGCCGATCGCAGCCCTGGTCGGCTTCAGCGGGCAGCCGGAGGCCGAGGTGCAGGCGCTCATCGACTCCCTCAACGCGAAGACGGACTGAGCTGCGCGTCCTCCGGCAGCGAGCGCACAGCCCTGCCCGCTGAGGGCGGGAGTGGGCTGGACGTGAGCAGGCAGGACGAGGCCACGGACGGGCGGCGTCAGCGGAGCGTGGCGTAGCGGTGGTGTTGTCGCCATCGGCGTTGGCCGGGTGGCGCGTTGAGGCCTTCGGGTGCGCCGAATTCGGGGAAGCCGTGTTCGTCGAATCGGATGGCCCATTGGGTTTCGGGTGGCTGGTGGGGGTCGGGTTCGACGAGGTGGTGGTGGTAGCTGCATTGCGTCACTGCGTTGTGGAGGCTGGTTGCGCCGCCGGCCCACCAGGGTGTGGGGTGGTGGATGTCGCATTCGGCTGGGCTGCGGTCGCAGCCGGGGAAGGCGCAGCCCTGGTCGCGGGACAGGACGAGGTCGCGTAGCGTGCCGGTGAACAGCCGCCGTGAACGGCCCACGTCCAGGGGGACCGAGCTGGTGCTGCCCATGACCATCGGCAGGATGGCGGCGTCGCAGGCGAGCAGCCGGGCCTCGCGTGGGGAGAGTGGCTGGTCGGGCTCGACCAGGGTCGCGGCGCCGAGCCGGCTGAGCAGGGTGTCGTAGTCGATCCGTACCAGGACCCGTGCCCGCTCACCGCTGCGGCGTCGGGAGGTGCGGCAGCCGGCGAAGTGCTCGGCTATGACGACGAGCGCGTCCGCGTTCGCCTGTGACCGGTCCACCTCCAGCCCGGCCAGGGCGGCGCTGTTGCGTTGGTTCGTGGCGATCGCGCGGAGCAGCCCGACGAGCTTTTGGCCGGCGACCGCGGGCAGCTTGCCCTTGAGCAGGAGCGACCCGTCGTCGGGGTCGTGGTGCCAGGTCAGGAACCGGCCGCGCTGCTGGGCCGCCGCCATGCGGTCGAGCGCCCTGCGGTCGGCGTCCTCGGCGATCTCGGGGGCGACGACCTCCACCGCACGGTTCGCCAGCCGGGCAAGGGCGTACGGGCCGAACTCGCGGCCGAGCTCGACGAGGTGCTGCTCGACCTGGCGGCGCTGCTCCTGACCCAGCCCGTCGGGCAGCCGCTCGACCCCCGAGGTGATCGCGGCGGCCTGCTCGATGGACAGCGTCCTGCGCGCCATCGCCCCGGCGACGAGCGGCTGCTGGGTGAGCCGGATCGCCAGCCGCACCTCCTCGCGGGCCGACCGGGCCCCGTGGGTGTTGTGGTCGGACAGCCACCCGGCGGTGGGCAGCCCGGTGAGGCGCAGCGTCGCCTCCCGCTTCTCGGCCTCGGCGAGCAACGCCAGCCGACGCGCCTGCAGCCGGGTCAGCTCGACCTGGAGCCGCTCCAACTCGGCAAGGACGGCACTGTCGGTGAGCCGCCACCACTGGGGGCCGGCCGCCTCTTCCGCCAAGAGCCGCTCGACCAGGTGTTCCAGCACCTCGATGTGCGCGTCCGGCTCCGGATCGTTGTCGATCCACGCCTCCAGCACTTCATCGCTCACGTGTTCGATTATAGTCCGGGAATCCCAGCCTGACAAGGGTGGTAACCCTGCTGAGCGTGGCTCTCCTCATGGCGCTACCGGCGCCCGAACGTGCTCGGGATCAGCCGGCCAGCACGGCGAGGAGCCGGGCCGTCGCGCCCTCGATGAGCGCCAGCGAGCGGGCGTACGCCTCGCGACCACGACCGAACGGATCGGGCACGTCGTCGTCAGCCCCGGCCACACGCGGAGCGAACGGCCGCTGCGCCGCGGCCAAAGGCACCAGCCGGCGCAGCCTGTCGCCGGGACCGTCCGGCTCGGTCGGCCCGGCAGCCCCCGTGAGGTCGAGGGAGCCGACGAGCCGGCTGAACTCGAGCAACGTGAAGGTGCGCCGCACGCCGGCCGGGAGGAGGCTGAGCACGCTCGCGCGGTGCTCACGGGTGAGGGTGAGGACCAGGTCGGCATCGCGGAGGAGGGACGGGGTGACCTGGCGGGCCGCGAACCCGTCCGGGCTCACCCCGCGCGCGGTGAGGAAGGCAGCCACCGGCGGGTCGATCGGCTCGCCGACGAGGGCCATAACGCCGGCACTCCCTACCTCGACGTCGGCACCGAGACGATGACGCAGCAGCCGTTCGACGGCGGGGGAGCGGGAGATGTTGGCGGTGCACACCGCCAGGACGCGCGGGGGAGCGGCGGCGTCCGTGGTCACCGACCGCTCTCGATGAGCTCGACGGGGGAGACGGGGACGGAGCGCCGGCTCTGCCGGTGCGCGGTCTCGTCGACGCGCAGCTCACCGACGGTGCTGTGGCGCTGGTAGTAGTAGTGGTGGTGGTAGCCGTAGCGTCCCTGCCGGTCGGTGGGCACGCGGTTGAGCACGAGGCCGAGCAGGCTGGCGTCCACCGCCTCGAGGGCGTCGATCGCCCCGGCGAGCTCGGGCTTCTTCACCGAGCCGCTGCCGACGATGAGCAGCGCGCCGCCGGCGAGGTGCGACAGCAGGGCCGAGTCGGTGACCGGCAGGAGCGGTGGGGAGTCGAGCAGCACCATGTCGTAACGGTCGCTCGCCTCGGCCAGCAGTGCCTGCATCGGCTCGGAGCCGAGCAGCTCGGACGGGTTCGGCGGGATCTGGCCGGACGGCAGCACGTGCAGGTTCCCGCGGCCGATGGGCTGGACCACGTCGGCCAGGGCAGCGCGTCCGATCACCACGTCGGTGAGGCCGACGCTGCCGTCGAGGTTGAGGTAGCTGGCGAGCGCGGGACGGCGAAGGTCGGCGTCGACGAGCAGCACCGACTGGCCGGTGTCGGCGAGGGCGGCAGCCAGGTTGATGGAGGTGGTGCTCTTGCCCTCTCCGGCGATGGACGAGGTGAGCACGATCGAGCGCCGGCGGCTGCCGAGGTTCAGGAACTGCAGGTTGGTGCGCAGGCGGCGGTAGGCCTCGGCCCGCACCGAGTGGGGTGCCGCCTCGAGGATGAGCGGGTGCTCCTTGGCGTCGGCGTCGAAGGCGATGGTGCCGACCACGGACCGGTCGGTGACGTCCGCGATGTCGTCCAGCCCCACCACGGTGGTGTCAAGACGGAACCGCAGCACCGCCTGGCCGACGCCGAGCAGCAGGCCGACGAGCGCGCCGAGGGCCAGGTTCAACAGGACGCGCGGTGAGGTCCTCTCGACCGGCACGCTGGCTGGGGTGATGATGCTAGCCCTCACCGTCTTGCTCCCACCCTGCGACTGGGGCGACAGCTCGTCCACCACGAGGATGAGCTGCTCGGCTACCGCATTGGCGACGGCCGCGGTCTCAGCCGGGTCAGCACCCGTGACGTCGATGTTGACGATGGCGGTGTTAACCGGAACTGTGGCCGTCACGCGCTCGGCGAGTTTCCCGACGGTCACCTTCAGACCCAGTTCAGTGATCACGGGCTCGAGCACAACCGGCGCGGTGATCACCTGCGCGTACGACTTCACTTGGTTTTCCGCGTAGCTCGAGCCTTGATTGAGCTCGCCCGCTGTGTCACCACTGTTGACGGTGAGGAAGACCCCGGCCGAGGCTGTGTAGGTAGGAGCCATCAGCGCCGACGCACCCGCGGCGCTGCCCATGCCCGCAACGAGGATGAGGATCAGACTCGCCCAATACTTACGGAGTAGGCGCAGGTAATCGGTCAGCTCCACGGCTCGCCTTCGGGTGGTTGTGCATCAACGGGGGTCTATCCTAGTGTACGCAATTTCTCCCGCCGGCCTGCAGCCTTGTCGCTTGACATATCCCGTCAATGGTCGTGCTGACCGGTCGGGCTCGGCTGCAGACGGGGCCGCCGGCGAGAACTTCCGTTCTCAGTGCCCTAGAAGAACCTTTGGGCTGCAGGAGGAACCCATCGACGTGACGCACCCGGGCCAGCCAGGAAGCGCCACGGGGTGTGCCGCCGTCGGCAAGCTAGGACTCAGGTACTGCATGCGTTGACGATTGAGCTGGCCGAGGCGAATGACGCGGAGGAGGCCGCGGAGGAATATGAGACCATGGCTGCGGTATGTTCGGGCTCCGCGGTCAGTCTCGGCCGTAGTTAATGCATCGAAACCCAAACCTCAACTCAATAGATCACTCGATGGAGGCAGTAGCCGGATGGCAGGAAATGCTCACACCCATTCCCCCCTTGAACTCCTTCGAGCGGATATGGCGAACATGTTGCGACAGCCGAGCGGTGGGAGCGCTCGTGTGCTCGCCCTTGTCGCACGCGTTGTCTTTGTAAGGAGATTTCAGGCCATCGTCCTCACTCGCATGAGCCAACTCGCCAGACGGTACGCGTTTAGCCGGCCGCTCGCGTCCATGCTACATGCCGCGTGCATCAGTGCCACAGGAGCAGAAATTGACCCGAATGCGCGGATCGGCCCAGGCCTCGTCATCGCACACAGTGTCGGGATTGTCATAGGCTCGCAGGTGCGAATCGGCACGAATGCCTTTATCTACCAGGGAGTCACGATCGGCGATGGCTCCCGGCCCGGCCAACCCACCATCGGCGACAACGTTGTGCTTGGCGCTGGTTCAAAGCTGCTAGGAGGTATCTTCGTTGGCGATGATGTTGTAGTGGGAGCAAACGCTGTAGTGGTTGACGACCTCCCAGATAATGTCACCGCCACAGGGGTGCCAGCTTCACACAGGGCGAAGAAGGCTAGGTCGCGCTGAGCCGGTGATGCGCCACTAACGTGGGGCCGACTGGCCCGCGAGCCTCCGTAGTCCTGCTCACTTGCCTGGGCGCGGTTGACAGGGTCCGCACCTGTTCCGTCCTGGGCTACCGCTTGTGCCCCTTCGGCATCGAAGTGCGTGGGAAAGGGTCTATGTACCTACGCGCCGAAAGCAAAGCACTACTGCCTCGATGGGCGTGGCGACTTGGTGCTTTCATGGGGGGCCTGGTCCAAGTGTTGAAGGGGAAAGAATACCTTGCAGGGAATCCTGTAACGAGCCACATCTCACCATGGGTCCAGGTGGGCGGCTTCTGATCAAGCCTTCGAAGGGGATCGGGCCGCGCCGTTCGCCCCCGGAATGGATCTACACCGGTCAAGGGCCAACCTCATCGGTGGCCAAGCTGTCCACCCCCAGATCACCGCGCCCCAATGGATGGCGGGCCCCGGCATGGCTGGCACCCGCCATGTTCGCACCCAGTGCTCAACCCTCCAGGACTCGGCAGTCTCCGAATGTGCCGATTCAGGTCCGAGCGCACACCTCGGTTCTGCGATCACAACGCCGCAACATGCCAGTGACGCGCGGTCCAACCCGGTTCAATCGGGCCCGGCCTCGGGCCCGTAGAAGAGCGCCGGTGGTTCGGCTCAGGGGGCCGGCCGCGGACGCTCACGCATGAGATACCAGAAGGTTGGCAGGGACGTCGCCAGGGTGCCGACAGCGACTACGAGCCAAGTATCTCCTAGCAGCACCAAGGACACGTTAGCTACCGCTATGACCAGAGCGAGCAGCGCTCGCCAACTCCGAAGGTAGAGTTCACAAACGACGATGCCCACCAAGAGCGGCATGCACGATGCGAACATGAACCCCGGCCCGGTATGCATAATCCAGAATACCGATGCGGCTACTATATAGGAGCCCGCACCTGCGAATGCCGATGTGCGCAATGCCGCCGAATCGCCCGCGAGTTGGATCCATTTGTTCACTATGAGGGCCCAGCAGGACAGGCCGAACCATAAAGCCGCAGCGACCGCTACAGGCCGGTAGCTGTCAGGCATCGGAAGCAGAGCAACAACTAGCGATACCCACCACGTGCCGGCAACAACTGCGCTCAACACGCCTTGAAGTGGCTTTGTTCCGGCGGCCATCCAGTTAGATCTGGCCAGAAGCGCTGCACCGATTCCCAGGTTCACCAAGGCACCGAGCACTTTTGCTATCAAGCCCAGGATTGCGAGTTGTCCCGGCGGGAGCGTGGCCGCCATGGTCTGGAGTACGGTTGGTCCGGCGTACCCGACCAGGGCGCCGGCCGCAAGGCTAACCAACTGCGACCGGTCCCCCGCCAAACCTCTGGCCAGCTCAGCAGCGCCAGGAAGACGGGTACGAATTCTCGACGTAATGAGGGCTTGGATGGCGCCTGCCAGGACCGCGGCAACGCAAATTCGAGCTTCAGGTGCACCCAATGGGACCCACGCGGCAGCCCCAAACGCCACATTCGTCGGGATGGTTACGGCTGCGATCGTGACGGGGCGTCCTTCGCACGCAAGGCGGCAGGCTCGCATTGAGGCGGCTGACAAGGTCATACCCATGGCTCCGAACCCCGCACCAAGCATGAGCAAGTCAACTCCTGAATAGGATCCCGTCCAGTTTAGATATGCTGCTCCGGCAGGGCCCAACGCGCCCCCCAAGATTACAGCTCCCACGTTCAGTTGCCGCCAGCGCGAAAAGCCGGGACGAACCATGGCGTAAGGTAGCACGATTCCTCGGGCAACTATCGCCATTGGAGCGGCAGCAAGCAGACCAAAAAGGTTTACGGCATCCGTCAGGCGTCCAGCCCCAAAGGCGGCGATTAGGCTGAGAGCCTGGAAGAATGCCGCCGCCTGGCTTACGATCGCCGCGATACGGACGCCATGGCTCCCAGACGAGATGTGTACATTCGTTTGGGCCCTCACTACCGCCTGCCCCGGCCGACAAGACAAGCTGAGCGCCTGATCGCCCAATGACAAATTAGGACCCTCCGCACATCAGGCTCCAGATTGCCGCCCGGGTGCTATCAGCATGGGCGTAGGTCTCGTCGCAGGACCGCGGAGGTGGCGGGTCGCTGAGAGCGGCTGAGATGGCTGCCGCGAGCTCGGTTGGGCTCTCCGGTGGGACGATCCATACGTCAGAGCGCCCGTCCAAATCAGCCGCCAAGCCGGTCTCCGTGGTGGTGACAATGCGGCACCCGTGCCGGATGCCCTCGCCGATTGGGAGGCCCTGTTGTTCTCGCCACCGTCGAACTCGGCGGCTCGGGAGGACAACGACATCCGCCGCGGCGAGTTTCCTGTAGATCAGACCCCTCGCGACTGCATGCTCGACCACGATGGAAGTCGCGCGCGGCTCGATTAGCTCGCACCCAGGGCCAGTCAAGACCAAGCTCAAGTCTTCGCCCGGGTGCGACTGCACAACAAGACCCCATGCCGCAAGGAGCACATCAATGCCCTTACGCCTCTGAGCCTCACCAAGGAACTGCACCACACGGCGGCGCGGCGGAGTGGCATTTGACGTACCGACAGGCATTGGCCGGAGGCAGGCGCAACGTGACCAATCCGTTGGCAGTCGCGAACTTCGTACGCCCCTCATGGTACGGGGCATCGACACTCCATAATTGGCTTGTGCGCCAGAGCTGCCGAATATAATCATGTCGAGAACGAACCTTGACGAGAGGTCGAAGATCACTCGTGCGCTCTTGGCAAAGAGCAAGTTGATTGCGGGACGGGAGTCCAGTTGGGGCAAGAGGAAACGCTCTTCCCAGCCGAGATTCTCGATTGCATACGTCGCGACGACGACCCTGGGCAGTCGCCGCACGCGCCGCACGAGCTTGATGAAGACCACGACGCCGAAGCATTTCGGCCACTCGCGAGCCCACATCGGCTCGCCTACTTCGATGGCGACAACCGAAGGATCTCGCGCGAAGGCGCAGACCTTTCGCCAAGAGAACCGCTGAACGTTCGGCGTCGCGCGCTCCAACTCCGGGTCAGTCTCCGCCCTCCGCGAGAAATAGAGAATTTCCCGACCTTCGCGCGGCCACTCCAAGACGGCGTTCCGCAGTTGAGGAACCAATGCCAAGACCTTCATTCTGTTCCGCCTTTGCGTGTGGCGACCCGAAGGAGATGGTCGCACAACGCATCCCCGTCGCCAACGTAGGCCTGCGGACTGGCGGTCACCGCGAGCGCCTGCCGAACCAAGGCCACCATCTCGTTTGCAGCGGCCGCCTTGTTAGCCCAAGACATCTCATCGAGTACGAAGACTGCAGGTCGCCCGACGAGCGGCCCCAGCGAGCCACACCTGCCAACCACTGGTACCCCCGCCCGCAGCGCCTCGCGAGCCGGCAGGTTCAAGCCCTCCGCATCCGACAGAGATACAAGCAGCGACGCCGAAGCAAGCAGAGCTGCGAGGGAGGCGTCGTCTACGAACCCGAGGCCGCGGTGCCGAGGGCCCTCACCGAGTTCCTCTGTCCCGCGTCCGACGAAGAGGAGCCGGGGCACGGGTGCAGAGGGCAAATGATTCCAGATCTCAATAGTCTCGCGAAATCGTTTTCGAGGGATCATGGTACCGACCGCCAGGGCATAGCGCTCACCCGCCGAAGCACGTGCCTGCCCCACCGCGAGCGTTGGCACGTCGCCGCCCACCAACAAGGTGTTGCGTTCAAGAACCGGCACGAGCCACCTCGGCGCCGCGTCTAGCAAACCCGCAGTGGTCAAATGTACTGCTCCAGCCTCCTGCACGTTGAGGAGGATGGCCGCCTGCCAGAGTGCGCGGTGGCGCGCTAGCATGGTTCCCGGTTCAAATGGCGTCCAATCATGAATTGTGAAACTGTATTGTCTCCGGATTCTCAACCTAGGCACTAGCGGATTAGCCCAGCTATGCCAAGCCGCATTACCAAGACGTCCGCTCCATCGAGGAGCCAAGACAGTACCCGGGAGGTGCGGCACCAGGCGGACCTCCACGGATGAAGCGATGTGGTCGAGCCATTCGTACTGACTCTCGGCAATGAAGACCTGCTTGGCTTCGGGGTCCTTCTCCGTCAAGTGACGGGTGTACGCAACCGCGAGGCGCTCAATGCCGGACATAGAGCGCGATAAGCCCGCAGCATTCCACACAATAGTTACCATGTTCGGCGTCCAATCGAATATGCAGCTCTGAGCGAGCTGTCTGTGGAAGCGCCCGACTGGTTTGTGGAGAGGGGAACTTTGGCCAAGCCGTTGGGACAGATCCTCCGCTCCGGGCCTTGGGGAAGCGAGCACAGAATCGCAAGGCCCGCTAGCAACACGTTCGTGAGCCCGTCGGTCGGAACGAGGACCGCCACAACCACCGCCCCACGCATTAGCCAGGGCAGCTTGGATCCGCGGAGGACAAGCAGAACAATCAAGATGACGACGACTAGCCCTACGAGCCCGTACTCAAAACCGAGCTTAGCCATGGTAGGTGTGGCGATCTCGCTCTGCCAGCCGGAGTACAGCGACCGAACGTATTGGCGCGCAGCCCCAGGCCCAAAGCCGAAGATCGCTTCAGCATCCAGTGATCGCGCCAACAGATACTGGTACGGTCGCACAAGGCGAGCCTCATTGCTCCCGACTTCGAGACTGGTGGTAAAGACGCGGTGGGCGAGCGCACTAGACCAAGCTGGGAGCGCGGCTAGTGCGGCGCCTGCGCCCACACCGACGAGGGCTAGCGGCGCCCATGCCCGGCGCCCACGCGCTACGATCCCGACCACGAGAAATGGAAGCACGACCATCCCCGAGGCCGCCACAGATGTCATCCAGCCGCCCACAAGGATAGCGAACACTATCAGAGTCCGCAGCGAATCCCAGCGCTCGCCAACTGCCCCAACGACGACGGCCAAAAGAGATAGTGCGGCGAATAGGGATAGCAGCGATGGTTCGAGAAATAGCATGCCGTTGGATTTCATCAAGCTTTCACCGAACGAGATGGGGTCCGAGGTATTGAAGCCTTGTACCAACCAACTTTCCGGGAGCTCAGATACCGGGTCAAGCAACGCTCCATTGAGAAAGCTCACTATCGCTTGTACGAGCGCTAGGGTGCATGCCAGAATAGTGGCGTGTACAACTCCCGCAAGCGCCGCCCGCTGCAGTCGGCTGGCGTCCGGGAATGCTGCAACTGCGGCGACCCATATGGCAGCGATCAGGGCGAGTGAAGCGACCGAGCCGCCAATGGTGATCAAGATTGCACCGCTTAGCGCCAGGACCAGGAAGATGACCAGAAGCCTAGTTGGATCGATGGTCGCGATCCGCAGAATCACCATGCCTAGGAAGGCCATAGACAGAGCCAGGGCCGATATTGATACTGCGCCCTCGGTGAATGGGAGTGAAAATCGTTGGAGAAGGACAAGGCCGGCTCCCAGTGCACCCATGACCCGATCCGCCTGATGCTGCTTCACAGCTTCGCCTCGACGCACGTGAATGACCATTTCGGCTGACAGGGTTCCGCGGCGGGTCTCATATTCGACGGCACCGCGGGCCGCCCATTCACGCAAGCACTCGAAGCCTCTCCAATGCTCTCGGCGCTTCGAAACAGCCACACTGGAACTGCCACGTAGGGCAAGAGGTAGGTGAGTGACTCGTGCATGATTAGGGGGCGCCCGGCAGCACTGGCCTCGAGTACCTTATTTGGAATACCACTGCCAGCCACGTTGGTCACGAAGACGGCGGTGTCGCCCGTGTAGACATCGACGAGGTTGTCCACCCACGCAGCACGAGAAACCCCCGGGGGCAGCAAGGCCGCAGGAATGCCGCCAAATACTTCAAGGCTCACTCCGTCGCGGTCCGCCCATTCCGCCAGAGCGGGGAGATACCTCGACGTTCCCCGTCGGTTGTGAAGCGACTTTGGGTCGAATGCGACAACAATTCTACTGAGCGGGTAGGCCACGGGCTTCAGGCCCAAAAGCTGCTCCTCGGCTACGATTTGCGGAATCACAAAGGACCTGTGCAAGGAGGGCGGGAAGCGATCGGCATTGGCATCCCTATCCGAAATATAGGCAAGGAGGCATCTCCCGCTCAGGAAACGCAGAACCATCCAAGTGGCTAGCGACACGAGACACCTGGGAGATCCCTGCGATGCTTGAGCCCGCGCGAGCAGGAGCCAGCTGTCACAGACGTCGATTACTACCCGATGTCGCCTTGATAGCAGTAGACCGAGTACAACCATGTGCGGCGCAGCAAGCGCGCTCAGAATCAAAACGGGCCGTCGTCCGTGCCAGGCCGGGGGACGCCAGCCTATGACGCGCATGGTACGCCGGAAGCGAGACAGCTCTCCTTCGGCCGCGAGCACGGAGACGTGAGCTACCTTGCCGGCCGCGGCGCCCTCAGCCCAAGCAGCTAGCGACGCGTCCCTGCGTTGCCTGCCTAGGGAAGTCGTTGCGATATCGCACTCGGTGATCAGGAGGCACGACATATGGGCTCCCCCTCTCTGGCTTCACCGTGGTGCCGGTTTCGCGAGCAGGGACTGCGGAGGCTTCGCGCCGTTGAGGGGGGTGCCACGTCGTGGGCGTTGGTTGGCCCCCGCCGGTGTGTCTTGCCCTGCTTGAGCCCGGTCACACTCCGGTCGCCAGACCCGCCGGGAACCGATAGGCCTCTAGCCCACAGATGACCGGCACCGATCGACGCCATTGCTCCGGGGGAAACCCACGTCCGGCCCAGCCAGCGTGGACGGAGATCACATTCGGGTTCCTCCCCAAGAGCGGGATCTAGATGCCCGCCGTGCTCAGGGAGCCACAATCTGGCGCTCACAAGCACGGTCAGCGTCCTATTGTGGAAAGGACCTCGAGGAGCGCAGCTCTCAGATCCGACCGCACGCGGGCGAGACTGTCATTCCTCACGCAATCAAGGGGGCGATCCCGTCGCCCAAATTCTAGAGCGCGGAAGATCGCGCGGGGCATTTCCTCGTCCGAATCAAAGGGAAACAGGCCATCCTTGGTAAAGTCAAGGAATTCATGATACGCGGGAAGGTTGCGCACGACGATCGGCACGCCGCGAAGCGCGCTTTCCAGGGGGGGAAGCCCGAACCCCTCCGCCCGCGACGGGAAGATTCCAACATCTGTCAAGTCGATTTGCCTGATCAAGCCTTCTTGGTCTAGCCTTCCGCACGACTTGACCTTGGCGGCACTTCGAGGATAACAGCCCGCCGCCCACACTTGCCCAATCTTGGAAAGGGAGAGATCATCAAGTAGCTCCCAGGCCTTGTGGGAACCGTAGCCGCTCCAGTAGCCCAGAGTTGGACCTTGTTTCGTGGTTGACCGGTCTGCAATATGGCGTGGCATTTCGTAAAATTCGCTCGCCGGATATATCGGAATCACGGTGGGTTCGCGTCCGAAGCGCTGGCTGATGGCAACTCGAGACATCTGCGAAACGGTGGCCAAGGCCCCCGCGCGCGCTATGGCTAGCTTATGGACCGAACTCGGGGTGCCCGCATTGCCGATTAGGTCATGCACCACCAGAAGAGACATGCTATCCACCGCGGCGGCAAGGTAGGGATGGATGCGAACCTGGAATGCTCTGCGGCGCCATGCGTAGCCGAGTTCGTAGTACGGCTTGAACCTGGGCTCAAGTGGCCATCCGCTGGTGACGATGTCTAGATGGGCCATCGGGAGGCATTCCGATATGCATCGAGTGACGACGCCAAGCCCCACCGGAGCGGTGAAGTAGTAGCCGTTGATTGCCACGTTCTTTTCCCCGATACCCATTAGGTGCCCTCCGCCAAACTGGAACGGCGGGGCGACTCGGACCTGCCCCTATTCTCATTGACGCTCACAAGCGGGCTCCAGACTTGTTTTCCCGATACCATTGCACTGTTGACGCGATGCCGTTGGAGAGGTCTTTGCATGGGGCCCACCCAAGCTTGGTTAGAACGCTTATGTCGAGAAGCTTCCGCGCCATTCCGTCCGGCTTGGTTGTGTCCCAATGTACCAAGCCGTCAAAGCCCGTGGCGTCACCTACCATTCTGGCCAACTCCTTGATGGAGACGTCCCGCCCAGCGCCCACATTGACATGCCTCGTGCCGTCGTAATGCTCGAGGAGGTGAAGGCAAGCGTTTGCCATGTCATCAACATGGAGAAACTCTCGGCGCGGCTCGCCAGAACCCCAGTTTGTGATCGCGGCGACCCGTTGACGAACCGCCTCCTCATAGCGATGGATTAGGGCAGGGAGGACGTGCGCCGAATGGGTGGAGAAGTTGTCGCCCGGCCCGTAAAGGTTGGTCGGCATAGCCGAGATCCACGGAAGACCGTACTGACGCCTGACTGCCTGGACGTGAATGATGCCGGCAATCTTGGCAATCGCGTAGGCGTCGTTGGTCGGCTCGAGGTGGCCGGTGAGGAGGTACTCCTCCTTGATCGGCTGTGGCGAGTCCTTGGGATAGATGCACGACGACCCGAGGAACAGCAGGCGCTCGACCTCAACGTCTACGGCCGCGTCCAGAACGTTCGTCTGAATTTGCAGGTTGTCTGAAAGGAAGTCGACGGGGTAGGTGCTGTTGGCCATGATTCCGCCAACCTTTGCAGCAGCGAGAACGAGGTAGCGCGGTCGGACCGTCCGCATGAAGGCGAATGTCGCGCGGCGGTCCCGCAGGTCGAGCTCTCCCGAGGTGCGCCCGATCAGGTTCGCAAAACCTTCCGCCGTGAGTTTGCGCCAGATCGCCGAGCCTACGAGACCACGGTGGCCGGCCACGTAGAACGGGGCGTTGCGATCCAGCGGTCCTGGAGTGAAGCCGGTCATGCGCTGACCTTCTGGGCGCCGAGGAAGTTCGGTCGGTCGATCCACTTCCGCCCCTCGCACTCCAGCGCCTCGATGTCTGCGTCGACCATCAGGCGCGCGAGCTCGTCGCCGAGCACCCTCGGCTTCCAGCCCAACTGCTGCTCAGCCTTGCTCGCATCTCCCATGAGGGCGTCCACCTCGGTTGGGCGGAGGTATCGGGCATCGAACTTCACATGGTCGGGCCAATTGAGGCCGGCATGTTCGAAGGCCGCCTCCAGGAACTCCCGAACGCTATAGCCCACTCCGGTGGCCAGAACATAGTCTTCGGGCTCATCGGCCTGCAGCATCAACCACATGCCTTCGACGTATTCGGGCGCGTAGCCCCAGTCGCGGACAGCATCGAGGTTGCCCATGTAGACCGAATCGAGCAGCCCGGCCTTGATCCTGGCCACGGCGCGCGTGATCTTCCGGGTCACGAAAGTCTCTCCGCGGCGAGGCGATTCATGGTTGAACAGGATGCCGTTCACAGCGAACATGCCGTAGGCCTCGCGATAGTTGCGCGTGGCCCAGTATGAGTAGACCTTCGCTGCACCATAGGGCGACCGCGGATAGAACGGGGTGTTCTCGTTCTGTGGCGGTGGCGTGGCGCCGAACATCTCCGAGGTGGACGCCTGGTAGTAGCGGCAGTGGACGCCACTGCTGCGCACCGCCTCCAAGAGGCGGATTGCACCCATGGCGTCGGTGTCGGCGGTGTGCACCGGCTCATCGAAACTGACCCGAACGTGCGACTGGGCAGCCAGGTTGTAGACCTCGTCCGGTCTGATCGAGTGCATCAAGCTGACCAGACGGGCGCCGTCGTCGAGGTCGCCGTAGTGAAGGAAGAGCCGCGCATCGGGGGTGTGCGGGTCCACATAGAGATGATCGATCCGTGCGGTGTTGAAGGTCGACGCGCGTCGGATGAGCCCGTGCACTTCGTAACCCTTGGCGAGCAAGAACTCGGCCAGGTAGGAGCCGTCCTGACCGGTGATGCCAGTGATCAGAGCCTTCCGAGTCACGCTGCGTCCTCTCTAGTGTCTTCGCTTTCTGGCTCGCGGGCACCCGAAGCGTCAGCGCCAAGAAGCAGGGCTTCGAAGCGGTCAACTCCAGCCCGTTCACTCAGGAGCCGGTCAACGAACCGAGGCCCACGGCGCCGGTCGGCATCACCCCAGGACGAGGCGATGCTGAGGACCGCGCGAGCGAGCGCTCCCGGATCTCCAGGGGGGACGATCGCGCCGGCACCGCTCTCGCGCATCTCGTCACTGGTCGTGCTCGTGGAATCGGTTGCCGCGACGACCGGGTTGCCGGTGACGAAGTAGCTGGTCAGCTTGCTCGGCACCGCCGCCTCGTTGAGGCTGGGCCGTTCATTCACGAGCAACACGTCTGCCGCGGCCAAAGCCGTCATGAACCGCTCCTCAGGCAGCGGATCCAGGAACTCCAGCCGGCCACAGCCAACGCCACGCTCGATGAGTTGGGCCCTTTGGTTCCCCTCCCCCAAGAGCACGAAGCGCACGGGCAGGCCTCGTTCCTCGGCCCATCTGGCGGCGTCAATCACGTTCTCGAGGCCCTGCTTCGCACCCATGTTGCCGGCGTGCAGTGCGATGACCTCGTCATCGCTCCACCCGAACTCTGAGCGCACTTTGGCTCGATCGATCGGCTCGGGAGCAGAAACGTGGGTCCAGTTTCGGATGACCTCAACGCGGCCCTCCTCCACGCCCAGTTCCGCGGTCACAAATGACCGGAACCTCTCGTGGATGACCACGACGTCGTCAACCGAACGCGCCACCGCCGATTCAACGAGCCGAACGAGACCAGCAAAGAGACGAGCCGTCGGGCCGGGGGTCTCCCGCATGCCCGCGCTGTAGAGATCCTGGATCCAGAGCGCGTATCTCGGCCGACTCGACGAGACCGCGCAGCGAAGACGAACGAGCGCTGCACCGAACAGGGAGGGGCTGAGTAACACGACGACGTCGCTGTCGCTCGGCAGGCTGCGAGCGAACTTGGCGCCGAACCCCAGCTCGTAGCGCAAACGCTGGAGGAAGCCGGGGCTGGACGGCACGTACGACACAAATCGGCGGACGGTCAGCGAGGCGCTGTTCTCCACCGGCAGCCATTCGTCCCGCGGCCGGATCGCCCAACCAGGGTAGTGCGGCGCTCCGGCGAGAACAGTCACTCTATGGCCGCGCTTGGCCAAGCCGTTCGCCAAGCTGGTCGCGTAGGGTGCGTTCCCGGTTGTCTCAGGAGCGAAGTACGTCGACACAACGCACACCCGTAGGCTTGTCGCTCCCGTCTCGGATAGGCCGGCTTCGCTGGCTCCGCTCATCAGAAGGCTCCGCTGGGACGCAGCACGACGCCCACCGTCTTCATGATCACGACAAGATCCCCCACGAGCGACCAGTTCTCGACGTAGCGCAGGTCGAGCCTGATGCTCTCCTCCATCGACAACTCCGAACGTCCATTCACCTGCCAGAGGCCGGTGATGCCGGGCTTGATCAGGAGGCGGCGATGGTGCACGTCGGTGTACTCAGCCACCTCGCGCGCCACCTGTGGGCGGGGGCCCACGACGCTCATGCCACCACGAAGCACCGACCAAAACTGCGGAAGCTCATCGATGGAGTACTTGCGCAGGATGTGTCCGATGCGTGTTATGCGCGGGTCGTGCTCGAGCTTGAACAGCAGGGCCGTGCCGCCCTGGGCCGCGATGAGCGCGTCGATCTTCGCCTCGGCGTCGATGCACATCGTGCGGAACTTGTGGATCGTGAACGGCTCTCCCCACCGTCCCACCCGCTGCTGGCGGAAGAAGACCGGGCCGCCGTCGTCGAGCTTGATCAGCAGGGCGACGACCAGGAACAACGGGGCCAGCAGCACCAGGGCGATCGCGGAGAACACCACGTCGAACGCCCGCTTGAGGACGAGCTTCGTACCGGTGAACCGGGGGAGGTCCACGTGCACCAGCGACAGGCCCTCGGCGTCGCTCATGGTCATGCGCGGGCCGGCCACGTCCATCACGCGGGGGAGGAACAGCAGGTCGACCGGCCGGTTCTCCAGACGCCAGGCCAGGTCGCGGCTCTCGTCCCTGCTCAGGCCGTCGGCCACCATCACGGCGCCGTAGCGGCTCAGGCCCACTTCGCTTTCGAGGTGGTTGCGGTCCACGATCCGCAGCCGTCCGAGCTCCAGGTCGTCCTCAAGGTCGAGGTCGCCGAGCACGCAGACCCCGGCCACGGCGTAGCCGGCCGACGGGTTGCGCCTAATGTCGCGGACGACGGAGAGCACGGTCGGCCCCGTCCCGACGACCAGTGCGGGGGTGAGCGCCCGGCCCTGGGACCGCATCCACACCAGCCACTTCCGCAGCGTCCACCGCGAGAGCAGGAGGAGCGAGATCCCCACCGGCAGCGCGGTCACGAACAGGGCGCGCGACACGCTCGCCTTGGTGCAGAACGAGAAGATCGCCAGGGCGCCGAAGGTGAGCACGCTGGCACTGATCACGCGGCGGTACTCCTGCAGGCCGGAGCCGATGATCCGCTTCGACCATGAGTCCTTCTCGGCGAGCACCGCCAGCCAGAACAGCGCGAGCACGGGCGAGGCCACCACGTAGGAGACGCCGCCCAGGCCCTGCAGGTGGTCCTGCGGCACGAACAGGAAGAAGAAGGTGACGGCCAGCGCGAAGTTGACCACCGCGAAGTCGCTGGCGACCAGGAGGATGCGGTACTTGGCGTACCAGTCCAGCCGGGGCGCCGGCCTGGCCTTCACGGACCTGACGTACGGGGACACCTCGGCCCATGACTCCACCGTGGCTCCGGTGGGTGCCGTTTTCGTGCGCTGGGATGTACGCACGATTCACCTTCCTAGGTCGTCGAGCCACCCAGCGATCTCCAGGGGGATGCGCAGATACGCAATAGTGCTGAGGGCGGCTCAATCCTCCCATGGGGGCAGGGGGAGACTCGGCCGACTTTGCGCATTTGATGCGGTCAGGGCACGAGTTCGTACAACCTCATACACCTCCCGGCGCCTGGGAATCGCACGATCTCCGGGTTCCGAGCGCCCAGGAGAACGGACAGGTTACGTTTCCGTAGTGTCCGATTCACAAGCCTTTACGCACGTTTCGTTCGCCCCGTCCGCGGTGCGTGCGCCGGACCGGTCGTGCCTCCTCCGGGTGGACCGCGAGGCTTCGGCCGGGCTGTCCGCGGAGTGAGCGCTCGGTGTCCGCGTCCTGAGCGCCGCGTGCCCTCCCCGGGCTCCCGGGGGCTGCCGCGCCCAGGCCTCTGCCGCGATGACGAGGGGGCCGAGCGGCTCGCGATGGTAGCCCCACCGAGCGCCGGGCCCGACCGGCCGTGCCGGCGTGGCTGTTGGCCCGACTCCCGGCGGAACCGCGGTCGCCACCCCTACGCTGAGGCCGCGATGGCGGACCCTCTTGCGTGGAGGATCCCGGATCGAGCGCCGGACGACGGTGGTGGAGGAAGAAGGACGCATGAGCGAGGGCGACGAGGCGGGGCTGCCGACCCCCCGGCGGCGGGTTCTCCTTCGTGTCGTCGTGCCGGTGGTGGCCGTGGTCGTCCTCGTGCTCGGATGGGCGGGCTGGCAGCTGTGGCAACTCGCGTCCGACCTGCTCGGCCTGCGTGACGTCGCAACCCAGGCGCAGGCGCACGTGAAGGCCGGCGACCTGGCTGCGGTGACCGCGGACCTCGCCCACGCCCGTGAGTTCGCGGCGCGCGCACAGTCCGCGGCGAACGCGCCCGCTGTCGTCTGGGCGTCCGGAGTGCCGTGGATCGGCGACGACGTCACGGTCGCGCGCGAGCTCGCGGGCGCCGCCGACGAGCTCGGCAGGGGTTCCGCCGGCGTCGGCCCGCTGCTCGACCGGGTGGCTGCCGGAGGGGCGTCCAGCGTCCTGGCCGGTTCGCAGGCGCGGGAGGTCATCGCGCAGGTGCGTACCGCTGCCGACGGCGCGGCCGCCCGCCTCGCCCGCCTCGACGTGAGCGGGCTCGCGCTCCCCGTGGGAGACGACGTCGTGCGGCTCCGCGACGGGCTCGCGCGGGTCGGTCCCGCCGTGGACGCGCTCACGCCCTACCTCGACGCCATGACGATCCTCACCGCGCCCGGCGAGAAGCACACCTGGTTCGTGGTCATGCAGAACCTGGGCGAGTCCCGCCCGTCCGGCGGCATGATCGGCAGCTGGCTGCTGCTCCGCACCTCCGCAGGCAGGTTCGAGGTGCTCGACCGCGGTTCCAACGACGACCTCGCGGCCGGTGGCGACGTGCACTACGAGGGCTTCCTCCCGCCCGGCTACGAGCAGGTCTTCGGCACCACCATGCGCGACTGGCGCTCGCTCAACATGTCCGCCCACTTCCCCGACAACGCCCGGCTGTTCGCCTCCGCCTGGAACGCCCGCGGCCAGCAGCGCGCCGACGGCGTGATCGCCCTCGGCCAGGGCACCGTGCGGTACCTCGCAGCCGCCGCCGGCCCCGTCCAGGTGGACGGACGGACCATCGTGCCCGCGGACCTCGCCGACTACCTCTCGCTCGGGGTCTACCAGGACTACCCGGACCCCGTGGCCAAGGACGACGCCGTCGCGGCCATCGTCGCCCAGATCTTCTCCCGGCTCTCCGGGGGCGCCTTCAACGTCCCCGGCATCATCGCCGCCGCTGCCGGCGACCAGAGCGGCGACCGCCTGCAGCTGTGGTCGTCCGACCGTGCCGTCCAGCGCCGGGTGGAGGCGGCCGGCATCTCCGGGGAATTCGGCGACGAGGCCGGTCCGGTGGCCTCGGTGCGGCTGGCGAACGGCGCAGCCAACAAGCTCGACACGTTCGTCCACGTGGGCGCGGAGTACCGGCTCGGCGAGTGCTCGGTGGACGACGGAGGAGTGGCCACCCGGGCCAGCACGCTCACCGTCACGCTGCGCAACTCCGTGCCCTCGGGTCTGCCCGATTACGTCACCGGCAAGGGCGAACTGCTCGACGGGCTGACGCACCCCGTGGGTGCGACCCGCGACTTCGTGATCGTCCACGCCCCCGTCCAGGCGACGATCACCGGCGCCCTCGTCGACGGCAAACCGCCGCTGCTGCAGATGGCCCAGGTGGGCGCCCGGCCGATGCTCGTGTTCGACGTGAAGCTCGACCCGGGCGCCGGCTCCACCATCGTCATCACCTGGAAGGAATTCCCCACCGACCAGGACGATGTGGCGTTTTCCCTGACCCCACAGATCGTGTTCGGACCATTGGCAAATCGCGCGGACGCGACGGTTGTCGAAGGCACAGCCTGTCGATAGGTGTACGACATTGACCAAATCGCCGCCGAGCCCTGATCTGCGCGATTTCGTTCGCTATGGTCTACGTAGATTTACGGATGACCGGTGGACAGCAGCGTGCCGTCACCCCCTTCCGGCATGAACAGGAGTTGTAACCCATGAAGCTCACTGGAGTTCTCAGGGCCGCCGCTGTGGCGCTCGCGGCGGGCGCCCTCGTGGTCACCGGCGTCGCCCCCGCCAAGGCCGTCGAAACCTACCCGCCGCACGTCTCGGTGCTCTACGCCTCCCCGTTCCTGACGAGCGGCTACGCCACGGTCTTCGTCATGGGTGACCACCTGGCCGGACTGACCGTCACCGCGAGCCGCGCCGGCAAGACCACCACGGCGGCCGTCCACGTCGACGAGTCGGCCGACATGGGTTCGGCCAGGGTCAAGGTCAGCAGCGTGCTGTGGACCAGGGCGGGCCTCTACCCCGTCACGTTCACCCTGAACGGCACGTCGGTCACCGGCACGGTGACCACCATGCAGACCTACCAGGTGGGCACCCTGACCACCATCCGGAACTTCTCGGTGACGAAGAAGTCGTACGGGTTGTACATCAAGGGGATGACGGCCAAGCGCACCCCGGTCAAGGTGACGGTCGTGTTCAACTCCACCAAGGTCTACAGCAAGACCGTCTACTCCTCGAGCACCGGCTCCTTCTACTACCGGCTCCTGAAGACCACGAAGGGCACCTACGACGTCACGGCGCAGGTGGCCCCCAACACGAAGTACTTCAGCGGTCAGGTCGGCACGACCGTCACGCGCTGACCGGTCCTCCCCGGTCGGCACCCCCGACAGCTGCAGCGGTCGGACGCCGTGAACGTCCGACCGCTTCGCCGTGACAGGGGTCGTGCCCGGCCGGTGCGAGTGAGACCGGGTTCTGAAGGGTCAGGAAAGTGGACGAGGGTTCGACAGCGGGCAACCAACAGGAGCTCGCCCAATTACTCAACGATGCGCGCCTGCGGCTGCGCATCTCCATCCGGGCGGCCGCGAAGCTGGCGGGCGTCCCGCACGCCACCGTCCAGGGCTGGCTCAACGGCCGCCACCTGCCGACGCCCGCGCTGCACGCGAATTTCGTCCGGCTGGTCGAGGCGCTGGGCCTGGGCGAGGTCGTCGACGCCGACTGGTGGATCGACAACCGGTTCTCCCGGGTCGCGCCCCAGCTGAGGGAGGGCAACCCCCCCTACCTCGGCCTGCGCTCCTACGACGCCCAGGACCTGGACCTGTTCTTCGGGCGCCGGCGTGCCGTCGAGGAACTCGCCGCTGCGGTGCGGAGCGCGTCCGGCCCGGGCCCGCGCATCGTCGTCCTGGTCGGAGCCTCGGGCAGCGGCAAGTCGTCGCTGCTGGGGGCCGGCCTGGCGCAGGCGATGCAGCCGGGCGGCACGCTCGACGGGCGACGGCTCCACCCCGTCCCTGCGCTGGCCCTGGCGGCCCTCGACGACATCGACGTCACCGAGGACGAGGTGGTCGTCGCCGACCAGTTCGAGGACCTGTTCCAGGCGGACGAGCTCACCAGGGCCGCCGCCGTGCGGACGCTTCAGGACCTTGCCGCCACCGCCACCGTGGTCATCGGCCTGCGCGCGGACGCCTTCGGCCAGGCGAGCCTCGAACCGGTGCTGGCGGCCGCACTCTCCCGTCCCATCCTGCTCGCCCCGCTCACCCTCGACGAGCTGCGCGAAGCCATCACCGCCCCCGCGCTCAGCCGCAACGTGGTGGTCGAGGACGAGCTGGTCACCGTCTTGTCCAACGAACTCGTGACCGGCACCGCGACCGGGATCGCCCCCTCCGTGCTGCCGCTGGTCTCCACCGCCCTGCTCTTCACGTGGGCGGCCGGCACCGGCAGCCGCATGACCCTGGCGGACTACCTGAACGTCGGCGGCGTCGGCTCCGCCGTCGAGCGGCTGGCCGAGGAGGTCTTCGAGTCCCTCGACCCGCACCAGCAGCAGCTCACCGAGCGCCTCGTCCAGCGGCTCGTCACGATCGAGTCGGACTCGATCTCGACCAGCAGCCTGCCCCTGGGCTCGCTCGACGAGGAGACCCGGGTCGTGGTGGACGCGTTCGCAGACGCCCGCCTCCTCACCCTCACCCGCACCAGCGTCCGGATCAGCCACGAGGCGCTGCTGCGGCACTGGCCGCGGGTCACCGAGTGGGTCGAGAACGGCCGCGAGAAGATGTTCGTGCTCCAGCAGCTCAAGCGGGCCGCGCAGCTCTGGCTCGAGGAAGGTCGCGACCCCGAGTCGCTGCTCCCCGCCAAGCGCCTCCCCCTGTTCCAGGCGTTGGTGGAGGACGAGCAGGCCGACCGGACGCTCATCACCGCCGAGGAGCGGGAGTTCGTCGCCGCGTCCGCCGAGCACTACGCCAACGTCCTCGAGAACGAACGACGCACCAACGCCCGGCTGCGCCTGCGCGGGCGACTCGCCACCGTGGCCGCGGCGCTGTCGGTCGCGCTGGCCGTGATCGCCAGCTCGCTGTACACCCAGAGCCAGGCGGCCGAACTGGCGGCGACCACGGCGGAGGCTGCGGCCCAGTCCCGCCAGGTGGCGCTCGCAGCGCGGCAGGAGCGGGACACCGATCCGAACCTCGAGCGGCGCCTCGCGCTGGTCGCGGACGCGCTCAGCACCACCGTGGAGGCGCGGTCGATCCTCGGGGACGCGACGTCGGTCTACGCGCCCGTCCGGTGGGCCGGCACCGGGCCGGGCGTAATGGCGGTCAGCCCCGACCGGCAGATCGTCGCGCGCGGGGACGGCGCCGGACGGGTCACGCTGTGGCGCGGCGATGCCCTGCTGACCACCGCAGGCTCCACCTTCGAGGTGGACCCCGGCGGGAGCCCGCTGACCGCTGTGGCCCTCGCCGGCGCGGGCCCGCGGACGCTGCTCGCCGTGACCGGCGAGGCAGGCGCCACCCTCTGGGACGTGACGACGGATCCCACCCGGCTCTACAGCCTGGACGGGCCCGAGTGGAGTTCGACCGCCTTCAACCCCGCCGGGACCCTGGTCGCGTTCGGCAACCGTGAGGGCAGGGTGCTGGTCGTCGACCTGAACAGCACCCCGGCGACCCTGGACGAGGTCCACCTCCCCACGGACGCCTCCGGCGGGCGCGCGCCGGCGCGGACGCTGCTGTTCAGCAACGACGGCACCACCCTGTTCGCCGGCGGCGAGGAACGGGCGATCGTCCGCTGGCACGTGGCCGCCTCCCGGCTCACCCGGCTCGCGCCGATCAGGTACCACGTCGTCCGGCCGGCGCTGAGCCTTGCGCTCAGCCCGAGCGGCGACGAGCTCGTGGCCGGCCTGATGAGCCGGCGCATCCTGCGTTGGAGGCTGAGGGGTGACTCGGTGAAGCCCCTGCCGGAGATCGGCGGCTTCCTCGGCAACGTCAACGACGTGACGTTCGCCCCCGACGGCGGGCGGCTGCTCGCTGCCGGCGACGACCACGGCACCTACACCTTCGACCCGGCCACCGGAGCACGGATCTCACGGCTCAACGGGCCCGCAGCCGTGGACGCGGTGGAGACCGTCCTCGGCGGACGCGTCGCGACGGTCGACGGCGACGGCGACCTCCGCGTGTGGCCGACGCAGGACCCGCTGCTGCGCACCGACGGCAGCACCGGCTACTGCTTCTCCACCGACAAGGTCGGCCACTGGCTCGCGCTGGCCACCGCGTTCGACGGCATCGTGCTCTGGGACACCTCGAACGACGGCTTCCGGCGGGTGCCCGCGCCCCGGGTGGCGCTTGCCTCCGCCGAGGGCCAGAAGGAGGGCGTCGCCTCCGGCGTCGTCGTCGACCCGAAGGGACGGTTCCTCGTGGCCGGCACCGACGCGGGGAACGTGGTGTCGTGGCCGCTCACCGATGCCGGGGCAGGGACCGCGTCCGTCGTGCCGGCCGTGCCGGGCCAGTACGTCGGCTTCCTCGCCATGAACCCCTCGGGCACACTGGTCGCCGCCGTGCCCCCCAACGACGGCTCCGAGGTGGCCCTGCTCAGCGCCGACGCCGACGGCCGGCTCGCCAAGGTGGGCGCGATCCCGACCCGGAACCCGCAGAGCGCCAGCTTCAGTCCCGACGGCACGCTCGTCGCCGTGCCGAGGAGCCCGTCCGCGCTCGAGATCTGGTCGGTCGTCGATCCCGGCCGGCCGCAGCTCGTGGCCAGCGTCGCACTGCGCTCACAGCCCATCATCGTCACCTTCGCGCCCCAGCAGCCGCTGCTGGCCGTGGGCGAGATCTCCGGGGTGGTCACCGTGACCGACCTGTCCACCCCTGCGGTGCCGCGCGAGGTGAGCCGCTACACCGACTCCAGCTCCGAGATCTACGGCCTCAACTGGTCGCCCGACGGAGCCTGGCTGCTGGGCAGCGGCGGTGACGAGGGCGTGTACCAGTGGGACGCCACCCGTCCGGGCAGTGCAGCGGTCGCCTTCTACAGCGGCCGGCTCGGTCGCACCAACGACGTCACCTTCGTGCACGAGGGCCGTCAGTTCGTGGCCACCGGCGACAACGGCGACGTCCGCTCCTGGATCGCCGGACGTGACGACGCCCGCCGCTACCTGTGCGCCACCCAGGGCTCGCCCCTGTCCGACAAGGAACGTGCCGAGCACCTGCGCGGCATCCCGCCGCTCGACCCCTGTCGGGGAGTCGCCTGACCTCTCGGCCGTCGGCTGTGAGTCCGTCCACCGAAGTCGGTGGACGGGGTCACAGCCGTCCACAGCAGTGGCTCCGGCTGACCGGTTCGGGAGGCGCGCACCGAAGGTAGGGGTGTGATTGCCCGCACTCCCGTCCCACGCACGCTGGAGCTGCGCGCAGCGTCCCAAGCGTGGATGCTGTCCCGCGACTAGGTCCTCGCCGCCGGTCTCAGCGACCGGGTGATCAGCCGCCTCCTGGGCTCGACGTGGCGTGCCGTCGCGCCCGGCGTCTACTCGATCTGGCCGGAGCCGAGCTGGCTCGGCTGGTGCTGGGCCGGCCTGCTGCTGGCCGGCGACGGATCGTGCCTGGGGTCGGCGGCGGCCGGGCACCTCCATCGGCTCCTGCCCGCCCCCCAACCACATGACGATCTGGCTGCCCCCGGGACGACAGCTCCGGAGCCGCGGGCACTGGGTCTTCAGGCGGGGTTGCCGCATCTCGGTCGGACGCCCGCCCCGGACGACCCTCGAACAGACCGTGCTCGACCTCGCGGCAGTCCGCGGGGCGGACGCGCTCGTGACCCTGCTGGCCGAGGCTGTGCGACGGGGAGCCGACCCCGGCGCGATCCGCGCCGCGCTCGACGCCACGCCGCGTCATCCCCGGCGCCGCCTGCTCGCGGAGTTGCTGGCCGAGACCGAGCAGGGCGTCCGATCCCCGCTTGAACGCCGTTACCTCCACGCGGTGGAGCGTGCGCACCACCTCCCTGTCGGCGCGCGGCAGCACAGTCCCAGCGGGCAGTTCGACACGGACGTCTGGTACGTCGAGTTCCACACCGTGGTCGAGCTCGACGGCCGGACCTGGCACGAAGGGCCCGCACGCTTCCGCGACCACGCGCGCGACAACCGGCACGCCGAGGCCGGTCTGGCCACGCTCCGGTTCGGCTGGGCCGACACCGTCGGGCAGAGCTGCGCGGTGGCGCGGCGCGTGGCGGCGGTGCTGCGGCGCAACGGGTGGACCGGTACTCCCCGGGACTGTCCCCGCTGCGTCGGACGGCGCTGGCTGTGAGTCCGTCCACCGAAGTCGGTGGACGGGGTCACAGCGAACCCGCCGGGACGTGCGACATCCCGGGAAGCCGTGCCGAGCGGCCTCCCGGGATGGTCACCGGTACGGTCGGGATCGCGGCCGCAGCCGCTCCGCGCCGGGTCTCAGGCGGCCGTGACCCGACGGGTCCGGCCGGAGGCGACGAGCAGGGCCGTCCCCGCCAGCGCGACGACGAGGGCGAGGCCGTGCATCGGCGTGAGGGGCAGCTGGCCGACCAGGACGAAGCCCAGGGGAGCGAGCCCCACCACGACCAGCCCGGCCACCGCCATCGTGCGCGCCCCCGCCGTGGCGGTGTGGCGCAGGGCCAGCATCGTGGCGCCGACGCAGGTGGCGAGGGCGAAGACCTGGATCACCGGTGACCACCAGATGGCGATTCCGGAGAGCCCCCCGGCCACGGCCAGTGCCGCTGCGAGGCGCGGGGTCGTGCGCTGGAGGGCCACGCCGGCGAGGATCAGGGCGGCGAGGGTGAACGCCTGGATGGTGCCCTCGAGGTACGGCGTGCCGGGCATCGCCAGGTTGCCCGCGCCGATCCAGACGTAGAGGACGGCGAGGGTCGTCGCCGCGAGCGTCCACCACCAGGTGGCGGCGAGCTGTCGGAGTGCAGTCATGAGTCGTGCTTTTCGTTCGGCCGGCCGACCCCGTGCTGCCAGGCGTTGTGTGTGAACCCAGAGAAGGTCAGCCGGGATCCCGGCGATGACCCGTCGTGCGATCGAGAACCGCACCGCGACCGGCCGGATGTTCCGGGCACGGGCATCGGCCCGCTGCTCCCACAGGTCGGATTCGATCTCGGCGCGGCGACGCTCGGACGCCTCCGCACCCACCCAGCCGGTGTAGCAGTCGACCCAGAGGCGAGCGATGTCGGTCGCCGCGGTCACGGGAGCTCCCAGGCCGCACGCCCCAGCGGGGCGTCGGGCTCGAGGCTCCTGCGGTGCTCGGCGAGCGCCGTCACCGCAGCGCCGGTGACCTCGTAGAGCCGGCGGCGTGGCCTGCCCTCGGCGGCGGCCACCTCGGCGTCCTCCCAGTCGCTGGCGAGCATGCCCGCGGCCTCCATCCGTCCGAGCGCCTTGTAGAGCGTCCCGTGGGAGGTGAGGGCGCCGACCTCCTCGCCGTCGGCGATCGCTCGCGCGATGCCGAAGCCGTGGAACTGCGGCTCGCCGGCCCGGCGCAATCGCAGCGCCGCTTCGAGGATCGCTACCTCGAGGGGGAGCAGGGTGCCGGGTCGCCGTCGCATGCCCGAACTATAGGCAGATATCTTCCTATAAATCAAGGGCCGGCCCGGTCGGGGGGCGCGGCACGGGGCTGCGGGCCAGGTGGGCGGTCGCGCACACGCCTGCCCCGACGCGGGCAATTGGCGACCCCAGCAAGATTCGAACTTGCGACACAAGGTTTAGGAAACCTCTGCTCTATCCCCTGAGCTATGGGGCCAAGCGTGATTGGCGGTGGGCAACAGCGTAGCGCCTCGGGGTTGCGTCACCCGCGCGAGCGACCCGTTCGACGGCGGTCCCAAAACAACCTGTGAGAGTGCGCGGATTTGGCCATTCGAGTTTGCTTTGGGCCCCCGTTCGGATAGAGTCTCAGCTGAGAGTGACGCACGCGATGTTGTCTCCTGGGGGTGGGTAGACGGCTTTCAAGCCCTTCGAAGTGCGTCACTCTCGCTATGTCCGCACATCGGTGCGGTACGCACGAGGCGCCGGTTCGAACCGCCCGTCGGTTCCCGGCTAGCATCGCCGCATGAGCCCCACCGCACTCCAGCAGTGTCTCGACAAGATGCGTGCCGCCGGCATCAGCCAGGCAGCGATCGACAACTTCAGCTACTACTGGCAGCAGTGCGCCTCCGGCGCCACCGGACTCATCCGCGAGGACACCATCCGTCCGCTGCTCGACCCGCCGCAACTCTCCGCGGTCGCGATCGGCGAGGCCGAGGCGCGAGCCGCCCTGCAGCAGACCGTGATGATCAAGCTCAACGGCGGCCTCGGCACGTCCATGGGCCTGGAGGCGGCCAAGACGCTGCTGCCGGTGCGGGACGGACGGACGTTCCTCGACCTGATCGTCGAGCAGGTGCGCTCTGCGCGCCGCGCCCACGACGCCCGGCTCCCCCTGGTGTTCATGGACAGCTTCCGCACCCGGGACGACACCCTCGCCCACCTCGCGCGACACGCCGACCTCGCCGTCGACGGGCTGCCGCTGGACTTCCTGCAGAACGCCGAGCCCAAGATCCTCGCCGACGGACTGGGCCCGGTGGACTGGCCGGCCGAGCCCGACCTCGAGTGGTGCCCGCCCGGCCACGGCGACCTGTACCCCGCCCTGTGGGGCACCGGGCTGCTCGACGCCCTGCTCGGGGCGGGCTTCCGGTACGCCTCGGTCGCGAACGGTGACAACCTCGGTGCGGCACCGGACGCCCGTCTCGCCGGCTGGTTCGCCGCCTCGGGAGCGCCGTACGCCGCCGAGGTGTGCCCGCGCACCGTCAACGACCGCAAGGGTGGCCACCTGGCCGTGCGGATCTCGGACGGTCAACTGATCCTGCGCGACACGGCCCAGACGGCGCCGGAGGAGCTGGAGTACTTCACCGACGAGCACCGGCACCCGTACTTCCATGCCAACAACCTGTGGCTCGACCTGCTGCAGGTGCGCGACCTGCTGCGCGAGCGCAACGGCGTGCTCGGCCTTCCGCTGATCCGCAACGAGAAGACCGTCGACCCGTCCGACCCGTCCTCGCCGACCGTGATCCAGCTGGAGAGCGCGATGGGGGCGGCGATCGAGGTGTTCCCCGGCGCGACGGCGATCGCCGTCGGACGCGACCGGTTCCTGCCGGTCAAGACCACCAACGAGTTGATGCTCCTGCGCTCCGACGTCTTCGACCTGGGCGAGGACGGACGCCTGCGCAGCCGGGTGGACCGCATTCCGGAAGTCGACCTCGACCCCGCCCACTACAAGCTGATCGACGACTTCGAGCGGCTGGTCACCGTGCCGCCGTCGCTGCGCGCCGCGGAGTCGCTGCGGGTGCGGGGCGAGTGGCACTTCGACGCCCCGGCCGAGGTCAGGGGCGCCGTCGACCTGCCCGACACGGGCAGTCCCGAGCACTACCGGTGAGCGCCCGCTGGCACACGGCGCTCGCATACGCCCTCACCGGTGAGCAACTCGACCTGCCGGAGGCCGAGCACCCGGACGCGTCCGCCGTGGTCGCGGAACTGTCCGCGCGGGGCTGGGACGCCGCCCGGATCGGGGCCCATGCGCGCGCCCTGGCCGAGGCCGGGACGGGTTGGCCCCACCCGGTGCCGGCGGCGCTGCGCCAGGGCTGCGGGGCCGCCCAGCTGGCCGCCGCGCTGGGCGCGGCCCGGCAGCTGCTGGGCCTCAGCACGCTGGAGACCCGGCCACCGTCGGGTCGGCGGAGGCTGAATCCTGACGAGGAGCGGCTGCTGCGCGACAAGCCGCCCCACCACGGCTCCTAGGGCCGGGACGGGGGCCGCTGCTGGGCGGCGAGCAGGTCGCGGATCTCGGTGAGGAGCTCCTCGGAGGTCGGGGCGCCCGCCTCGTCGGGTGCGGACTGCGTCGCCCCCAGCCGCTTGAAGGCCTCGTACGGCTTCACGATGCCGGCGTAGACCACGGCCGACATGACCAGGAACGCCACGGCCGCGGTGATGAATTTGCCGACGTTGACGCCGCCGATGGCCACCGCGCTGAAGTCCGGCGATGCGCCCAGCTTGCCGATCACGTCCATGACGAGTTGCGTGAAAGTCGTGACCACGGCGCCGAATGACGCGGCCATGATGAATGCGACGGCGAGGTCGATCAGGTTGCCACGAAGCAGGAAGTCCTTGAAGCCCTTCATTTCCCATACTCCTTCTCGGTAATCACGGGTCGGGGGACCCTGCGCCATTACCCGTCAATGAACGGCGAAACTCAATGACGACACGGCCATCGACCCGGCGATGGCCACGGCCTGGTCGGCCGTGACGTCGAGCACGACGATCCGCGACGTGCTGCCCGAGAGCATCCCGGGATCCTCCACGGCGGGGATCGCCCGGACGACGACATCGCTGGCCACGACGCCGTAGCCGGACCCGGAGGCCGCGGGGCCGAGCACGTCGATGCGGCTCCCGACCCGGAGCAGGGCGACCGCCGGGGACGTGCCGAAACTCACCGGGAGGCCGACGTGGCCGGGGCTCGCCCCGGCGTCGTCACCGAGCAGCACGCTCCCGGTGAGCACCTGCCGCGCGGGGATGCCCACCACCGCCACCCGCCCCGCCGCCTGCGCGGGATCGGTGATCGCCTCGTCGGGGACGAGCGCCGGCGGCACCAGGACGAGGGTGAGGTCGGACGCCGCGACGGCAGTGCCGGCCCGGAGGCCACGCGCCGCGACGACCACGGGGACGCCGCCCGTGGTGCGGGACGAAAGGACGTTCAGGCCGGCGAGGACGGCCACCGCGACCAGCAGCGCGGCGATACCGCGGCGGTGCCAGCGCACGGCCCGGCGAAGGGAGTCGAGAACGCGCACACCGTCATCCTCGGCGGGCGCGGGCAGGACGCGTCAGGCGTCCACAGCTCAGGCGGCGCTGGAGGACTCTGTGGACGACGAGGCCTTGGCCTCCGCCTTCGGCGCCTCGGCGGGCTTGGCCGCAGGCGTGGACGCATTCGCCTTGCCCTTGCTGCGGTTGTCGGTGGCATAGAAGCCGGAGCCCTTGAAAACCACGCCGACGGCATTGAACACCTTGCGCAGGCTGCCGTCGCACTCGGGGCAGTCGGTGAGCGGGTCGTCGGTGAACTTCTGGACGACTTCCACTTCCGCGCTGCACGTGGTGCACCGGTACTGGTAGGTGGGCATGATCACTTCCTGGCGATGTCGGGACTGGGAAATCGTACCCAGCGACGATCGAAACGCAGAAATCGGGAGCGCTATTCCGCTTCGATCCGCCGGCGCTCGGTCACCAGCAGGTGCACGCGGCGGTCCCACTCGTCGGTGGGGACGTCGGGAAGGACTTCGTCGTCGTGGAGCAGGAGCCCGAGGCGCGCGTCCGGCCGCGCCCAGGCCAGCGCGCGGTCGTACCAGCCGCCGCCGGTGCCCAGCCGGCGCCCGTCCGGCGTGCCGGCGAGCCCGGGCAGCCAGACCCAGTCGGCCTCGCCGAGGGCCGCGGGGCCCAGGGC
>JAEVYS010000018.1 GCA_023392635.1 Actinomycetes bacterium | reverse complement strand
TGGACCGTGTTGGTAACCGCCCCAAATACGGTCGGGACCTGTTTGGGGAGGGTTCCCAACTCGGTCCATCCCGGGGTCGAGGTCGGCGATCAGGTCGCCGCGCTCGCGGACGCGGTCGAGCACCTCGGCCAGTTCCAGGTGGCGCAGGCCCGGATCGGCGAGCTCGTCCCAGGTCCGCGGGGTGGCGACCGTCGGACGGGTGCGGCCGCGCAGCGAGTACGGGGTGATCGTCGTCTTGTTGCCGTTGTTCTGGCTCCAGTCGAGGAACACCTTGCCGCTCCGGTCACTGCGGCGCATCACGGACGTGACCCGGTCGGGGTGCTCGGACTGCAGCGACTGTGCGAGCTCCCTGGCCAGATCGGAGGCACCCTGGGTGCTCAGCGAGCCGTCCAGGTGGGTGTACAGGTGGATTCCCTTGCTCCCCGACGTCACCGGGTAGGCGGTCAGCCCGGCCCCCTCGAGCACCTCCCGGACCCATCCGGCCACCTCCGCGCAGTCGGCCAGCGTCACGCCCTCGCCGGGGTCGAGGTCCAGCACCAGGCGGTCGGGCGGCAGGGGAGTGCCGTCCTCGGTGAACCGCCACTGCGGCACGTGCAACTCGAGGGCGGCCAACTGCGCCAGCCAGACGAGCGTGGCCAGGTCGTTCGCCACGGGGTAGTCGTTGGTGCCGTCGGAGTGTTCGATCGAGTAACGCTTGACCCAGTCCGGGGTTCCGCGCGGCAGGTTCTTCGCGAAGAACACGTTGACGTGGTCACCGTCCAGGCCCACGCCGTCCGGCCAGCGCTTGCGGGTCATCGGACGCTGAGCGACGTGCGGAAGCAGGTACTCGCCCACCTCGGCGTAGTAGGCGATGACCTCGCCCTTCGTGGTGCCGGTGGCAGGGTAGAGCACCTTGTCGAGGTTGGTCAGTGCCAGCGTGTGGCCGTCGACGGTCACCTGCTGGCTGCCCGCGGCGGCCATGCCGTTCATCCTGACACACCGGGCCGGACCGGCCGAGGGTGAACCCTTGCCTAGCAGTGAGGACCGGGGCCGGCCGAGGAGCTCCCGGGTCGGGGCCGGGATGACGGGGCCGCCTCAGGCCAGGTGCGCGGTGGCGGCTGCGAGGGTCGTTCCGATCCGCTCGGGGATCACCAGGGTGGCGAATCGGTCGTAGTCGGTGGGTGAGGTGTTGATGAGGACGAGGTCGGCGCCCCGGAAGAAGCGGACGAGGCCGGCGGCGGGGTAGACCACGAGCGACGTCCCGCCCACGATCAACGTGTCCGCGGCGGAGAGGTGGGTGATCGCCTGGTCCACCACCGCCTCGTCGAGCGGCTCCTCGTACAGCACCACGTCCGGCTTGATCACCCCTCCGCACCCGCAGTGCGGCACGTCGTCACTTCCCAGGATCCGCTCCAGGCCGTACGGAGTCCCGCAGCGCAGGCAGCTGTTGCGGTGGACGCTGCCGTGCAGTTCCACCACGGTCGCCGACCCCGCGGCCTGGTGGAGGCCGTCGATGTTCTGGGTGATGACCGCGGTCAGCCTCCCGGCCGCCTCGAGCCGGGCCAGGGCGAGGTGGGCGGCGTTCGGCCGCGCCTCGGGGTGGAGCAGGTGGGTGCGGTAGTAGGCGTAGAACTCTGCGGTGTGGCGCAGGAAGAAGCTGTGGCTGAGGACCTCCTCCGGCGCGTACCGGGTCCCGGTGTCCCGGCTGTACAACCCGTCCCCGGAACGGAAGTCGGGGATGCCGCTCTCGGTGGAGACGCCGGCGCCACCGAAGAACACGATGCGCCGGCTGTGGTCCAGGACTTGTCGCAGCGACTCGTTCACCCTCGCGACCCTATGCGGGAATAGGCTCCGGCCATGCATCCGCAGTTCGCCGCGCCGCGGGACGCCACGCCCGCCCGACCGGGCATCGAGGATCGCCTGGCCGCGCTGATCCGCGTCCCGACCGTCTCCGCAGAGCGGGGCGTCCGGGGGAGCGCGCCGTTCGAGGAACTCCTCCGCCTGCTCGCCGAGCTGTACCCGCTCGTGCATGCGCAGCTCGCCGTCGAGCGGATCGGCGAACTGGGGCTGGTCTACCGCTGGCTGCCTGACGACGACAACGACGAGGATCCCGCCGTCCTGATGGCCCATTACGACGTCGTTCCGGTCGCCGGCCAGGAGTCGGAGTGGACGGTGCCGCCGTTCGAAGGACGGGTGGCCGACGGCCTGGTGTACGGACGTGGCGCCCTGGACGACAAGGGCCCGCTGTGCGTGCTCCTGGAAGCGGTGGAGAACCTGCTCGCGGAAGGCTGGGCGCCGCCGCGGCCGGTCCTGCTGTGCCTGGGGCCGGACGAGGAGACCCGGGGCACCACCGGACGGCTGATCGCCGAGACCCTGCGCGACCGCGGCGTGCGCCCCTGGATCGTCCTGGACGAGGGCGGCGGCCTGACCACCATCCCCTTTCCCGGCGTGGACGGGGTGTTCGCGATGGTGGGGCTGGCCGAGAAGGGCGTCATGAACGTGGAGCTGTCCGCGACCGGAACGGGCGGGCACGCCTCCGCGCCGTCCGGGCTGACCGCGGTCGGTCGTGTCGCGCGGGCCGTCGCCCGCCTCAACCGCAACCCGTTCGCGGTCCGCATGCCCCGCACGGTCACGAACCTGCTGGCCGGGCTGGCCCGGCACGCCGAGCCGCGCTATGCCCGCGCGTGGCGCCTGGCCGTGTCCTCCCCGCGGCTGGCGGCCCGGCTGCTCGTCGCTGCCGGCGGAGCGGACGGCGCCGCGCTCGTTCGCACGTCACTGGCCCCGACCATGCTCGCCGGTGGGACCGCCGCCAACGTGCTGCCCTCGACGGCGACCGCGATGCTCAACATCCGGGTCAACGTGGGGGAGTCCACCTCGGGGGTGCTGGCGCGGCTGCGGCGCGTCATCGCCGACCCCCAGGTCAGCGTCCGGATCGTCGAGGGCGATGAGCCGACGCCCGAATCATCCTCGGACAACGCGCAGTTCCGGCTCATCGAGGACGCCGTGGACGCCGGCTACCCCGGCGTCCCCGCCCTCGGCTATCTCACCACCGCCGCGACGGACTCCCGCCACTGGCACCGCTTCTGCGACGCGGTGTACCGACTCGAACCGATCTTCATGACCGACGAGGAGCGCGCCGGCATCCACGGACGCGACGAACGCGTGCAGGTCGACAGCCTCGTCCGCGGTGAGCGCTTCTACCGCGCGCTGCTGAAGGGTCTTGGGGCATGAGTGCCGATCCGCCGGGCGCCAGGGCGGTTGCGGCGACGCACGACCCGGGGCGGGTCAGGTTCGGCTCCCTGCGGGCCGTCGTCGGCTTCCTTGTCTACGTCGAACTCACCAGCGGCGTGATCCAGGGTTTCTACACCCCGATGCTCACCGACATCGCCCGGTACTTCGGCGTGCCGGACGCGGACGTGAACTGGCTGGAAGGCGCGCAGGCGATCGTCGCCGCCATCGTGATCCCCGCGTTCGCCAAGCTCGGCGACATGATCGGTCACCGGCGCATGCTCCTGGTGTCGACGGCGGTCGCCGCCGTGGCCAGCGCGCTGATGCCGCTCACCGGCAACTTCTGGCTCTTCCTCGTGGCCTGGTCGCTGCAGGGTTTCTACGTGGTGTGGCTGCCGCTGGAGACGGCCCTCGTCTTCTCCAGGGCTCGGGCCACGGGGCATCCCGCGGTCCTCACCCGGCGTGCGGCCGGCCTGCTGGTCGCCGCTCTCGAGGTCGGCGTGATCGTGGCTGCGCTCTCCGCCGGCCAACTGATCGACGTGATCGCGCTGCCGCACATCCTGTGGATCCCCGCGCTCGCGGTCGCGGCCTGCTTCCTCGTGATCCTGTTCGGGGTCAAGGAGTCCCCCGAACTCACCGGGGGGCGGTTCGACACCCTCGGCCTCGCGCTCGTGGCGGCGGCGCTGCTGGCGTTCACCGGTGGGTTGTTCCTCCTGCGGGTGAACGGTCCGGCCAGTCCTTCGGGCTGGCTGGGCATGGCTGCGGGAATCGCCCTCTTCTGGCCGTTCGTCGCGTGGGAACTGCGCCAGCACGATCCGGTCGTGGACGTCCGCATGTTCGCCGATCCCGCGCTGTGGCCGGTGTTCCTCACCGCGGGACTGTTCGGTGTCAGCGTCCTCGGCGCACAGGCACCGCTGTCGACGTTCGCCCGTACCGACCCGTCCGTCTACGGCTACGGGCTCGGCGTGACCGGGGCGCAGACCTCGATCCTGATCGGCGCGTACGTGCTGACGCTGGCGGTCGGTGCCCTGCTCCTTCCGCTCGTCACCCGGCTCGTGACGCCCCGGTGGGCACTGGTCGGTGCGAGCGCGCTGGTGGGGGCCGGCTACCTGTTGTTCCTGCCGTTCCACGCCGACTACGCACAGGCGCTCGCCAACATGGTGATCGCGGGCATCGGTTCCGGGGCGCTGGTGGCGGCCCTGCCGGCTGCGGCTGCCGCGGCGGCCCACAAGGGCCAGACCGGTGTGGCCACGGGGCTCACGAACTCGGTGAAGACGGTGGGAGGCGCCATCGCGTCCGCGGTGTTCGGGATCGCACTGGCCACGCATGCCGAGGGCACGCTGCCGGGCACCGCCGGGTCGTTCTCCGGCTACGTGACGGTGTGGGTCGTGTGCGGTGTCACCGCGCTGGTCGCCGCCGCGGCGCTGCTCTTTGTTCCGCGGACGGCGTTCAGTGACGGGCCGGGGACAGGGGCCTCCTGACCGTCGTCCCCACCCGGACGGCTCGTGCGGACCTGGGGGTCAGGCCTTCGGCTTCGCCTTCCGGTTGAGCACTGTGGCCGCCGTCCGGGCGAGCACGGGATCGATCTCGAGGGTGGCGGCGGAGCGACCACCCTCCGTGCCGGCCGGCAGCGCGGCGACTGCTGCCGCGATCTGCGCGATGGCCGCGGGGTCGTTGGTGGTCTCGGTGTCGATCACGACGTCGAACGCTGCCTCGTCGGCCCAGCCGGCGCCGTAGAACAGCCGGACGAACCGCGAACGGATCTCGTCGTCGGCCCTGATCAGGTCGGCCGCCTCACCGGGTGCGATGCCGTTGCGCTTGGCCACCCGCTTCGCCCGTACCGCCTCGGGGGCCTTGATGAAGACGTTCACCACGTCGGCCAGGCCCTGCAGGACCCGGAACCCGCCGCGACCGAGGATCACGACGTTGCCCCGCGCGGCGAACGCGGCGATCGTGTCGTTCATCATCTGGACGGTGGTCGCGCTGTCGTCGTTGAACAGCTCCCAGATCTTCGGCTTGTGGTCGTAGATCCGGTCGAGCCGGGTGAGCCCGTACTGGCGGATCACCTTGTTGATCGTCGACTTGTCCACGAAGTCGTAGCCGAGCTGGAGCGCCAGCTCCTGCGCGATGCGGGCGCCGTGGCTGCCGAGCTGGCGGGAGATGGTGATGACGGCCATGACTTCCTCCTGGTGCCGGGGGGACCTCCGCGTCCGCCCATGTACAGACAATAATCCATTCGGCATCCTCGCGGGAGGGGTCGGCGGCGCCTTCGGACGCTCAGGACAGCAGGTCGAGCACGGTGCGGCCGACACCGTCCGCCTCGTTGCCGGGCACGACCGGGAACCCGCCCGTGAGCAGGGAGGGGTGGGCGTTGGCCACCACGAAGCCGCGCCCGGCCCAGGTCAGCATCGCCAGGTCGTTCGGCATGTCGCCGAACGCCACGACGTCCGAGGCGTGGATGCCGAGGTCGGCGCACAGCAGGGCAAGGGTCGACGCCTTGCTGACGCCCGGAGCGGTCAGTTCGAGCATCCCGTAGCCGGCGGCGACCAAGGCGTAGGTGAGGGTCAGCCGATCGGCGACCACCGCGGCGGCCAGGTCGCAGAGCGCGTCGGAGGCCAGTTCGGGGTGGAAGCCGAGCACCTTGATCAGGGGACCCAGGCGCTCCAGCAGTTCCGGCACGCTGCCCTCCACCACGCCGGGCTCCCCGCGCTGGCGCGACGGGCAGCCCGGTTCGCAGCCGAACCCCTCCGGCGTCTCGAAGCCGAACGTGATGCCCGGGATCGCGCTGCGCAGTTCAGCGGTGACCGTCCGGGCCACGGCGGGGTCGAGCGGGAAGCTGCGGACGACCCGCCGCGCGGCGAGGTCGAACACGGCGCCGCCGTTGCTGACGATCACCTCCGGGTGCGCCTCCGCCAGGTCGTCGAGGACCGTCAGCCACCGCACCGGGCGCCCGGTGGCGACGACGAACGGCACGCCGAGTGCCGTGGCCCTCCTGGCGGCGGCCAGGTTGGTCGGCGACACGCGCGAGTCAGGACCGAGGAAGGTGCCGTCGAGGTCGGTGACGATCAGCCGAGGACGCGGCCGCGCGCGGGCGCCCGGCACGGTCACAGGCGGGAGTTCGGGGTGGGCGAGCCGGCCCGCGACGGGGACGGGGACGGCGAACCGGACGCCGGGGACGGTGACGCGGAGGACGGTGACGGCGACCCGGACTGGGGCGACGGCGAGGCCGACGACGGTGACGGCGACCCGGACTGCGGTGAGGGCGAGCCCGACTGCGGCGACGGCGAGCCGGACGCGCTGGTCGGGACCGGCGGCGGAGGAGCGACCTGCGGGGCCTGCTGGAAGATGAGGATGGCGATCAGCACCGCCAGGGCGGCGAGCAGCAGCATCAACAGCCACGACGCGAGGATGGACAACCAGCCGGCACGATCGTGGCGACCCGGCCACGGGAGCGGCCAGAGCTTGGCGATGCCCGGACGCACCCGGTCGATCCAGTGCAGCTGGTAGTCGGGCCCGGCGGGCGTGCCCTGGAGCGGCACGTCGGAGAGGTCGACCTCGGCCAGGATCCGCCGCGCCTCGGCCAGGGACGCGGGGGAGGCGTCGTAGGCGAGCGCCACCCAGGGCGTGGCCGGGGTCTCCTCACCGATCCTCGGGTCGTCGTCCTGGTCGTCGGTGTAGCGCAGCCCGAGCCGGCCGTCCTTCTGGCCGTGCCCCCCGCGGGCCAGCACCGTGTCGATGTGCATCCGGTTGACGGTGCCGGCGAACCGGTCACGCGCCCCCGCGTCCGCCGCGGCACCCTCCGAGAGCAGCACGAGCATGGTGGGGGTGTTGGCGGGGTCGTGCCCGATGTACGCGACGCCGGACGGTGCCGCCACGAGCCGGGCGTCGAGCCAGTAGTCCCCGACCTTCGGCGGGTCCGAGGGCAGCAGGGGAGCCAACAGGGGCGGCTGCGCCGCGTCCGGGTGCTCCGGAGTGCTCATCTCGTCCCATCGCCCGACCGCGGGCGCGTCCCGCGGTCACCCCATTGTGCCGTACCGCCCGGGACGCTCCCCGGCCCCGCGTCCCGGCTTGTCGCGACGGCCCGCGGCGGGCGCGAGGGCGGTTCGGACACGTCGGGCGGGCGGGACGTGGGGGCACAAGGGGCGCATAGGGCCAGCCGGTATCGTGGTCGCACCTGTGCACACACCGACTCCGAAAAGCAGGAGAGACTCGCGTGACCGATCCGACCCAGCCCGTGGCGGCGCCAGCCCCGTCCCCGCAGACCGCACCGAAGTCCGACCCCCAGAAGGCGGCGAAGGTCCTGGGCGACGCGATCGCACAGGTGCAGCGCGTCATCGTCGGCCAGGAGCACATGGTCGAGCAGTTGATGGTCGCCCTGCTCGCCAAGGGGCACTGCCTGCTCGAGGGCGTGCCGGGCGTCGCGAAGACCCTCGCCGTGCGCAGCTTCGCGACCGTGGTCGGAGGGGAGTTCGCCCGCATCCAGTTCACGCCCGACCTGGTGCCCTCCGACATCGTCGGCACCCGGATCTACTCCGCCCGCCAGGAGAAGTTCGACATCGCGCTCGGCCCGGTGTTCGTCAACTTCGTGCTGGCCGACGAGATCAACCGCGCCCCGGCGAAGGTGCAGTCGGCCATGCTCGAGCTGATGGCGGAGAAGCAGGTCTCCATCGGCGGGACCACCTACCCGGTCCCGCAGCCGTTCATCGTGATCGCGACCGAGAACCCCATCGAGTCCGAGGGTGTCTATCCGTTGCCGGAGGCCCAGCGCGACCGGTTCCTGCTGAAGGTGGACGTGCCCTACCCGCGCGGCAACGAGGAGTTCGAGATCCTGCGCCGCATGAGCGTGAGGCCACCGACCGCCGAGCCGGTGCTGAACCCCGAGGTGGTGCTCGAACTGCAGGAGCAGGCGTCCAACATCTTCGTGCACAACCTCGTCGCGGAGTACATCGTCCGACTCGTCCTGGCCACCCGCACCCCGGAGGAGTTCGGCATGCCCGACCTGACCTCGGTCATCCAGGTGGGATGCAGCCCGCGCGCGACGCTGGGCCTGGTGGCCGCTGCCCGGGCGCTGGCCCTGATCCACGGACGCGACTACGTGCTGCCGACCGACGTGCAGGCCGTCGCCAAGGACGTGATGAGCCACCGGCTCGTGCTCGGCTTCGACGCGGTCGCCGACAACATCACCCCCGCCCAGGTCATCGAGCGCATCCTCGCCATGGTGCCGCCCCCCACCCCGGTGTGGAACAACCAGCAGCGCCAGACCGCCCACACCCAGCACAGCTACGTGCCCGAAGGGCGCAACTGACCCATGTCCGTGCAGCCCGGCTTCGCGCCGCCGCCCGAGGAGTTCGGCGCGGTGGCCTCGGTGCTGCACGAGCCCCGCTCGGCCACCATCCCGCTGCACAAGCTCGCTCCGGAGGCTGCGCTGCGACGCCTGGAGCTCACCGTCGTCCGGCGACTCGAGGGCTTCCTGCACGGCGACCACCAGGGCCTGCTGCCCGGGCCCGGTTCGGAGGCCAACGATGCGCGCATGTACGTGCCGGGCCAAGACGACGTCCGCAAGATCGACTGGGCCGTGACCGCCCGCACCACCGTGCCCTACGTGCGTGACACCATCGCCGACCGTGAACTGGAGATCTGGGCGCTGCTCGACGTCACCCCGTCGATGAACTGGGGGACCGAGGGCGTCACCAAGCGTGACCTCGGGATCGCGGCGATCGCCACCATCGGTTTCCTGAGCCAGAAGATGGGCGACCGGTTCGGGGGCCTGGTGATGCGTCCCGACCAGATCAAGCGCTACCCGGCGCAGTCGGGGCGCACCGCGCTGTACGGACTGCTGCGGCGCCTGCTGACCGAGCCCATCGTCTCCGACCACACCACCGGCCCGTACTCTCTCGCCGCGGGCATCCAGCGCATGGCGCGCACCGAGCGCCGCCGAGGCATGCGGCTCGTGGTCTCCGACTTCCTCACCCCCGGCGACTTCGAGCTCGACCCCAACGTCGAGCCCGAATGGGAGCGTCCGATGCGCCAGCTGGCGGTGCGCAACCAGGTCCTGGCCATCGAGGTGGTCGACAGCCACGAGATCGAGTTCGCGGATGTCGGTGACCTGCTCATCCGCGACCCGGAGACCGACTTCGAGCGCTACGTGAACACCTCCGACGACGCGGCCCGCGAACGCATGGACGCGGCGACCGCCGCGCAGCGGGAACGCATCCGCATCGCACTGCGCCGCGCCGGGGCCGCGCACATCCAGTTGCGTACCGACAGAGACTGGGTGCATGACATCGCGCGCTTCGTGCTGGCCTACCGCCGGACGGCCAGCATGCTGCACCAGCCGCCCACCGGGGTGACCAAGTGAACGTCGACTGGTTCCCCACCTTCGTCGCACCCGAGCGCCTCTGGGTGCTGCTGATCGTGCCGTTCCTCGTCGCGGGCTACATCTACCTGGTGCTGCGCAAGAAGAAGACGGGCATGCGGTTCACGAACACCGCCATCCTGTCGCGGGTCGTGCCGAAGCAGTCGCAGTGGCGCCGGCACCTCGCCGTGGCGCTGTCGCTGGCAGCGCTGGTGGCGCTGAGCTTCGCCTGGGCGCGTCCCAACGGCATCGAGATGGTGCCTCGCGAGCGAGCCACCGTGGTGCTGGTGATCGACATCTCGCAGTCGATGCAGGCCACGGACGTGAAGCCGACCCGGCTGGACGCGGCCAAGCAGGCCGCGCTCACCTTCGTGAGGGCGTTGCCGGCGCAGTACAACCTGTCGATCGTCAGCCTGTCCGGGAACCCCAACGTGCGGCTGCCACCGACGATCGACCGGGTGCAGGCGGGACAGGCGATCAACGGGTTGAAGCTGCAGGACTCGACCGCGGTGGGGGACTCGATCTACGTCGCCCTCAACTCGCTCCTGCTCGCACCCAAGGGCAGCGACTCGACACCGGCGCCGGGCGCCATCGTGCTGCTGTCGGACGGGCAGAACACGGCCGGGCGCGCGCCGTCCCAGGCGGCAGCGGAAGCCAAGAAGCAGAACGTGCCCATCTACACGATCGCGTACGGCACCGACAACGGGCACGTCGACCTCGACGGCAAGCGGGAGCCGGTGCCGCCGGACCGCACCCTGCTGAGCAACATCGCGCAGGCGACCGGCGGGCAGGCGTTCTCCGCCGAAAGCCTCGACCAGCTCAACAAGGTCTACAACAACATCCGCAGCGAGGTCGGCCAGACCCCGACGAAGAAAGAGACGACCGCCTTGTGGGCGGGCTACGGTCTCGCCTTCGCTGTGGTGGCCGCCCTCGGTGCGGTGTCCCTGGGAACGAGGTGGCCGTGATGCCTCTTGAGTTCATGAGGCCGGAGCGCCTCTGGTGGCTGCTGATGATCCCGCTGCTGGTGGGGCTGTACCTGTTCCTGCTGTGGCGTCGCCGGCGCCGGACCCGTCCCCACGCCATCACGAACCTCGAGCGCGTGCTGCCCAAGCAGCAGGCGTGGAAGCGGCACGTCGCCGTGGGTGCGGCCGTCGTCGCGCTCGCCGCGCTGAACGTGGCGTTCGCCCAGCCGAAGGGCGAGGTGGACGTCCCCCGGGAGCGGGCGACGATCGTGGTCACGATCGACGTGTCGCGCTCGATGCTCGCCGAGGACGTGCTGCCCAACCGGCTGGCGGCCGAGAAGAGCGCTGCCCAGGCGTTCCTGCAGATGCTGCCCACCGGGTTCAACGTCGCCCTGGTCAGCTTCTCCGGCTACGCGACGATCCTGGTGCCGCCCACCACCGACCGTGGCGTGGTGGCCGCCGCCATCGACGGGCTGCAGGTCGCCCCGTCCACCGCGATCGGGGAGGGCATCTACTCCTCCCTCGACGCCATGGACCAGGCACCGCCCGACCCGAACGACCCGAACAGCACGGCGCCCGGCGCGATCGTCCTGCTCAGCGACGGCTACACCAACGTGCCGCGTCCGTCCGGCCCGGCGGCGGTCGAGGCGGGCAAGCGCCACATCCCGATCTACACGATCGCGTACGGCACCCCGAACGGCTACGTCGAGAACGAGGGACGTCGAGAGCCCGTGCCCGTCGACACCGCCGAGCTCGCGAACATCGCCCGCCTGTCCGGCGGCAAGGCGTTCACGGCGGCCTCGTCGAGCGAGCTGAAGGAGGTGTACTCCTCGGTCGCGCGCCAGGTGGGCTTCATGAAGGTCGACCAGGAGGTCACCGAGCAGTACGCCGGCTACGCCCTGCTGTTCTCGATCCTCGCCGCGGTCGCGGTCATCTCCCTCGGCGCCCGCTGGCCGTAGCCCTCGGACGGGGCTCCAGCGCGCAAACGCCCCTGAGGTTCACAGCCGCTTGCGAAATTTCGGGGGCGGGAGTGAACTTCGGGGGCGTTTGCGGCTACGGCTGGGGGCGCGCGCCGAAGATCGCGGTGCCGATCCGGACGACCGTCGCACCGTGCGCGATGGCGAGTTCGAAGTCCCCCGACATCCCCATGGACAGTTCGTCCCAGCGCTGACCGGGCGGGCTGACGTCGCGCACCCGGCGCTGCACGTCGAGCATCCGCTCGAAGCATGCGGCGACCAGGGCGTTCTCGGTCGAGGGCAGGGCGATCGTCATCAGCCCGCGCACGCGCAGCGCGTCGAACGGCGCGAGCGCCTTTGCGAAGGCCGGCACCTCCCGGGGGGAGAGGCCGAACTTGGAGTCCTCGCCGGAGGAGTTGACCTGGACCAGCACGTCGAGCTGCCGGCCGGCAGCGTGGAGGCGACGGTCGAGTTCAGCGGCGAGGGGCAGCGAGTCGAGGGCCTGGAACTCGGACGCGAAGCCCGCCACGAGCCTGGCCTTGTTCGACTGCAGGTGGCCGATCATCACCCACTCCAGACCCGGCACCCCGGAGAGCTCGGACGCCTTGTCGCACGCCTCCTGCGCCCGGTTCTCGCCGAAGCGGGAACAACCAGCGGCGTGGGCGGCGCGGATCTCGCGGGTGGACCTGGTCTTCGTCACGGGCAGCAGCCGGACGGCGTCGGCGGGCCGCCCGGCGGCGACGCAAGCCGCGCCGATCCGCGCCCTCACGGCGGCCAGGTTCGCCGCGATCTCCTGCATGCGCCCAAGCTAACCATGAGCCCGCAGCCCCGGCGGGCTGGTACGCCAGGGACGCGTGGGGCAGAATGGGGGCGTTCCCTTCGGACGGCCGAGGTGGCTGGGGAAGGCACATCTCGAGAGATGAAGGGAACCCGATGTCCAGCACGCGCGGGATCATCCAGATCCACTCCGCGCCGGCAGCGCTGCGCCCGCACCTGGAGTGGGCCGTCGGCGCGGTGTTCGGCGCGCCCGTCGAGTTCGACTGGTCCACCCAGCCGGCCGAAGCCCGTAGCCTCCGTGCGGAGTACTCATGGCACGGCCGGGTGGGCACCGGCGCCTCCCTCGCCAGTGCGCTGCGCGGCTGCCAGCGTGCCCGCTTCGAGGTGACCGAGGAACCCTCGGCCGGCCACGAGGGCATGCGCTGGGCGTTCACCCCGCGCCTGGGCATCTTCGCGGCGGCGATCAACGCGCACGGCGACATCATGATCCACGAGGAGCGCCTCAAGCGGGCCATCCTGGCCGATGCGCTGGGCCGCCAGCCGCTCGCCGAAGGCGTCGCCGAACTCCTCGGCGCGCGCTGGGACGCCGAACTCGAGGCGTTCCGCCAGGCCGGCGACGGGGCCCCCGTCCGCTGGCTCCACCACGTCGGCTGACGGGGTTCCGGGCGTCAGAAGGTGGCGTTGGCGTTCGTCAGGGCGATGGCGACGTTGTGGCCGCCGAAGCCGAACGAGTTGTTGATCGCGGCCAGGTCGCCCTCGGGGAGCGGACGCTTGACGTTCGCAGCGATGTCGATCCCCAGGTCGGGCTCGGGATCCTCGAGGTTGATCGTGGGCGGCACCATGCGCTCACGGATCGCGAGCAGTGAGGCGATGGTCTCCAGGGCACCGGCCCCGCCGAGCAGGTGCCCGGTCATCGACTTGGTGGACGTGACCACGACGTGGTCGGTGTCGTCGCCCAGCGCGGTGCGGATCGAGCCGGCCTCGGTGATGTCGCCCTGCGGCGTCGAGGTACCGTGCGCGTTCACGTGGCTGATGTCGGCGGGAGTGAGGCCGGAGTCCTGCAGCGCCTTGATCATGGCGCCGGACTGGCCCTCACCGGTGGGATCCGGCTGCACGATGTCGTGACTGTCGGCGGTGATGCCCGCCCCCGCGATCGTGCCGTAGATCTTCGCGCCGCGCGCCCTCGCGTGCTCGAGGGTCTCGATGACCATGATCGCCGAGCCCTCGCCCATCACGAACCCGTCGCGACCGCGGTCCCAGGGCCGGGAGGCGCCCTCGGGGTCGTCGTTCCGGCGGCTGAGCGCCTGCATCTGGCCGAACGCAGCGATCGGCAACGGGTGGATCGTGGCCTCCGTGCCGCCGACGACGGCGATGTCGGCGCGGCCCAGGCGCAGCTGGTCGAGGGCGAGCGAGATCGCCTCGTTCGAGGACGCACAGGCCGACACCGGCGTGTGCACGCCGGCCTTGGCGTGGACGGCGAGACCGACGTTCGCAGCGGGAGCGTTGGCCATCAGCATCGGGATGGTGAACGGGCTGACGCGGCGGTAGCCCTTGTCGCGCTGGGTGTCCCAGTTGTTCAGCAGGGAATGCAGGCCGCCGATGCCGCTCGCGAGCGACACGCTGAGACGCTGCGGGTCGACCTCGTCCCCGGCCTCCCAGTTGAAGCCGGCATCGGTCCAGGCCTCCTGGGCGGCGATGAGGGCCAGCTGGGTGGAGCGGTCGAGGCGTCGCGCCTTCACCCGGTCGATCACCTCGGACGGGTCGACGGCGACGTAGGCCGCGATCTTGACCGGCAGGTCCTCGGCCCACTCCTCGGTGATGGCACGGACGCCGGACTTGCCGGCGAGCAGGTTTGCCCAGGTGGAAGCCAGGTCGCCGCCGAGCGGGGTGGTGGCGCCGAGGCCGGTGATCACGATCTCAGTCATGGTTCCTCGAGGTGATGGGTTTCGATCGGGGTCGCCGGCCGGGCCCGGAGAACCCGGCCGGCGAGTGCTGCCGTGCGGTCAGCTGTGCGCTTCGATGTAGGCGACGGCGTCACCCACGGTCTTGAGGTTCTTCGACTCCTCGTCGGGGATGGTGACGCCGAACTTCTCCTCGCAACCGACGAGGATCTCGACCATCGCCAGGCTGTCCACGTCCAGGTCGTCGACGAACGACTTGTCGAGCTGCACGTCCTCGACCGGGACGCCGGCGACGTCGTTGACGAGCTCGGCGAGCTGGGCCCGGATCTCTTCGGTGGTGGCCATGATGTTCTCCTTAACTAGGTGGGCTTGCTTTCCCGGACGCGTCCGGGGGGATCAGGGAAGGGTGATGACCTGCCCGGCGTAGACCAGGCCGGCGCCGAAGCCGATCACCAGTGCGGTCTGGCCGCTGGTGGCCTCGCCGCTGCTGAGCAGGGCGTCCATGGCCATCGGGATGGTCGCCGCCGAGTTGTTGCCGAACTGCCGGATGGTGCGCGCGACCACGACGTTCTCCGGCAGCTTCAGGTAGCGGAGGAGGGTGTCGGTGATGCGGTCGTTCGCCTGGTGCGGGATGAACACGTCCAGCTGCTCGGGGGTGATCCCGGCGCCGTCGAGGCAGTTCTTCGTCGCCTGGGCGATGAAGCTGGTCGCCCACCTGAACACCGCACGCCCGTCCATGCCCAGCCTCGGCCAGGTGCCGTTCTCGACGGCGGAACGCCAGTCGGCGGTCTGCCAGATCGCGCTGGCCTGGCCGCCGTCGGAGCCCCACACCACCGGACCGATCCCGTTGGTCTCGCTCGGGCCGACGATCACCGCGCCCGCGCCGTCACCGAAGAGGAAGGCGGTGCCGCGGTCGTTGAGGTCGGTCATCTCGCTGATGGTCTCGCCGGCGATGAGCAGGACGTAGCTCGCCTGCCCCGACCGGACGATCGACTCGGCCTGGGCCAGGCCGTAGCAGAAGCCTGCGCAGGCGGCGGAGATGTCGTACGCGGCGGCGTCCGGGATGCCGAGCTTGGTGGCGAGCTGGGGGGCCAGGGCCGGGGTCTGGTGGTAGTGCGAGATCGTGGAGAGGATCACCGCCCCGATCTGCGAGCGGTCGATCCCGGCGCGGGAGATGGCCTGCTCGGCCGCGGTCAACGACAACGTCTCGATGTTCTCGCCCTCGCCGATCCAGCGGCGCTCGCGGATGCCCGTGCGCTGGGTGATCCACTCGTCGGAGGAGTCGATGAACTGCAGCAGGTACTCGTTGGGGATCACCCGGGACGGGGTGGCCGAGCCGACGGAGTAGATGCGGGCGTACGCGGGCCCGGTGCTGGCCTTGATCTCGGTCATGGTGCCTTTCAGTCCTGGGCCGGGTCTGCCGTGGTGGCCATCGGTGCCTCGAAGCTGGTGTCGCCGTGCTTCTCGACGAACTCCCTGGCGGCGGGGAGCTGGTCGGGGGTGTTGAGGCTGAACAGTTCGACGCCCTTGAGGTTGCGCTTGGCGATGCCGGTCAGCGTGCCGGACGGCGGCAGCTCGAGCAGCCCGGTGATCCCGAGGTCGGCCATGGTCTGCAGGCACAGGTCCCAGCGCACCGGGTTCGCCACCTGCTTCACGAGGCGGTCGAGGTACTCCTTCCCCGACGCCACCACGTGGCCGTCCGCGTTGGACAGCAGGCGGGTGCGCGGGTCATGGGTCGAGATGGCGCGCGCGAGCCGCTCCAGGTGCGCGACCGCAAGCTCCATGTGGACGGTGTGAAAGGCGCCGGCGACGCTCAGCTGGATGAGCCGTGCCCGGGCCGGCGGGTTCGCCTGCAGGTCCGCGAGCTGCTCGACGGTGCCGGCGGCGACGATCTGGCCGGAACCGTTGTTGTTGGCCGCGGTGAGGCCGGCCGCCTCGATCGCGCCGAGCACCTCGGCCGCGTCGCCGCCGACGACGGCCATCATCGAGGTGGGACGGGCGGCGCTCGCGAGCGCCATCTGCTGGCCGCGTTCGCGGACGAAGACCATGGCCTGCTCGGCCGACAGCACGCCGGTCGCGGCGGCGGCGGTGATCTCCCCGACGCTGTGGCCCGCCGCGACCGCCGTCCGGCGGAAGCCGTCCACCGGGCTGGGGAACAGCTCGAGCGCCGTCACCAGGCCGGCTGCGACCAGCAGCGGCTGCGCGATCGCGGTGTCGCGGATCGTCTCGGCGTCCGCGTTGGTGCCGTAGTGGGCCAGGTCGATGCCGGCGACGGTGCCGAGCCAGTTCAGCCGGTCGGCGAAGGCGGGCTCGTCCAGCCAGGGACGGAGGAAGCCGGGGGTCTGGGCACCCTGTCCGGGTGCGACGATTGCGAGCACGTTCCTACTCTCTCGAACCCCGATGCCGGATCCGGGGCGCTGAGCAACGAATTTGTAACGGGCGACTTTGTAGGATTCCTACAAGAATAGCGGGGGCTGTGCGCGTGATACGCGTCCCTGTGTTGTGGGATCCAGATTGCGCGCCTCGCGCGCTCGCCGCTCAGTCCAGCAGTCGGCCCAGGGTCAGAGCGAGGCGCAGCGCGTAGCCGCCCCGGGGGTCCAGCGGCGAGAACCCGGTGAGTTCCTGCACGCGGCGCAGGCGGTAACGGACGGTGTTGGGGTGCACGTACTGCGCGCGCGCCGTCGCCTCGATCGATCCGCCGGAGTCGAAGAAGGACGCCAGCGTGTCCGCGAGGTCGCGCCCGGCCTCCACCACCGGCCGGTACAGGTCGTTGGCGAGGGTGCGACGGGCGTGCCCGTCCCCGGCCAGGGCACGTTCGGGCAGCAGGTCCTCCGCTGCCACCGGACGGGGAGCATCCGGCCATGCCTTCGCGGCACGCATCCCTGACAGCGCGGCGCGGGCGCTGCGCGCGGCATCGACCAGGTCGCCGGCGATCGGGCCGACCACCACCTGTCCGGGGCCGAACTGGCCGACAAAGTCTCCGACCTGCCGGACGAGTTCCGAGCTCGAGCCGAGGGCGCCGCCGATGACCAGGACCAGCCGGTCACCCTGCGGGGCGGCGAGGAGGTCGAGGGAGTGGCGTGCGGCGACCTGGCGGATCGCCTCCACGGCCCGCCCCGGGTCGGAGGGGGCCGAGCCGATCACCACCGCGATCGCCGGCGGCGACGCCCAGCCCAGCGTGGAGGCTCGGGAGACGACGGACTCGTCGGCCTCGCCGCGGATGACCGCGTCGACCACGAGGGCCTCCAGGCGGGCGTCCCACGCCCCGCGCACCTCGGCGGCGCGGGCGTACACCTGCGCGGCGGCGAAGGCGATCTCCCGGGAGTAGCGCAGGATGCCGATCCGCAACGGCGCCTGCTCATCCTCGGGCAGGCGGGCGATCCGGTCCTCGACGGTGTCGATCGTGGTGCGCACCAGGTCCACCGTCTGGTTGAGGCTGATCCGCCGGGCCAGTGCCCGCGGCGCCGCATCGAAGACCGAGCCCGGGGCCTGGTCGCGTCCGCCCGCCGCGAACCACTCCAGGAAGCCGTCGATGCCCGAGCGGGCCACGACGGTGATCCACGAGCGGTGCTCGGCGTCCAGCTCGCCGAACCAGCGGTGCTCCTCGGCGATCCGCGCGAGCGCGGCGGTGGTCATCTCCGCTGCGGAAGCTCCCAGGCGCCGGGCGATCGTGCGGCGGGCCTCGGGTGCCGGCCAGCCGGCCTGCGTGACGGTGCTCACCCGGCCCGGTCGATCTCGTCCTTGCGCAGCCTCACGATGCGGTCGATGGTGGCCGCCGGGATCGGCTGCGCGGCGGTGAACCGGATGGTGCCCTTGGACAGGGAGAAGCCGGTCAGTTCCGGAGCGACCGCCTCGACCACCTCCGGGCTGAACGGGAACAGCGACAGGTGCGCGGCGCTGACCCGCACCCCGATCAGCGGACGGCCGCGGTACCGCAGCGCCGGTGTGCCGTAGCTGAGGTCCTCGACCCCGTCCGGGGCCACGACGAGTGCCCGGTCGAGCACCTCCTGCAGGACCACACGGGTGTCACCCCCGGTGGAGTTGATCAGATCGGTGAACACACCCATGTGCCGAATCCTAGGGCGCGGAGGTTCGCCGTGGGCTTGCGCGACGCGTGGCTCGGTCGCCGTGCCGGACGCCGGCATCGGGCAGTCCCGGTTCGCCAGCAGGGGACCCGCGCCCGGCGTAGCGTGGGAAATGTCTCGGCCTGTGCGTCGAGGGCCGACGCCTGGCGGCCGGGGAAAGAAGGTGCGGTGATGCGTGCCTCTCGAATCGTGGCTGCGTTCGTGGCTGCGATCGCCCTCGTGGCAGGCATGGGGGGCCAGGTTCCGGCGGCGGTGGCCGCCGAGGCGCCCGCCGCGATCCGGGGGCAGGTGCTCGCGTTCATGGATCCGGTCGGCTACGCCAGGGTGACCGTGCTCAACGCCGCCACCGGGGCGAAGGTCGCGTCCGTGGTGACGGACGGATCCGGCTACTACATGGTGACGGGCCTTCCCGCCATCGCGGTGAAGGTGCGGGCGACGAAGCCGGGCTACCTGGACAGCTGGGCGGACGGCGCCTCCTCCTCGGCAACGGCGACGGTGTACACGCTCGTCTCCGGCCAGACGCTGGAACAGTCCTGGGATCCGATGCGTCTCTACCTGGACCTGACGCCTGAAGGCGTGGTGACGGGGAGCGTGATCGGGCTCGCGAGCCCGTCGAGTCCGGGTCCGGGCAGGACGCTGCGGGGCGCCAGGGTGGTCGTCGTCTCCGCAGCAACCGGCAAGACGCTCGGCTCGGCCAGGACGTCGTCGGCGGGCGCGTTCCGGATCGGGATGCTGCCTGCCGGGGAGGTCACCGTGAAGGTGTCCGCCGGCGGCTTCGGAACGGCGTCAGCGCCCAACAACCCCCCTGGCGAGGTGGTGCGGTTCCCGGTGCAGGCCGGCGCGACCACCGACATCGGCACGATCCGGCTCTACTCCAGGGCGACGGTCTACGGCTACATCCTGTGGCAGATGGACCCGATCCCTGAGCCAGCCGAGGTGACGGTGTTCGCCGCCCGGACGGGCGCCGTGCTCAGGAGGGTGGCGGTGCCCCCGTTCGGCCAGTTCCGGCTCGACGGGCTCCGCCCGGGACGCATCAGCGTGCGCGTGCGTGCCAGCGGCTATCTGGACGCGTGGTGGGGACCTGTGACGGTCAGGCCCGGCCAGGTCTTCGGGCCGGCCTGGAGCAGCGGCGCCGCGGTGTTCCAGCTGACGCGCGAGGCGGTGGTGACCGGCACCGTGATGGGCATCGACGACAATCCCCTGGCGGGCTGGGACGGCCCGCTCGGCGGGGTCGTGGTCAAGGTCGTCTCCCACACGACGGGCAAGGTGCTGGGACGGGCGGTGACCGATTCGCTCGGTGCCTTCCGCGTCGGCGGGCTCCCGCAGGGGGAGGTGCAGGTGAAGGCGATCGCGCCCGCGTGGTCAGCCGCGACCTGGGCCCCCGACCAGCCCAGCCGGGCGAGCGGGGCCGTCTTCGGCCTGACCAGCGGTGAGACCGTCGACGTGGGGACGGTGAGGGTCTTCGCTCCCGCCGCCGTCACCGGGACCGTCCTGAGCGGGACGCATCGACTGCCGGGGGCACGGGTGACGGTCTTCGACGCGCTCACGAGGAAGCCGATCGCGTCCACCCTGACCGGTGCGCACGGGAGGTACCGCATCGGCGGTCTGTGGACCGGTGAGTCACGACAGGTGAAGGTGCGCGCCGCCCGAATCGGCTACCACACGACCTGGGCGGACTCCGCTCCCGGGTCGAGCTGGGCGACCGCGACCGTGTTCACGCTCTCGCCGGGGGTGACACTCGCCGGCTCGGTGAGCCCACCGGTGCTCATCCTGCGCCTGGCCCGGCCTAGTCTGGAGCCGTGACGACCCCCCTCGACCCGGTCACCGCGCTGCGGGAGATCGCCTACCTGATGGAGCGGGTCCTCGCCGAGCCGTACAAGGTGCGCGCGTTCCGCGCCGCGGCCGACGTGGTCTCAGCCCTGAGCCCCGCGGAGTTCGCACAGCACGCGTCGGCGGGCAGCTGGCGGAAGCTGCCAGGGCTGGGGGAGTCCACAGCGAGCGTCGTCGCCCAGGCTGTCGCGGGACGGGTTCCCGACCGGCTGGCGAAGCTGCGCGCCGAGGCCGGCCCGCTGGCCACCGGCGGCGAGGAGCTGCTCGAGCAGCTGCGCGGCGACCTCCACAGCCACACCGACGCCTCCGACGGCAGCGCCCCGATGGAGCGGTGCCGGGAGACCGCCACGATGCTCGGCCGGGAGTACCTCGCGATCACCGACCACTCGCCGAGGCTCACGGTGGCCAACGGACTGAGCGAGGAGCGGTTGCGCGCCCAGTTGGACGAGCTGGCCCGGCTGAACGAGGACGGCGAGGGGTGCCGACTGCTGTCCGGCATCGAGGTGGACATCCTCTCCGACGGCGGGCTCGACCAGACCGCCGCGATGCTCGGACGGCTGGACGTCGTCGTGGCGAGCGTCCACTCCGAGCTCCGGATGGATGCCGAGGCGATGACCCGCCGGATGGTCGCCGCCATCGCCAACCCGTTCACCAACGTCCTCGGCCACTGCACCGGGAGGCTGATCACCGGCGGGCGGGGCACGCGTCCGCAGAGCACCTTCGACGCGGAGGTGGTGTTCGAGGCCTGCCGGTCCTTCGACGTGGCGGTGGAGATCAACTCCCGTCCCGAACGGGCCGACCCGCCCGACGACCTGCTCGCCCTGGCTCTGGAGACCGGGTGCCTGTTCGCCATCGACTCCGACGCGCACGCACCCGGCCAGCTCGAGTTCCCCGCCCACGGCGCCGCCCGGGCGACCTCAGCCGGCATTCCGGCGGAGCGGGTCGTCAACACCTGGCCGGTGGCCGACCTCCTGGCGTGGAGCCGTGCCCGGCGCTGATCATGGTCACCGACTGGCGCTGCCTCCCGCGCCGCCGGGTAAGGTCAGGTTGCGCAACGATCTTGTGCTCGAAATCCATTGAAAGGCTGCGCTGTGGCTCCTCGCGATTCGGTCGGCCCGATCCTGAACGGATTGCCGACCAACCTTCCCGACATCGATTCGGACGAGACCGCCGAGTGGCTCGAGTCGCTCGACATGATGATCGACTCCGACGGGCGCAACCGTGCCCGCTACATCATGCTGCGGCTGCTGGAGCGTGCCCGTGACCAGCACCTGGGCCTGCCGTCGCTCACCGCGACGGACTACGTGAACACGATCCCGGCCGAGCGCGAGCCCTGGTATCCCGGCGACGTCGACCTGGAGCGCAAGTTCCGCCGCCTCGCGCGGTGGAACGCCGCCATGATGGTGCACCGCGCCCAGCGTCCCGGTGTCGGCGTCGGCGGCCACATCTCGTCCTACGCCTCCTCCGCCACGCTGTACGAGGTCGGCTTCAACCACTTCTTCCGCGGACAGGACCACCCCGGTGGCGGCGACCAGGTGTTCTTCCAGGGCCACGCCAGCCCCGGCATGTACGCCCGCGCCTTCCTCGAGGGACGCCTGGACGAGCATGACCTCAACGGCTTCCGCCAGGAGAAGAGCCACCTCGTCGACGGCCGCGTCCGTGCGCTCCCTTCGTATCCGCACCCGCGGCAGATGCCGACGTTCTGGCAGTTCCCGACCGTGTCGATGGGCCTCGGCCCGATCGCCGCGATCTACCAGGCCCAGTTCAACAAGTACCTCCACAACCGCGGCCTGAAGAACACGGCTGAGCAGCGGGTGTGGGCCTTCCTCGGCGACGGGGAGATGGATGAGGTGGAGAGCCGGGGCGCCCTCCAGCTGGCCGCCTACGAGGGTCTCGACAACCTCACGTTCGTCGTGAACTGCAACCTGCAGCGGCTGGACGGCCCGGTGCGGGGCAACGGCAAGATCATGCAGGAGCTGGAGAGCTTCTTCCGCGGCGCCGGCTGGAACGTGATCAAGGTCGTGTGGGGACGCGGCTGGGACCCGCTGCTCGCGCAGGACCGTGACGGCGCCCTGCTGAACGTGATGAACTCGACGCCCGACGGCGACTACCAGACGTTCAAGGCCAACGACGGCGCCTACGTCCGCAAGAACTTCTTCGGACGCGATCCGAGGACGGCCAAGATGGTCGAGGACTGGTCGGACGACCGGATCTGGAAGCTGACCCGCGGTGGGCACGACTACCACAAGGTCTACGCGGCCTACAAGGCGGCCAGCGAGTTCCAGGGTGCCCCGACGGTCATCCTCGCCCACACCATCAAGGGCTACTTCCTCGGCAGCCACTTCGCCGGCCGCAACGCCACGCACCAGATGAAGAAGCTGGCACTGGACGACCTCAAGCAGTTCCGCGACCGCCTGGACATGCCGATCACCGACGCCGTGCTGGAGGAGAACCCGTACCAGCCTCCGTACGTGAACCCCGGCCCGAACGACGAGCGCATCCAGTACGTGCTCGAGCGCCGCCGCGTGCTCGGCGGGCCCGTCCCCGAACGTCGCACCCGCACGGTGATGCCGATCAAGCTGCCCGAGCCGAGCGCGTACTCCGGCGTCAAGAAGGGCTCCGGGAACCAGCCCGTCGCCTCCACGATGGCGTTCGTCCGGCTGCTGAAGGACCTCATGCGCGACAAGGAGTTCGCGCCGCACGTGGTGCCGATCATCCCGGACGAGGCCCGGACCTTCGGCATGGACTCGTTCTTCCCGACGATCAAGATCTACTCCCCGCACGGCCAGAACTACACCCCGGTCGACCACGAGCTGATGCTCGCCTACCGGGAGTCGACGCGCGGCCAGATCCTCCACACCGGCATCAACGAGGCCGGCTCCACCGCCGCCTTCCAGGCGGTCGGCTCCTCGTACTCCACGCACGGTGTGCCGATGGTTCCGATCTACGTCTTCTACTCGATGTTCGGCTTCCAGCGCACCGCGGACGCGATCTGGGCCGCTGCGGACCAGCTCGCGCGTGGGTTCCTGATCGGCGCCACCGCCGGCCGCACGACACTGACCGGCGAGGGCACCCAGCACATGGACGGCCACAGCCACATGCTGGCCGCCACCAACCCCGCCGTGGTCGCGTACGACCCCGCCTACGGCTACGAGATCGCCCACATCGTGGAGTCGGGGCTGAAGCGCATGTACGGGGAGAACCCCGAGGACGTGATCTTCTACCTGACCGTCTACAACGAGCCGGCGCCCCAGCCGGAGGAACCCGAGAACGTGGACGTCGAGGGCATCGTGCGGGGCATGTACCTGCTGAAGGAGGGCAGCTTCGAGGGTGTCGGGCAGGATGCACGCCGCGCGCAGCTGCTCGCCTCCGGTGTGGGGGTGGCGTGGGCGCTGGAGGCCCAGGAGTTGCTCAAGCGGGACTTCGGAGTGGTGGCGGACGTCTGGAGCGTGACCAGCTGGAACGAGCTGCGCCGCGACGGGCTTGCCTGCGACGAGCAGGCCTTCCTGCACCCCGGCCAGGACAACCCGGTGCCGTGGGTGACCCAGAAGCTGGCGGGGCGTCCCGGGCCGGTGGTCGCCGTCTCGGACTACATGCGCCAGGTGCAGGACCAGATTCTCAACTGGGTTCCGGGCGATTTCGCCTCATTGGGCGCAGACGGCTTCGGCTTCTCCGACACCCGGGCGGCGGCGCGGCGGTTCTTCCACATCGACGGGCCGTCGATCGTGGTCCGCACGCTCCAGCAGCTGGCGGCGTCCGGGCAGGTCGATCCGAGCTGGCCGGCGAGGGCGGCCGAGCAGTACCGCATCCTCGACGTGACGGCGGGCGCCTCCGGCGCGGTCGGCGGCGACTCCTGACCCCCTTCTTTTCTCGGCGGTAGCCTTTCTGGCAGGCTGAATGCCTAACCGAACAGCTTCACCGACAGAGAGTGGGGACGAGCGCGTGAGTACCGCGCCCAGGCCGACGGCGGAGTCGTCGATCGCGACCGCGCTCGGGATCGTCCCGGGTCTGGCGGTCCAGGAACTCGGCTGGGACGAGGACGTCGACGAGGGCGTGCGCTCGGCCGTCCTGGACGTGCTCGGCGACGACTTCGTCTACGAGGCGCTCGAGGCCGTCGACGTCGTACTCCTGTGGTGGCGCGACGAGGACGGTGACCTGGGCGACGGGCTGGTGGACGCCCTCACCGACCTCACCGGTCGCGGCCACATCTGGCTGTTCACCCCTCGCATCGGCCGGGAGGGCCACGTCGACCCCGCCGACCTCGCCGAGGCCGCGCTCACCGCGGGCCTTGCGCTCGCCAACACCGCAGCGGTGTCGAAGGGTTGGGAGGCGCACAAGCTGGTGCGACCCAAGGGCGGGCGCCGTTAAGGGCCGACCACCGCTCCTGGTGGTCTCGTGGGCCGTCGCTGCGGCGCTGGCGGTCGGCGGCTGTACGTCCCCGCCGTCCACCGTTCCACCGGTGGCCACCGCCAGCGGCAGCGGTCCCCCCTCGCGTGCGACCCCGTCCGCCGCCGCGACGACGGCGACCCCGGAGCCCACCGCCCCTACGACGGCACCGCTGGCCCTGTCCTCGGTGGTGAACTTCCGTGACGTCGCCGGGCCGGGACTGCGGCTGTCGGACGGGCGCCGGCTCTCCCCGGGCGTCGTGTACCGGTCGGCGAAGCTCCTGACCGCCTCGCGCTCGGACCTGCGGCGGCTGAGCAGGGCAGGGCTGGCTCTCGTCATCGACCTGCGGACCGAACCGGTCGCACGCGCCCAACCCGACCCTGAGGTCGCCGGCGCCCGCCACGTCCGGGTCGACCTGTTCGGGCCCGGCGGTGGCCCCCGTGCCACGGGGTCCAGCGTGGCCGACGCCCGCGCAGCCATGCGCCGGATGAACGCCGAGTTCGTGACCAGCGCGTACGAGCGTGCACGGACCGCCGACGTGCTCCGGCTGATCGCGTCCGCGACCGGGCCGGTGCTCATCCACTGCCAGGCGGGCAAGGACCGCACCGGCTGGATCTCCGCCGTCCTCCTGCTGGCCGCCGGCGCGGAGCGCGCCGACGTCATCACCGAGTACCTGAAGTCGAACGCCTACCGGGCCGGCGCCATCGCCGCGTCCTACCGCAGGACGCTGGCTGCCAAGGGGCTCCTCGCCGCACGGATCGACCGGGCGCACCAGCGGGTCGAGGCGAGCTACCTCGGTGCCGCCCTCGACGAGCTGTACTCCCGGTACGGAACGGTCGAGAACTACCTCACCGACGGCCTGGGGCTCTCCAGCAGGACGGTGGAGAGGCTGCGCGCACGCCTCACCGGGTGACCGTGAGCCGAGTCGGCCGGCCTCCGCCGCCGGCGCTCGCCGCTGGCACCCTAAGATGTCCCACTGCGGGCGCATAGCTCAGTTGGTTAGAGCACCTCCCTTACAAGGAGGGGGTCGGGGGTTCGAGTCCCTCTGCGCCCACCGTCGCCGCCCAGGGATCGGGCGGCCGTCAGCGTGGGTCGGCGAAGACGGTCCTCAACCAGTCGAGGACGAGCGGGTCCTCGGCCGTCGTGAAGGCATGACCCGCGTCGATGTGTCGCACGCGGGCACCGGTCGCTGCGGCGAAGGCGGCGATGTCGGCGCCGGGCACCACCTCGTGACCGCCACCCCGGAGTACGTCGGTGGGCCGGTTCCAGCGGATGGGGTGGGTGCGGGCGTACCTGCGGTAGTGCCAGTCGAGGTACTGACCGTCGTCGAAGGTGATCCTCCGCGCTGCCCGGAGGTGCTTCTCGTCGATGCCCCGCGCGGTCATGAGCCGGTCGATGTGGGCGGCCATGTCGACCAGGGGCGAGATCAGCACCGCGCGTCCGACGGCGCGGTCAGCGAGTCCTAGGAGCGAGAAGTAGGCACCGAGGCTGCAGGCGAACAGGTCCACGGGGCGTCCCGACGACGTGAGCGCGTCGTGGATGGCGGCGAGTTCGGGACCACAGTGCCAGGGCACCAGGCGGTCAGCATCGGTCCGCTCACCGTGTCCGGGAAGGTCAACGCCCACGACCTGGTAGCCCAGCGGGACGGCCGCCGCTGCTGCGAGCCGGATGGCGCCGTCCTGCTTGTTCCCGAACAGGCCGTGCACGGCGAGGAGCACCGACCGGGCCGGCGCGCCCCAGGCCATCGCCGGGACGCCCGCCACCGTCGTCCGCAGGCCGTCCACGCCGAGCATCCTTCCACCGACGGGCCGACGATCAGTGCCGATCCGCCGAGCCGCGCTGCAGGTAGGCCAGCACCGCCAGCACCCGGCGATGGGCGGACAGGGAGTCGGAGAGGCCCAGCTTGGTGAAGATCGCGCTCACGTGCTTCTCCACAGCACCGGTTCCGATCGTCAGGCGTTCGGCGATGCTGGTGTTGCTCAGCCCCTCCGCGATCAACTCGAGGACGTCGAGTTCGCGGGGCGTGAGCGCCGCCAGGGGGTCGCGGGCGGCCGCGACCAGCCGCTTCACAACCAGCGGGTCGAGGACGGTGCCGCCGTCCCGCACCCGTCGGACGGCGTCGGTGAACTCGGTCAGGGACGTGACCCGGTCCTTCAGCAGGTAGCCCACCCCGCCCCGGGCATCGGCCAGCAGTTCCCGGGCGTAGATCGTCTCCACGTACTGGCTGAGCACCAGCACGGCCACCTGCGGTGCCTCCCTGCGGAGTTCGAGCGCAGCCCGGATCCCCTCGTCGTGAAAGTCGGGAGGCAATCGGACGTCCATCACGACCACGTCGGGGCCCAACGCCCGGACGCGCTCCACGATGTCGTGCGCGTCGGGGAGCGCGCCCACCGTCTGGTAGCCCGCCTCCTCGAACAGCCGGACGAGTCCCTCGCGCAACAACAGGGAGTCCTCGACGAGGAGGATCCGGATCGCGCCCGCCCCGGCTGCGGCCGCTGTCTCGGGTCCGGGCGATGTCACGCGCTCACGATAGCGACGGGAGCTGCGCCGGGTGGCCGTCGACCGGCAGTGGCACCACCACATCGACCCGAGTCGGACCGCCCGGAGGGCTCTCCACGGTGAGTGTGCCCCGGAGGCCGTGGAGTCGCTCCTGCAGGCCGGCGAGGCCGTGCCCCCCGGTGATCACGGCCCCGCCGCGACCGTCGTCGCTCACGGTCACCCGCAGCCGGGCGGGGTCGTCCAGGTGCACCCGGGCGCTGACCTCCGCCTGCTCCGCGCCCGCATGCTTCGCCGCGTTCGTGAGCAGTTCGGCGACGACGAAGTACGTCGCCCGGGCGACCTCGGGGGGTACGGAGGTGTCCACCAGGTCGAGATCGGTCCGCACCAGGAGCGGGCTGTCCTCGGCGAGCGCGGAGAGCGCCGCGACCAGGCCGCGATCGGCGAGCAGTGGCGGCGCGACCCCGCGGGACAGTGCGCGCAACTCCTCCAGCGCGGCCTTCGCCTGGAGCTGGGCCTCCCTGGCGTAGGCCACCGCCTGGTCGTTGTCACCGGCCGCGGCACGCCGTTCGGTGGCTGCGAGGTCCAGCTGCAGGCGGACGAGACGCTGCTGGGGGCCGTCGTGGAGGTCGCGCTCCAGGCGGCGCATCGCGGCGTCCTCGGCGTGCACAGCCGACTGGCGCGCCTCCGCCTCAGCCTCGGCCCTCGCCGCCAGATCGTCGGACGGCCAGCGGCCGAGCATGGCTGTGGCGAGGGCATGTCGCAGGTGCCCCAGTCCGTCGATCACCCAAGGGAGGGTGACGCCGAACACGAACCCCGCCGCGAGGTAGACGGCACTCTCCGCCGCGTCGGGGCTCCAGCCGTGGAGGAGCGGCACGCGATCGCGGAGCCACACCGCCCACGGGTCCAGTTGCGGCTCCGGCAGGAACACCTGCCAGGCCCAGTAGGTGAGCCCGCCCAGGGCTGTGGCCCACCACGTGACGGTCAGGGCGAAGGCGACGGTGCTCACGATCGGGTTGACCAGCATCTGGTGGAGCAGGTAGGACCAGTGGTGTCCCGACCGCAGCGGCGCGAGGAGCCGGGTGGTCCAGGGCGCGTCGGCCCGGGGTGCGCGCCAGACCGGTGCCGGCACCTCGGGCCGGCCGGTCCAGCCCAGCATGGTCCGCTCGGCGGTGCCCAGGCCGCGGGCCAGCTGCAGCGCTCCGCTCATGAGGGGCAGGCCCACCACCAGGACCACCATGCCCAGTCCGGCGAAGAAGACGCTGCTGAGGACTGAGATGGCGAGCATGGAGACCACGAAGCTCACGACCAGGTAGGCGGTCGTACCCGGGACGCGGCGCCACGCTGCGCGGTAGCCACTGAGCCCGCTGTCGCCTGTCGGGCGCTCGATCGACATCACGTTCTCCTTCTCGTGCGCCCGGGACGGGCTCCCGGGTGCAGGTCGAGCGGCTGCCCCCACCAGGAGTTGGCTGCTGCCCGTGGCACCAACCTAGGGACCGGCACCGGTCCACCGACAGCCGGCCACCTCCCCGATCCTCCCGGGGGCTGGCCCCCCTTCGTCCGTCGGGTTCTGGCGCAGGGGAAGGATCTTGGCCATCGCCAGTTCATCGACCGGTTCCTGGTCGATCACCAGGGATGCGCTCCGCCGCCCCTCGAACTGGTAACCGCACTTCTCGTAGAGCGTGATCGCCGTGGCGTTGTGGATCATCACGGTCAACTCGAGGCGGATCACCCCCACGTCGAGGGCCCACGCGTCGATCCCGGCGAGGAGGCGACGTCCCCATCCGGCCCGACGGACGTCGGCGAGCATTCCGATCACGACCACGGCGCAGTGGCGGGTCCGTCGGTAGCGGCCCCGCTCGGCGTGAGCGAAGCCGAACGCCCGTGGACCACGGAACAGTGCCAGATAGCACTCGCTCCCCGGATCCATCGCGGTGATCCACGCGGCAAGCTCCCTCGGGTCCTCGGACCGCTCGCCGGGCTCGAGCATCATGAAGGTCGTCTCTCGGTCCAGCTGCGTCAACATCGCGGCGAGGGCACCGCCGTCCTCGCCGGTCGGTCGCCGGATCACCCAAGGCTCCGTCTCCACAGGTGAATCATCCCCGGCCGTGGCTGCGGACGCTGCCGGTCGGGCAACCTTCGCCGCAGCGCGGCCACGGCTGCACAGGCTGTCACCCCCTCCCGCCAGTGGGGCCGGAAGTCGTGCCAGACTGGCGTGGTGACGACGCCGTCCTTCCTCTCCTCCCTGACCGGCCTGTTCGCCCAACCCGCTGCGGAGAACCCCACTGTCGTGATGGTGGAGGCCGCCTATCGTGCACTGGGCCTGGACGCGCGCTACCTGACGTGCGAGGTCGGTCCCGACCGCTTGGGCGACGCCGTGCGGGGAGCGCGGGCGATGGGCTGGCTGGGCTTCAACTGCTCGCTGCCGCACAAGGTGGCCGTGATCGAGTACGTCGACGAGGTCGCCGAATCGGCTCGCCTCATCGGCGCGGTGAACTGCGTGGTCATCCGGGACGGCAGGCTGGTCGGGGAGAACACCGACGGGATGGGCTTCCTGACGTCTCTGGCGGGCGTGCTGGATCCGCGGGGCGCGAGGGTCGTGCTGCTGGGCGCCGGGGGTGCCGCGCGCGCCGTTGCGATCGAGTTGGCGCGAGCTGGTGCGTCCCGGATCCGCCTCGTGAACCGGGGTGTCCAGCGCGGAAGCCGGCTCGCCGCCGATGTCGCGGCTGTGACCAGCGCGCGCGTCACGTTCGAGCCGTGGACGGCGCCGGTGGTCGTCGCGGACGCCGACGTGCTGGTCAACGCGACCTCGATCGGGCTGTTCCCCGACACCGCCGTGCCGGACGTCGACTTCGCCACGCTCCGGTCAGAGACCGTGGTCGCCGACGTGATTCCCAACCCGCCTCGCACCGGCTTCCTCACCGCGAGCGCCGCGCGCGGCTGCCGGACCCTCGACGGGCTGGGCATGCTGGTCAACCAGGGGGTGATCGGGATCCGACACTGGACCGGCCTGGAGGCCGACCCGGACGTGATGCACCAGGCACTCGCGACGGCGTTCGGGTGAACGCTCGCCCGCCACGTCGTGGCCGCCGCCGCTCGCGGGGGCACGAAGCTCCCGTAGGCTCCGGCGCGTGGGTGGACCATATCTGCAGGACGACTACCGACTGCGTTTCGAGTGGGGAGATGCGGCGGTGGGGCGGTCGCGCGCCGACCTCGCCGTCGTTGTCGACGTCCTGAGTTTCTCGACGTCCGTGTCGGTGGCGGTCGATCGCGGAATGGTTGTGTTGCCCTACGGCTGGGACGACCCTTCGGCAGGGGATTTCGCCCGACACCACGACGCCGTCCTGGCCGCAGGCCGTCTCGAGGGTTCGCGGACAGGTGTCCCGTCCCTGTCGCCGTCCTCCCTGCGGGAATGTGCGCCGGTCCGCCGGCTGGTGCTGCCGTCCCCCAACGGCGCCTCGATCTGCGCGCAGCTGGGTGCGCGAGGGACGGGCGTGGCGATCGGGTGCGTGCGGAACGCGTCGGCGACGGCCCGCCACGTGCAGGGGGCGCTTGCCGCGGGGCAGGCGGTCGTCGTCGTCGCGGCGGGGGAACGGTGGCCCCACGACGGCACTCTACGCCCCTGCCTGGAGGACCACCTGGGTGCTGGGGCCGTGCTCGCGGCCCTCGCCTCGGCAGGGCTCGGTGACCAGATGAGTCCGGAGGCCCGCGCGGCCGCCCTCCTGTTCACGGCCCACGCGTCCGCACTGCCCGCGACGATTCGCGACTGCGTGTCCGGGAAGGAGCTCCGTGCCCGGGGGTGTGCATCGGACATCGCCGTCGCGGTCGACCGGGATGTGTCGCAGCGCGTCCCGGTCCTGGTCGACGGGGCCTTCACCCCTGCGGGCTAGCGCCCGGGCTGCTCGACGCCGCCCCGGCCCGGGACGGGAGCGCGCGTTGTGGGTGGCAGCGCCTACCCTGCAGGGCGTGAGTGACGACCTGCGGGACCAGGCCCTGACCGTGCTGCGCCGGCTGGTCGGTCGCGAGGACGCGGTCTTCCACGACGGCCAGCTCGAGGCGATCCTCGCCCTGGTCCGCGACCGGCAGCGTGCGCTCGTCGTGCAGCGCACCGGCTGGGGGAAGTCAGCGGTGTACTTCGTGGCCACGGCCCTGCTGCGTGCCGGGGGAGCCGGACCGACCGTGATCGTCTCGCCACTCCTCGCCCTCATGCGCGACCAGATCGCCGCCGCCACGCGCGCCGGTATCCGCGCCGTCACGATCAACACCGCGAACGCCACCGAGTGGGGCCAGGTGTATGCGGAGCTGGAGGCCGGCGAGGTCGACCTGCTGCTGGTGAGCCCCGAGCGCCTCAACAACCCGACGTTCCGGGAGCGCCAGCTGCCCGACCTGGCTGCGCGGTGCGGTCTGCTCGTGGTGGACGAGGCGCACTGCATCAGCGACTGGGGGCACGACTTCCGTCCCGACTACCGTCGCATCCGCGACCTGCTCACCACGCTGCCCGACGCCGTGCCGGTGCTGGCCACGACCGCGACGGCGAACGAGCGCGTGGTGGAGGACGTCACCGAACAGCTGGGCGCCGGCGGCCACGACGTCACCACCATCCGCGGCACGCTCGCGCGCGAGTCGCTGAGGCTCGGCGTGCTCGCGTTGCCCCACGAGGAGACACGCGTCGCCTGGCTCGTCTCCCACCTCGACGACTTCACCGGCAGCGGCATCATCTACACCCTGACCGTCGCCCAGGCGGAGGACCTCGCCGCGCTGCTGGGCCGGCACGGCCACCGCGTGGCAGCGTACACCGGGCGCACCGAGCCGGCCGAGCGCGAGGAGCTGGAGGCCCGGCTCCGGGACAACCGGGTGAAGGCGCTGGTCGCGACCTCCGCGCTCGGAATGGGGTTCGACAAGCCTGACCTCGGCTTCGTCGTCCACCTGGGGGCGCCCAGCTCCCCGGTCGCGTACTACCAGCAGGTGGGCCGCGCCGGACGGGCGGTGGCGAGCGCGGACGTGTTGCTGCTGCCGACGCCCGCCGACCGTGACATCTGGCACTACTTCGCCACGGCCTCGATGCCCGAGGAGCGCTCGGCCCGCGCGGTGATCGAGGCTCTGGCCGTCGCCGGTGCGCCGCTGTCGACGGCCGCCCTGGAGACGATCGTCGACGTCCGCCGCACCCGGCTCGAACTGCTGCTCAAGGTCCTGGACGTCGAGGGGGCCGTGAGCCACGTCCGCGGCGGGTGGCTCGCCACGGGAGAGCCGTGGAGCTATGACGCGGAGCGCTACCGGCGCGTTGCCGAGGCCCGTCGGAGGGAACAGGCGCTCATGCTGGACTACCTTCGCGGCGACGGGTGCCGGATGGCCTTCCTCCAGCGCTCACTCGACGACCCGGAGCCCCGCGAGTGCGGACGCTGCGACCGCTGCGCCGGAGCATGGTTCGCGCCGGCGGTCCCCGAGGACTCGGTGGCCTCCACCAGGGCCGAGTTGTCCAAGGTCGGCGTGGAGGTGCCCGCCCGGACGCTGTGGCCCACCGGGATGGCACGTCTCGGTGTGCCGGTCAGTGGACGCATCGGCGATGCCGACCGGTCCGCGACGGGACGCGTCATCGCCCGGTTCACCGACCTCGGCCTCGGGCAGGGCCTCCGCGACCTCGTCACGGGCCCTGACCAGCCGGTGCCCGACTGGGTCCTCACGGCGTGCTTCCAGGTGCTCCGCGACTGGAACTGGGAAGCCCGTCCCTCGGCCGTGGTTGCGGTGCCGTCGCTGCGCCACGCCGGGCTGGTGGGCTCGCTGGCCGCCGAGATCGCGCGCCGCGGCCGCCTCGTCGACCTCGGGACCTTGTCACTGGCTCCGTCCGCCGGGGCTGTCGAGCCGGCCGCGAACAGTGCCTACCGGCTCGCGCAGGTCTTCGGCCGGTTCTCCCTCACCGCCGTGCAGACCGAGTGGGCGGGGGCCAACGACGGTCCCGTTCTCCTGGTCGACGACCTCGTCGACTCGCGCTGGACCATGACCGTGGCTGCGACCCTGCTGCGCGCGGCGGGGGCCACTGCGGTATTGCCGTTCGCGCTTGCGGGCCTTGGCTGACCGGCGTCGGTATTGACCGTTCGCCGCACGATTGGACGCTCCTTATCGCCATTTCAGTGCTGCTCCCAGGCCCGCCGGGCCCGGCGCGGCCCGATCGCCGGCCCCACCCGGTGGCCGGTGGCTCCCGGATCCGGCGCTGAATCTCACGCGGCGGTGCGACGGGTACGGCTGGCGTAGTCAGGCCGGAAAACGAAGGAGCCCGCCACGAACCTAAGTTCTGCGGGCACTGCCGGGGGGCAGCCGGTCGGGGCTCGGGGGAACCGGGACCGTTCGGGGCGGGGCTCGGGGGGAACCGCTCGCCTCGACCTGAACTTTACCGCAGCTGGTGGGAGCAATTGCAAGCCTTTTCCTGACGCTTTCCGATGCTGTTTCCCGTCGTTATGGAAGTCCCCCGAATAGGGGACAAAGAGCAGTCCCCCGAATAGGTGACGAACTCCGGTCACCCATGGTGGGGACATTTCCGGCGGAACTGCCCCACGGTGGCCGCGCGGGTCCCCCGCAGAGGTGACCGAGGCGTCGGTGGCGCGCGGGGCCGGCACGGTAGAGTTGCTCCCCGTGACTGCCGCTGACCTGCAGGCCGACCTGGCCGTCCTGGACCGAACCCTCACCTCGATCGAGGCCGTACTCGACCCTGCGGCCAAGCGGGCCCAGATCGCGGAGTTGCAGGAGCAGGTCGCCGCGCCCGACCTGTGGGACGACCAGGAGAACGCGCAGCAGGTCACGTCCCGGCTCTCGCGGCTCCAGGCCGAGGTCGACCGGATCACCGCGTTGCGCGGACGGGTGGACGACCTGGGCGTGCTGATCGAGTTGGCGATCGAGGAGGACGACGCGGGCACGCTCGCCGAGGCGCAGAAGGAGTTGAAGGCGCTCTCGACCGACATCGAGGCGCTGGAGATCCGCACGCTGCTGTCGGGGGAGTACGACCAGCGCGACGCGCTCGTCACGATCCGCTCCGAGGCCGGTGGTGTGGACGCCGCCGACTTCGCGGCCATGCTGCTGCGGATGTACCTGCGCTGGGCAGAACGGCACGGCTACACCACAGAGGTCTACGACACCTCCTACGCCGAGGAGGCGGGGATCAAGTCCGCGACCTTCACGGTGAAGGAGCCGTTCGCCTACGGGATGTTGTCCGTGGAGCAGGGCACGCACCGCCTCGTCCGGATCAGCCCCTTCGACAACCAGGGCCGTCGCCAGACGTCCTTCGCCGGTGTCGATGTGCTGCCCGTGACCGAGGAGACCGACCACATCGACATTCCCGAGGCCGACATCCGCGTGGACGTGTTCCGCTCCTCCGGCCCCGGAGGGCAGAGCGTCAACACCACCGACTCCGCCGTCCGCATCACCCACCTGCCGACGGGCCTGGTCGTGTCCTGCCAGAACGAGAAGTCGCAGCTGCAGAACAAGGCGGCAGCCCTTCGCGTGCTGCAGTCGCGGTTGTTGGAGCGGGCCCGCGCCGAGAAGGAGGCCGAGATGCGCGAGCTCAAGGGGGAGGGCGGCAACTCCTGGGGCTCCCAGATGCGCTCCTACGTTCTGCACCCGTACCAGATGGTCAAGGACCTGCGCACCGACCACGAGGTGGGCAACCCCGACGCGGTCTTCGACGGTGACATCGACGGGTTCATCGACGCCGGGGTGCGCTGGCGGCGCCAACAGGGCGAACGCTGAACACGCCGGCCATGGATTCGTCGGGTTCGGAGTCGTCGCCTAGAGTGAGCGGAGGCCGGCCTCGGCGGACGTCGAGGAACCTTCCCCATCGCCTACCCGGTCGGACAACGCCGTGATCAGTTTCGAAGACGTCTCCAAGACCTACGACGGACAGACCCGCCCCGCCCTGAACAAGGTGACCGTGGAGATCGCGAAGGGCGAGTTCGCCTTCCTCGTCGGCCAGTCCGGCTCCGGCAAGTCGACCTTCCTGAGGCTGATCCTGCGCGAGTACCTGCCCACATCGGGCCACATCCACGTCGCCGGCAAGGACCTCAACCGGCTGCACGCGTGGAAGGTGCCGGCGTTGCGTCGCCAGATCGGCACCGTCTTCCAGGACTTCCGCCTGCTGCCGGGCAAGACCGTCAACGAGAACGTCGGCTTCGCGATGCAGGTGATCGGCAAGCCGGCGTCCCTGATCCGCAAGGTCGTCCCCGAGACCCTCGAGCTCGTCGGCCTCGAGGGCAAGGGCGACCGGCTCCCGGAGGAACTCTCCGGCGGCGAGCAACAGCGGGTGGCGATCGCCCGCGCGTTCGTGAACCGGCCGGCGATCCTGATCGCCGACGAGCCGACCGGCAACCTCGACCCGAACACCAGCATCGGGATCATGAAGCTCCTCGACCGCATCAACCGGTCCGACACCACCGTGATCATGGCCACCCACGACGCGACGATCGTCGACCAGATGCGCAAGCGGGTGATCGAGCTGGCCAACGGCGAGGTGGTGCGTGACCAGAGCAAGGGTGTGTATGGCTACCAGTGACCTGCGATCCCGGCCAGGGGTGGCGCGATGAGGCACACGTTCAGTGAGGCCTGGTCGGGGCTTCGGCGCAACTTGTCGATGACCCTCGCCGTGGTCGTCACCATGTGGGTGTCGCTCACCCTCTTCGGCGCCGGATTGCTGACCGCGCAGCAGGTCGACCGGTTGAAGGACGACTGGTACGACAAGGTCGAGATCAGCGTGTTCCTGTGCGTGCCGGACTCCCGTGGTGGCAACTGCGTGGCCGGCGAGGCGGCGACCGACGCCCAGCGCGAGGCCATCCGGCAGACCCTGGAGGCCAACCCCGAGGTCGCCCAGGTCTTCTACGAGACCCGCGAGCAGGCCTACCAGCAGTTCCGCGAGTACTACGCGAACAATGACCCGATCCTGAAGTCCACGACCGTCGACATGATGCAGGACTCCTTCCGGGTGAAGCTGAAGAACCCGCAGGAGTACCAGGGGGTGTACTCGGCGGTCAGCGGCATGCCGGGCGTGCAGCTGGTCCAGGACCTGCGCAAGTTCCTGGATCCCATGTTCGCGTGGCTGAACCTCGCACGCTGGGCGACGGTGGGGCTGAGCGCACTGTTGCTCCTGGCAGCGGCACTGCAGATCGGCAACACGATCCGGATGGCCGCATACTCGCGTCGGCGGGAGATCGGCATCATGCGCCTCGTGGGCGCGTCGAACTGGTACATCATGCTGCCGTTCCTGCTGGAATCGCTGGTCGCCGCGGTCGCCGGGGCCGCGCTGGCCTGCCTGACACTGGGCGCCGTCCAGCAGTTCGTGATCGTGGGCAGGGCCGCCGTAGAAATACCGACGATCCGCTGGATCGACTGGGCCAATGTCGGCTGGGCCATGGCGAGCCTCGCGATCGTCGCGGTGATTCTTTCTATCATTCCCACATTGATCGCGACCCGAAGGTTCCTGCGGGTCTGAACGCGAAACAACCGATTGGGGCAGTTCGTGCTGGTGTCTTCCCCCACCGCACGCGGAGCCCGGGGTAGACGCCCCGGCCCGCTGGTGGCCGCTGTCAGAGCCGTACTCGTGGCCGGTCTTGTGCTCGGGCTCGTCGCATCCCCGGGCCCTTCGGCCGGGGCCGAGAGCTTGAAGGACGCCCGTGCCCGGGTCAAGAAGGCCATGGTGGCGGCGAAGCAGGAGGTGTCCTCGGACAAGGAGGCCGTCTCGAAGGCGTCCGACCGTCTCGAGGCGTCGCAGTCGGCCCTGGCCAAGGCCCGCTCCGAGCTCGCGTACGTGACCGGGAAGCTCGCCGCTGCCAGGCAGAAGGACGCCCAGGTCGCTGCGCAGCTCTCGGCGGCCCAGGACGCGTTCGACCTCGCGGCAGCCGCCGTGCTGAGGGCGCAGGCCGACGTCGACACCCAGCGTGCCCTGGTCGGCACGGTCGTGCGCTCGGCCTACCAGCAGCACACCGACCTGCAGAAGCTGACCCTCCTTCTGGGCGCGGAGTCCGCCTCCGACCTGGCCCAGCGCGTCCAGTGGGCGACGACCCTGTTCGACAGCTCGACCAGCCAGCTCGACCGGCTCACCCAGTTGCAGGCCGGGCTGGAGGACGCCCGGGCGGGCAGGGCCGCCGCGGAGGCGAAGCTGGGCGATGAGCGCCGCGCGAGCGCCGCCCATGTGGCGCAGGTCAGGAAGCTGACGGCACAGGCGGCGTCGCGGAAGGCGGAGCTGACACGGCTCGTCGCCGCCAACGCGAAGCTGAAGGCCAGGGCGCAGGACGAACTCGAAGCCAGCCGCAAGCAGTACCTGGCGTTGGAGAAGCAGGAAGCACGGATCGCGGCGAAGCTGCGCGGCGACGGCTACAACATCGTCAACCACGGCGGCTTCATCAAGCCGGTGGACGCCCCTGCGGGATCCGGCTTCGGCATGCGCTACCACCCGATCCTGCACTACTGGCGGATGCACTGGGGCATCGACTTCGGAGCCGCCTGCGGGGTTCCGATCCGGGCCATGGCCGACGGCAGGGTCGTCTCCGCCGGCTGGACCACGTACGGGTTCGGCAACTTCACGCTGATCAGCTACGGCCGGATGTTCGGGGCGAAGATGGTCAGCGGGTACGCGCACCAGTCGAAGATCGTCGTGCGCGCGGGGCAGTACGTGAAGCAGGGCCAGGTCGTCGGCTACGTCGGCACGACCGGCCTCAGCACGGGCTGCCACCTGCACCTCCAGATCTACCGCAACGGCGTCCGGGTCAACCCCGCGCGCTACCTCTGAGGCCGGCCCCACCCTTCGCGTGGCGGTTGGTAGGGTGGTCGGACGGAAGCCGCCGGAGGGGGAGGAGCCACGATGCCGCGACCGAAGGGCCGGGTGTTGGTGGCCCAGAACCGGAAGGCGCACCACGACTACCACCTGCACGACCGCTTCGAGGCGGGCATGGTGCTGATGGGGACCGAGGTCAAGTCCCTGCGTGCCGGACGCGCGTCCCTGGTGGACGCGTTCGCCACGATCGACGACGGCGAGGTGTGGCTGCGCAACGTCCACATCCCCGAGTACTCGTTCGGGACCTGGAAGAACCACGCGACCCGCCGCAACCGCAAGCTGCTGCTGCACCGCAAGGAGATCGCCAAGCTCGAGCGGGAGACGGTGGCGAGCGGCCGAACGATCGTTCCGCTCTCCATCTACTTCTCCGACGGCTACGCCAAGGTGGAACTGGCCGTCGCCACCGGCAAGAAGGACTGGGACAAGCGCCAGACCATCGCCAAGCGTGACGCCGACCGCGACACGCAGCGGGAACTCGCGGCCCGCAACCGGGGCGAAGGGTGAGAAGGCGGGCGCCCGGCCGCTGGCTGGCAGCGCTCGCCGTCCTGCTGCTCACCGGCTGGATCACCCTCGGCACCGCACCTGTGGCCTCGGCGGCCTCGGGTGACGTCTTCGACCGCTTCGACGTCGTCGCCACCGTCACTCCGGACGGCTTCGTCCACGTCACCGAGACCATCGTGCTGCGGTTCGGCGCCACCTCCGGTCGTCACGGCCTCGAGCGCACCTTCATCACTCGCGAGCCGGATGGCAACGACCACGACGTGGTGTACCGGGTCGACCAGATCTCGGTCACCAGCCCCGACCCGGTGTCCACCGAGTTCAGCTCGACCGACCAGGGCAGCGGCCGGAACACGTCCATGCGCGTGCGCGTCGGTTCGTCGGACCGCACGATCAGCGCACCGACCGCCACCTACGTGTTCAGCTACCGTGTCGCGGGCCTGCTGCGGACCTCCGGCAGTTACGACGAGCTGTACTGGGACGTGTCGGGCTCGTCGATGCCGCGGATCGCGGAGGCGTCCGTCCGGATCACCGTGCCCGGTGGCGCCCAGGGGACGTTCTGCGCGGTGGACGTGCCCGGACCCGGCAACAACGCGCCGTGCGACTCGGCCACCGTGAGGAACGGGGTGGCCGAGTTCGCCGCCTCCGACATCGCCGTCGGCAAGGTGATGACCGTCTCGGTCAAGATCCCGCCCGGCCTCGTCACGAACAACACTCCGATCCGTGTGGAGAACGCGGACACGGCGAGTGCGCGGCTCGGCACCATCCTCTTCGGCGTCTCGGTGGCCGGCGCCGCGCTCATCCCGTTCATCGGCTGGTGGTACCTGCGCCGACGCACCCGGGACTACCGCTACGACGGACTCCCGCCCGGCACCTGGCCGGCGGCCGGCCAGCAGGGGGCCGAGGTGCTGGGTGACCCGCGCATCGAGATCCCGGTCTCCTTCGCCCCGCCGCGCCTCGCAGTGGCCGAGGCCGGCCTGCTCATCGACGGCGAGACCCAGGTGCGGGACACGACGGCGACCCTCGTCGGGCTCGCCGTGGCCGGCGCCATCCAGCTGCGTAGCGACGAGCAGCAACAGGTGCGCCTCGTCGACCCGGGTCGCGCGCCGGACGAGCCGAGCCGGATCGTGCTGCGCGCGCTCTTCCCCGACGGCAGCCGGCCCGGCGACGTCGTGGACCTCGGCGAGCCCGGGGTGCTGTCCGACGCCCACCGCGAGGTGACCGGTGCCGTGCTGGGCCATTCGCAGGCCGAAGGATGGTGGGTCCGGTTGCCCGGGCCGGCCAGCGGGCTGGGCTGCCTCGGACTGGTGTTCCCGCTCGCGTTCTTCCGCATCGTCGGCGGGACGTTCTTCGGCCCCGTGCTGCTGATCGCGCTGCCCCTGCTGATCTCGGCCGGTGTCACGCATGCCGTGGTGCGGCGGAAGCTGCGACGCGGCCAGCGCAGTGCGTACGGCCGGGCGCTCACCGACCAGGTGGAAGGCTTCCGCACCTACCTCGCGACCGCCGAGGCCGAGCAGCTCCGGTTCGAGGAGGGCGAGGACATCTTCAGCAAGTACCTCCCGTGGGCGATCATGTTCGACCTGACCGACCGCTGGACCAGGGTGTGCCAGCGCCTCGTCGAGCTCGGGTTGCTGACGTCGACTGCGCCCGCGTGGTACTACGGCAGCACCTGGGACCTGAACACCTTCGGCTGGCAGCTCAACACCTTCGACACCTCCGTGGGCACCTCGATCGCTGCACCGGCGCCCACCTTCACCGAGTCGGGCTTCGGCAGCAGCGGCTCCGCCTTCGACTCCGGCGGCTTCAGCGGCGGCGGCTTCTCCGGCGGGGGTGGCGGCGGGGGAGGCGGAGGCAGCTGGTAGCCCCTCCACCCTCGCAGGCTGGACCGAGTTGCTGGACCGAATTGGGGACGGTTCCGATTGCGGTCCAGCCGGCAGCGGACCACAATCGGAACCGTCCCCAATTCGGTCCGGAAGTTGGCGCGGGTTACTTCACCCCGACCAGGTCGCAGACGAAGATCAAGGTCTCGTTGGGGCCGATCGCATTCCCGGCACCGCGACTGCCGTAGGCGAGGTGCGGCGGAATGACGAGCCGGCGGCGCCCACCGACCTTCATGCCGACCAGGCCGTTGTCCCAGCCGGGAATGACGCGACGGGCCCCGAGCGGGAAGACCAACGGCTCCCCACGGTCGTAGCTGGAGTCGAACTCCTCGCCGGAGGAGAACGCGACGCCCACGTAGTGCACGGCGACGGTCTTGCCGGGAGCGGCCTCGGGGCCGATGCCCTCTTCGAGGTCGACGATTTCGAGGTCGGTGGGCGCGGGACCCTCGGGCGGGTCGACGAACGGTTTCTCCATGCGCGGCACCCTACCCGGTGCGAACGGCTGCGCTGTCCTCCGGCGGCACCGGGGATTCGCGAGCGATGTCGTCGCGGCATATACTGGAGTGCTGGCCGGGGGAGACCCCGTCCAGCGTGACAACTCAACAGGGGGTGACTGGTTTCGACTTGGGACGGTAGTTCCAGGAGAAGCGGGCCGAGGATCCGAGGACATCTCGTTAACGACTCTCGGAAAACCAATAAGTGCCAACACACAGCGCACTGACTTCGCTCTCGCTGCCTGAGCAGTGACCGAAGGGTCAGCCCGGATGCGCCTTCCGTCCGGATCCTGGCCTCATTCAGAAGGCTCACCGTCCTGACCTAGTTCCAGGGTCAGTTCGGGAAATTCATGGAACTGGGCTTGTCCACCACGTGCCGACGCGAGGGTGGGAGCCGAGAAAACGTGTGGTCGGCTGCGCCCGGAGAAGTCCTGGTTCACCTCTTGAGGACGCGGGTTCGATTCCCGCCACCTCCACCCCTTGCGAGCGATCGATCGCCACCGTCGAGCCCGACGGTGGCGATCGGCGTCTCCGGGCGGGCGCTGTGGGGTCGCTGGCAGGTCGATGAGCCACGAGCCGCCTTCATGAAGCTCTGTATCCTTCGACCATGCTGCCGACCGCCGAACTGGTGTCCCGGATCCGTGCGGCCAGCGGTGACACCCAGGAGGGCCTGGCGCGACGCCTCGCCGTGTCCTTTCCCACGGTGAACTCGTGGGAGCGGGGGCGGAGCGAGCCGAGACCGGTACACCGTGAGGCCCTCGAGCGGCTCGCCGCCTCCCTCGGCATCGCCAGGGAGTTGGCCGTCCTCGTCATCGACGACGATCCGGTCACCGCCGAGCTCGTGCGCGCCGCGGCGACGGACGTGGATGCGTCCGTCACGGTTGAGGCGGCACTCGACGGCTGGGAGGGACTGGTCAAGTGCGGGGCGCTCCAGCCCCGGCTGCTGTTCCTCGACGTGATGATGCCGGGCATCGACGGCCTCGAGGTGGCGCGCCGGCTGCCTGTGATCGACGGCCTCGAGAGGATGCGGGTGGTGTTCGTCACCGCCTCGCAGAGCCCGGACGTGCGTGCCCGGGCCAGCGCACTCGGCAATGCCGTGCTCACCAAGCCGCTCGAGCTCGCGGCCCTCACCACCGCCATGCGGGAAATCCTCCAGCCCTGACCCACGCTGTCTTTCGAATAACCGGGGCGTGGTAACTCGAAAGGGGGACCGTAGTCCCCTTTCGAGTGACTACCCATGCGGGTGACAAGGGAAGATGCGTTTGTGGAATGATGCCGCATGGTGCGGGAAATGGCCGGTTGGCTGCCCCTGGCTATTGTGCGAGTGCCCGGCGCAAGGTCTACCATTTCTGGGGTCACCCTGCATTTTGCAGTCGCCGGGTGATGCACTCATCCACGCAGGTGTACGCAAGGAAGGCCACTCGGGTGACCGCCATCACTTCTGGGCTGACCGAAGCGGTTCGGGGGGACCGCTCCGCCACGTCGAGGCTCGCCGACGTGGGCCACGAGCTCCGCGCCCCACTCAACGCCGTCATCGGCCTCTCCACCGTCCTGTCCCGCCAGCTCCACGGCCCGCTCACGGACAAGCAGGCCCAACTCGTCTCGCAGATCGAGGCCAGCGGACGCCACCTGCTGGCCCTCGTCGGTGACATCCTCGAGCTGGCGAGGTCCGACGCCGACAAGCTGACCGCCGAGCTCGCCGACCTCGACCTCGCGGTCGCGGTGGAGGAGGCGGCGGCCATGGTTCGCGAGCAGGCCGCCGCACAGCGACTCAGCCTCAGCGTCGACGTGCCCGAATCGCTGCCGTCGGTCCGGGCCGACCCGCTCCGGGTACGCCAGATGCTGCTGAACCTGTTGTCGAACGCCATGAAGTTCACCCCGGCGGGCGGACGGATCGGCATCCGGGCCCGGCCACAGGACGACGGTCTCGTCCTCGAAGTGTGGGACAGCGGCATCGGCATCGCCGCCGAACACCTCGGTCGGATCTTCGAGCCGTTCGAGCAGATCGACTCCCCGACGTCGCGCCGGCACACGGGCACCGGCCTCGGCCTCGCACTGACCCGCCGGCTGGCCGAGCTGCAGGACGTGAGCCTTGCGGTGCGCAGCGAGCCCGGCGCAGGGTCGACCTTCACCCTGGGCTTCGGGCTGGGCGTGCCGGCCGCGGGCGGCATCGAGGAGCCCGTGGCCCTGCAGCCACGACCCACCCGGGAGGGGACGCAGGGACCGAATCCGGGGGCAGGTGCCAGACTGGGCACCGGGAGGTGTGATGCAGACGTACCAGGTGGGCGACCTGCTGGTGGCCGGGATCTCGATCACCGACGGGATCTTCGACGGGACCGTCGTGCTGCTGCTGGACGCCGACGAGTCCGGAACCCTGGGAGTGGTGCTCAACCGGATCACCGAGATCGAGCTGGCGGGAGCGCTGCCGGCGTGGTCCCGGCTGGTGAGTGAGCCGCAGGCGCTGTTCGACGGCGGCCCGGTCTCCCAGCAGGGCGCGGTGTGCCTCGCCGAACCGTGGTCGGAGACCGAGGAGCCGCCGGGCTGGCGTCCGGTGTTCGACCGGGTCGGGTTGCTGAACCTCGACACGCCGATCGAGATCGCCGAGGGCACCTACCGGCGGCTGCGGATCTTCGCCGGCTACGCGGGCTGGGACGCCGGCCAGCTCGAGCACGAACTCGAGTTCGACATGTGGCACGTGGTGAAGGCTCTTCCCGAAGATGTCTTCGACCCGACCCCGGAGACCCTCTGGCGCCGTGTGCTGCGCCGACAGGGCGGAGAGCTGGGCCTGCTGTCCACCTGGACCTCGGTCACCGAGGCGAACTGAGCGTCGCCCGCAGTCACCGGCCGGTTTCCGAGGTTCGGCCCACGAGCCGCTCCGGCTGGTGGATATCATCGGGGCACCGGCTACCAAGGAGGGAAGAAGGGTGTCAGAGGCTCCACGGAGTTCCACGCCGCGGATCCTGGTGGTCGACGACGACGAGGCACTGGCCGAGATGCTGCACATCGTGCTGGGCTCGGAGGGTTTCGACGCCCGCCTGTGCCACACCGGGGACGCCGCCCTCGACGCCTTCCGCGACTACCGGCCCGACCTCGTGCTGCTGGACCTGATGCTGCCCGGCCGTGACGGTGTCGACGTGTGCCGCGACATCCGGGCCGAGTCCGGGGTGCCGATCGTCATGCTGACAGCCAAGAGCGACACCATCGATGTCGTGGACGGGTTGTCCGCCGGCGCCGACGACTACGTGGCCAAGCCGTTCAAGACCCAGGAGCTCATCGCCCGCATCAAGACGCGGCTGCGCCGGCACGTCACTCCCGACGCCGATGTGGACAGCCTGCGCATCGGCGACCTCTCCATCCGGGTCAACGAGCACACCGTTCGACGCGGTGACTCCGAGATCATCCTGACCCCGCTCGAGTTCGACCTGCTGCTCGCGCTCGCCCGCCGGCCCCGACAGGCCTTCACCCGCGAGGTACTGCTGGAGGAGGTCTGGGGCTACCGCCACGCCAGCGACACCCGGCTCGTGAACGTGCACGTCCAGCGGCTGCGCTCCAAGATCGAGAAGGATCCGGAGCGCCCGGAGATCATCGTCACCGTCCGCGGTGTCGGCTACCGGGCCGGGGAGCCCAAGCCGGCCTGATGAGAGGCCTCGCCCGCTTCGCCCCGTTCCGACTCTGGGCCCGATCGCTGCCCTTCCGGATGGTGCTGAGCACGGTGGCCGCCGCGATGGTGATCCTGGTCGCCACCGGCTGGTTCCTGATGGACCAGTCCAGCCGCGGGATCATGTCGGGCAAGACCCAGACCAGCGTGGCCGAGGTGTCGGCCGTGGTCGCCAGCATGCAGCGCGACCTGTCCACCACCGACCTGCGCACCACGTCGGTCAGCGAGCGCATCAACCGGCTCGCCAGGGACGCGGCGAACCGCGGCCAGGTGGGGAACCAGTACTTCGTGGTGGTGGAGACACCGATCTCGCAGATCGGCACGGCGGGGCTCGTCGCCGACAGCATCCCCGACCGGATCCGCCAGGCTGTCGGGGGCGGAGGGCTGTGGAGCACCCCGACCATGATCCGGTTCAGCGACTCCCGCCCCGACGAGCCCGGACTGGTGGTCGCCACCACGCTGACCGCTTCCGGCCAGCCGCCGTTCCCGGTGTTCTTCCTGTTCTCGACCGCACGCGAACAGCAGACGCTCGCTGTGGTGCAGCAGGCGACCCTGGCCACGGGCGTGTTCCTGCTCGCAGGCCTCACCCTGACCGTGTACCTGATCTCGCTGCAGGTGCTGCGCCCGGTGCGGGCCGCCCGCCTCGCCGCGGAGAGCCTTGCGGCCGGACACCTCGAGGACCGGATGGCCGTCGTGGGCACCGAGGACCTCGCCGGGCTGGCACGCTCGATGAACCACATGGCCGAGGAGCTGGACAAGAAGATCACCCAGCTGCAGAACCTGTCGCTGGTCCAGCAGAGGTTCGTCTCAGACGTCTCCCACGAGCTGCGCACGCCGCTCACCACGATCCGGATGGCGGCCGAGGTGCTGCACGCCCACCGGGCAGCCTTCGACGCGGCGTCCGGACGGTCCAGCGAGCTGCTGTCGGCGGAGCTCGACCGCTTCGAGGAATTGCTCACCGACCTGCTCGAGATCTCCCGGTTCGACGCCGGAGCCGCCGAGCTCGCCCTCGACGACATCGACCTCGTGGCGCTGGCCGGTGAGGAGCTGGACGCGCTGCAGCGGCTCGCCGAGGGCACCGGCAGCATCATGACGCTGGACGCGGAGACGCCCTGCGTGGCCGAGATCGACACCCGCCGCATCCGTCGCATCCTGCGCAACCTGATCACCAACGCCATCGAGCACGGGGAGGGCCGCCCGATCACCGTCTACGTGCGGGGCGACGACCGGGCGGTCGCCATCGCGGTGCGCGACCACGGTGTCGGCTTCTCGGCGGCGGAGGCCGGGCAGGTGTTCAACCGCTTCTGGCGCGCCGACCCGTCCCGCGGCCGCCGGGTCGGCGGGACCGGGCTGGGCCTGTCGATCTCGCTCGAGGACGCGCGGCTGCACGGCGGCTGGCTGAACGCGTGGGGCCGCCCCGGCCTGGGCGCCCAGTTCCGGCTGACGCTGCCTCGCCGCGCCGGTGAGCAGCTGGAGGCGTCGCCGTGGCCGGTGGTGCCCCCCGACGTCAGGGAGGTGGCCCATGTCCCGCTCCGCTAGGTCCTTCGCCGGCGTGCTCGCCGGCCTCGTCCTCGTCGGCTGTGCCACCGTGCCCACCAGCGGGCCGGTCGAACGCCAGACCGCCCAGGCCACCGGGATGAACTCCGGCGTCCACGTCGACCCGCTGCCGCCCGCCGACGGCTCCAGCCAGCTGCTCGTCGTGGAGGGCTTCCTGCACGCCATGAGCGTCTACCAGCCGGACTACCACGTCGCGCGGCAGTACCTCACCGACGCGGCCAACCACGCCTGGCACCCGGAGTCGGGCGTCCAGGTGTACGGGGACGGGTTCCCGCCCACCGAGTACGACCAGACCGTCATCCTGCAGGCACCCCTGACCGGGATGGTCAACGCGGCCGGCTCCTACAAGCCGGGTCCGGGCAGCGGGCAGTCGCACAACTTCTCGCTGATGAACATCGGCGGGGAGTGGCGCATCTCCAACCCACCGGACGGGTTGCTCGTCTCGCGCTACGTGTTCACGACCAACTTCACCCCGATCAGCCTGTACTTCCTCGACCCGAGCGGCACGGCGCTGGTCCCCGACCCGCGGTTCTTCGCCAGTGGCGACCAGGCCATGGCGCAGGCGGTCACCGAGCTGCTCGCGGGGCCCTCGTCCTGGCTCGCGCCCGCGGTGCGGAAGTTCGACACCAGCGGGATCACGGTCGGGGGGGTGAGCGTGGACGCGAACGGGCTCGCCGACGTCGCGCTCGGGGGGGCCGCTGACCGGCTGTCGGCGGAGCAGCGCCACACCCTCCTCACCGAGCTGGCCTACACGCTCTCCGGCTTCGACCAGGTCGGCTCGGTGCGGGTGACGGGAGCGGGCCAGGTCTGGCGCGACGAGGCGGGCCAGTCGGAGGTCCGGGCGGACAGCTTCGCCTCGCTGTCACCGCAGGGCGTCACGAACCGGGTCCTGTTCCTGGTGAAGGACCACAAGCTGCAGCGGCTGCGTGACCCGAGCAACTGGAACGACTTCACCGTCGTCGACGCCGGGCTGGGCCGACCCGAGCAGATCGCCGTGAACGGTGACCTCAGCCAGGTGGCCGCGGTCACCGGGGGCGGTACCCGGCTCGAACTCGGCCAGCCGAACGCGGGCAAGCCGGCGAGGCCGGTACGGACGGGCTCGGGACTGTTGCGGCCGGCATTCGCGCGCAACGGCGAGTTGTGGTCGCCGTCCTCGTCGGGCGCCACGCAACTGCAGGTCTTCAAGGGCGAGCAGCGACTCAAGGTGAGGGTCGCCGGGCTGCCGTCCGGACGGGTCAGGGCGATGGCGCTGGCGGCGGACGGTAGCCGGGTCGCCTTCGTCCTGCGTGAGGGCCAGGCGGACGTGGTCGGGCTCGCCCGGGTGCTGCGGTCCGAGGGCGCGATCGTCGTGGACGGCTGGCGCACGGTGGACCTCGCGCTGAACACCGGCAATGCGGCGTCCTACCTCGATCTCGGCTGGATCTCGCCCACCGAGCTCGGCGTGCTGGTCACCAGCAACGGCGACACGAGCGTCGTCCGCGCGAGCCAGGACGGCGCGACCGCGAGCGACATCGGCCCCAGCGAGGCCTCCGCCCTGAACCAGCTCGCCGTTGCTCCGGCAGCCGGCAGCCCGGCCGTGGCCCTCGGGTCCAGCGGCAGCGTGTACCGGTTCGACGGCGAGTTCAACTGGAACCTGGCGATCACCGCTGTGGATGCGGTCGCCTACTCCGGCTGAGGCTGTGGACGCCTGACCGCAGGGCGGGGTCGCCGCCGAGGATGGGGGCGTGCGAGCCGGCGACCTGGTCACCAGCGTCGCCGACCTCGTCCTCGGCGCGCGCTGTCCGGCGTGCGGCGTCCCTGCGCTCGGCGCCTGCGCGGCGTGCCGGGCAGTCGTCACCGGCCGGGCGCCGGTGCGCCTGCCGGTCTGCGACTCCCCGCCGGTCTTCGCCGGCGGGGAGTACTCGGGGGAACTGCGCCGGTTGCTGCTGGCGGCGAAGGAGCACGGCGCGGTCGGTCTCGTCCCGCTGCTCGGTGAACGAGTGGCCGCGGCGGCGGTCGCGTGGGTGCTGGGCAGCCGGAGCGCCGAGCTCGTGGTGCTGGTCCCGGTGCCCTCGGCCCGCGAGCACGTCGCGGAGCGTGGCATCGACCTTCCGTCCGCCCTCGCGCGGGAGGCCGCGCGCCTGCTGCGCCGGGCAGGTCTGCCCGCCCGCACCTGGCCGGGACTGAAGCTGGTGGGGCGGCCCCGTGACCAGTCCGAGCTGGGCCGGCGGGACCGGCTGTCCAACCTGGTGGGTGCCATGGCGGTGCGTGGCGTGCCCCCTGCCGGACGGCTGGTGGTCGTGGACGACATCGTCACGACCGGTGCCACGCTCGCGGAAGCGGTGCGCGCGTGCCGGGCGGCCGGAGCGACGCCGCAGGCAGCGGTCGCGGTCGCCGGCACAGCGAGAAGGGGCGCCCCGGGAACCCGGCGCCCCCAGGGGTGTCTGATGTTGGCTCGGCCTCAGATGGCCGTGGCGCCGCTCTCGCCGGTGCGGACGCGGACGACCGTGTCGACCGGGACGATCCATACCTTCCCGTCCCCGACCTGGCCGGTGCGAGCGGCCTGCACGATGACCCCGGTGAGGGCCTCGGCCTCCTCGTCCTCGACCAGGACCTCGAGGCGCACCTTGGTGATGAAGTCGATGGTGTACTCCTCGCCGCGGTAGACCTCGACGTGACCCCGCTGGCGTCCATAGCCGGACACCTCGCTGATGGTCATGCCGCCGACTCCGTGGCGCACCAGGGCCTTCTGTACGGTCTCCAGCATTTCGGGCTGGATGATGGCCGTTACCAGCTTCACTTCGTGACTCCCGTCGTCTCAGGCATGTCGTCCTTGGTCAGCACGAGGGTGCGCTGGACCTTGTTGGTGTAGTACACCGGGCTGAGGTCGTAGCCGGCTTCGGAGTGTTCGGCCAGGTCGATCCCGCTGAGCTCGTCGGCCGGGCTGATCCGCCAGCCGATGGTCTTCTTGATCACCAGCGCGATCAGGTAGCTGACCACGAAGGCGTAGACCGCCACCGCGAGCGCACCGACGGCCTGGCGCCAGAGCTGGTCGACACCGCCGCCGTAGAACAGGCCCGCCTTGCCGGCCGGGCTGTTCGGGTCGGCGAAGAAGCCGATCAGCAGGGTGCCGGCCATGCCGCCGACGAAGTGCACGCCCACCACGTCGAGCGAGTCGTCGTAGCCCAGCTTGTACTTCAGTCCCACGGCATAGGCGCACAGCGCGCTGGCAATCGCGCCGACGAAGATCGCGCCGACCGGGCTCACCGACCCGGCGGCCGGAGTGATCGCCACCAGGCCGGCGACGACACCGGACGCCGCACCGAGCGAGGTCGGGTGACCGTCGCGGAGGCGTTCCACCAGCAGCCACGCGAGCATCGCGGCCGCAGTCGCGACCAGGGTGTTCACCCACGCCACCGAGGCGGTGGTGCCGGCGGACAGGGCCGAGCCGGCGTTGAAGCCGAACCACCCGAACCACAGCAGTCCGGCGCCGAGCATGACCAGGGTCATGTTGTGCGGCCGCATCGGCTTGGTGCCGAAGCCGATCCGCGGGCCGAGGACCAGGGCGAGGGCGAGACCGGAGATGCCGGCATTGATGTGGATGGCCGTGCCACCCGCGAAGTCCAGCGCGCCCAGCCAGTTGGCGATCCAGCCGCCGTGCTCACCGGTGTAGCCGTCGAAGGAGAACACCCAGCCGGCGATGGGGAAGTAGACGAGGACGCCCCACAGGACGGTGAAGAGGGTCCAGCCGCCGAACGACGCACGGTCGGCGATCGCGCCGGACACCAGGGCGACCGCGATGATCGCGAAGCATGCCTGGAACGCGACGAAGGCGAGGGCGGGGATCGTCCCGGCCGCGGCGTCAGGGCTCATCAGGCCCTGGAGCCCGGCGAAGTCGAGCGGGTTGCCCAGGACGCCGAAGAAGGTGGGGCCGCCGTCGCGGGTCGCCGCGACCTCGAAGCCGAGGGAGTTGCCGAAGGCCATGCTGTAGCCGAACAGGACCCAGAGCACACCGATGGTGCCCATGCTGATGAAACTCATCATCATCATGTTCAGGACGCCCTTGGCCCTGACCATGCCGCCGTAGAAGAACGCGAGACCGGGGGTCATCAGGAGCACCAGAGCTGCGCTCGTGAGGACCCAGGCGGTGTCGCCTGCGCTGATTTCCAACATCATGGCGAACAGGGTGTCCGAGGCCTGTTACGTCCCGGTGCAACCGGTGTTACGGCCCGGTTAGCCCGTGTTACAGCTCGATTGCGCGTCCGGGACCGCACGGGAGAAACACAGGCCGGACGGCTGGCAAAGCCCGTCCGCCCCGACTACGTTGAAGGCATGGCACCAAGGCCAGTAACCAGTCCTCCCGGACTGGGAGCCGGGCTGGTGCCTTCGCTGTCTGCGCAAGCCACACGCGGTTTCGCGCACCGATCAAGGAGGTACACATGGACGTCCTCGTGACTGGCCGCCACTGCCAGATCCCCGATGAGTTCCGGGCGCGCGTCGAGGAGAAGATCGCCGCGATCGAGAAGCTCAAAGACCGGGTGATCCGGGTGGAGGTCCAGGTGTCCGCCTATGGTCACAAGCGCCAGCCCGACCAGGCGACCCGCGTGGAGATCACGCTGCGCAGCCGCGGTCCCGTGGTTCGCGCCGAGGCGTCCGCAGATGACAAGGTCGTCGCCTTCGACCACGCACTCGACCGGTTGAAGTCCCAGCTGCGCCGCGCGTCCGACCGTCGCAAGACTCACCGCGGCCTGCGGGGCACGTCCGTGGGCGAGGAGGTCGCCGGGGTGGAGGCCGCCGTCGAGGAGGTGCGTCCGGAGATCCGCAAGATCGCCGGGCTGGACGTCCAGGGAGACGGGCCGCTCGTGGTCAGGGAGAAGTACTTCCCGGCCGTGCCGCTCACCCTGGCGCAGGCACTGGACGAGATGGAGCTCGTCGGCCACGACTTCTTCCTCTACGTGGACGCCGAGAGCGGGGCCCCGAGCGCCGTCTACCGCCGGAAGGCCTACGACTACGGCGTCATCCACCTCAGCGTCGACGCCGCCGAGGAGGCTTCCGCCTGACGTTTCTAGCCGCGGGAGGGGTGACCCTCCCGCCAGTAGCCCATGAAGGAGGCGTTGGCCCGGCCGAACCCGGCCGGGCCGAGCCGCTTCCTGACCCGGTTGACCCAGCCGACCTCACCGGCGACCCAGGCGTAGCGGCCGCTGTCGGAGCTGGTCGCCTCCTGCCACAGGTCGGGGTCCTCGGACGAGGCCGGGCCGGGTGGCCCGCCGAACAGGACACGGTCGGCCGCGGCCCCCACCGGCTCCCCGGCACGGCGCACCGCCCACTGGACCCGGACGGGGACCGGTGAGGGGAGCGGCACGCGGTCGCCCGCGTCGGGCACCTCGATCACGCAGCGGCAGTCGGGGCCGGGCCCGAGGCCGGCGAGGATGTTCCGGATCGCCGGCAGAGCGGTCTCGTCGCCCACGCACAGCAGCCGCCGCGCGGTCCCGGGATGCCAGGCGAGGCCGTCGGCTGCCCCCTCGCCCCGAGCCGGAGCCACCAGGACGAGGTGGTCGCCCGGGACGGCGCGCCGGGCGAACCGGCTGAGCGGGCCGGCGTCGCCGTGCACGGCGAAGTCAATGTCCACCTCGCAGCGTTCGGGCCGGGAGGCGGCGATGGTGTAGGTCCGCATCGGCGGCCGCCCGGTCTCCGGCAGCCCCGACCACCGCGCGTACCAGCCGTCGTCGTCCCCGAGTTCGTCGAGCTGTCCGCGATCGCCGACCAGCAGCTTCACCCTCTGGTCGGCTCCGGCCCAGGCGAGGGCGGCCAGCGCGCGAGAACCGAGCGTGAGGCGCCGGAAGGTCGGCGACAACGGATGGTTGGCCACGACGGTGACCCCGAACGAGCGGTAGCTCATCGCGTCCTCACCCTCGACAGCAGCCACAGGAAGTACGGCGCGCCGACCAGCGCGGTCACCAGGCCCGCGGGCAGCTGGCTCGGGGCGAGCACCGTCCGTCCGGCCGTGTCGGCCACCAGCACCAGGAGCGCACCCAGGAGGGCGCTCACCGGGAACAGCCGCCGGTGCCTGCGCCCGACGAGCAGCCGCGCGGCGTGCGGGCCGACCAGGCCGACGAAGGCGAGCACGCCGATGCCGGCTGTGGCCGCCGCGGTGAGCAGGACGGCCAGACCGAGCGCGACGAGCCGCGCCCGCGGGGGCTGGACGCCCAGCAGGCGCGGTGTGGCGTCGTCGACCTGCAGCAGGTCGAGCTCGGCCGAGGTTGCCCGGAGCACGACGAGCGCCACGCCGAGCACGGCGAGCACGGGCACCAGGTGGCCCCACTCGGCACCGTAGGTGGAGCCGCCCAGCCAGGTGATCGCCTTCGCCTGGTTCCAGGGGTCGGAGCGCACCAGGAGGGCGGACGTGATCGCGCCCGCGGCGGCGGCCAGGCCGATCCCCACCAGCACCACGCGTGTCTCGTGCAGCCCGCCCCGCAGGGTGAGGGCGAACAGGACGCCGGCGGCAACGAACGCGCCCCCGGCCGCACCCCCGGCAACGACGAGCCACGACGCGCTCGGCACGGCCAGCAGCGAGAGCACCGCTCCGAGCCCGGCGCCGGCGGACACGCCGACGATGCCGGGATCGGCGAGTGCGTTGCGGGTGACGCCCTGGACCAGCCCGCCCGCCAGGGCGAGGGCCGCTCCGGCGAGCAGGGCGCCGGCCACCCGCGGCGCTCGGGCGTCGAGGATGAAGGTGGTCCGGCGGGACGCCTGCTGGGTGAGCCAGTTGCCGAGGTCGCCCAGGAGCAGGGGCGAGTCTCCGAGCAGCAGGGCCGTTGCGCCGGCCGCGAGGACAACCACCGCGAGGCCGCAGGTCAGCACGCCGGGGTGGCGGCGGCCCCACCCGCCGAGCCGCAGGGCCTCCTGCGGTGGGGGTCCGCCGAGGCTCAGTCGATGCGCGGCCACTGCCAGGAAGATGCCGCCGAACACGGTCGTGGCCACCCCGGTGGGCACCTCGACCCCGTCCAACGGCCCGAAGGCGAGGCGGAGGCCGACGTCGGCCGCCAGGACGATGAGGACCCCGGTGACGGCGCTCACCGGGATGCGCCAGGAGTGTCGCTGCAGCGGGGGCACGCGCTGGGCAGCCAGCGAGACCAGTGCCGGCGCGCACAGTCCGACGAAGCCGATCGGGCCGGCGATGGTGACCGAGGCGGCGGTCAGCAGGACCGCGGACGAGGCGAGGGCGAACTGCGACGCCCCGACCCGGACGCCGAGGCCACGGGCGACCTCTTCGCCCAGGGCGAGCAGGTCGAGGTTCCGGGAGAGCAGGAGGGCCACGGCCAGGCCGACGGCGAGCACCGGCACCACCGGGACGATGCCGCCGAGGCCGCGCTGGTTCAGCGAGCCCGAGCCCCAGGCGAACAACCCCCGCGTCTGTTGCGTATGGAGGATCATGAGCGCCGATGTCACGCTCGACATCGCGAGCGCGAGCACCGTGCCGGCCAGGACCAGCCGGAGAGGGGAGCCGGCGCCCCGGGTGAGCCCCAGCAGCAGCCCGGCGGCGGCCACCCCGCCCAGGAAGGCGACACCGACACCGCCGACGACCGGCAGGGTCACCGGCAGCAACGCGAGGACCACGAGCGAGAGGTGCGCACCGGCCTCCACTGCGAGGGTGTCCGGCGAGGCCAGGGGGTTTCGGGCCAGGCCCTGCAGGACGCACCCGCCGGCGCCGAGCGCGATGCCGACCGCCAGGGCGGCGGCGAGGCGGGGCCAGCGGGAATCGAGCACGACCAGGGCTTCGGCGTCCGTCCCGCGGCCGAGCACGAGCTGGAGCAGGTCGCCGGCGTCCACCGCCGCGGTCCCCTGGGTGAGGTGGAGGGCGGCGAGCCCGACGGTCGCCGCGACGAGCAGGGCGACCAGCGCCACGGCGCGCCCGCGTCCCCGCGTCCGGGCGGTGACCGCGGGGGACGCGCGGCCGGTGACGGCGACCGGCGTCACGCGGCGACGGCGGCCACGACGTCGGCGATCCACTGCTTCGCCGAGGCCGGTCCACCGTAGATCCAGATGCCCACGCCCATGCGGTGCACCCGCTCGGCCTTGACGAAGGACAGCGAGTTCCACAGCTTGTTGCCGGCGAGGTCGGCCAACGGGTCTTCGGTGTCCGCGTTGCCCCAGTAGCCGAACTCCGTCTCCGCCGGCAGGCGGGTGAGTCCTTCCAGGTCCAGGGTGGACAGTCCCCAGCCCTCGTCGCCGGCTTCCGTCCAGGCGGGTTCCAGGCCGAGCTCACCGGCTACGGCGACGGCGAACGAGCCCGGTCCGTGCATGCGCAGCGAGAACGTGTTGCCCTCGGCGTAGATGTAGGACAGGGAGAACGGGGCGCCGGCCTTGCCTGCGTCCGCGATGGCCTGCGCGCCCGCGGCCACCGCCGAGTCGAGGTCGGACAGGACGGCGGCGGCCCGGGCCTCCTTGCCCAGGAGCTTCGCCGTGGTGGTGAAGTTCTCCCGCATCAGGTCGAGCGGGCGGCTTGCGTCGGCGCCGGTGAGCAGCACCACGGGCGCGACCTTCTCCAGCTGCGCCACGGCGGACTCCGGCACCGAGCCGACGATCCCGAGGATGAGGTCGGGCTCGGCCGCGGCGACGGACTCGAGGCTCGGCTCGGTGCGCGTGCCCACGTCGATGGGGGAGCCGGGAATCGGGGACGCGGTGACCCAGGACGTGTAGCCCTTGATGTCCGCGACACCCACCGGCTGCACGCCGAGGGTGATCACGTCCTCGGTGGTGCTCCACTCCAGCGACACCACCCGGGTGGCCGGCGCCTCCAGGCTCACCCGGGCGCCTCGACCGTCGGCGACGCTGATCGGCCCGCCGGTGGCCGCAGCGGACGGTGGACCGGCGGCGCCCGGGGTATCCGTCGTGCCGCACGCCGTGAGGGCCAGTGCGGGGAAGACGATCAGGCAGGTCAGGAGTGGGCGCGCACGCACGGGTCGAGTTCCTTCGTTTGGCTGGGACGTCCCGGGCGGCGCCGGGGACGGGGGAGGACGGTGGGAGTGCCGGTGGCCGGGTCGACGATCACGTCGACGCCGATCTCGTAGACCTCGCTGAGCAACTCCGCGTCGAGGACCTCGGCGGGAGTGCCGTCGCGGACCACGCGCCCGGCGCACAGCAGGACGATCCGGTCCGCGATCGCAGCCGCCTGGTTGAGGTCGTGCAGGACGAGCCCGACGGTGACGCCGTGGTTGGCGGCGAGGTCGGCGACCAGGTCGAGCAACTCCACCTGGTGGCGCAGGTCGAGGAAGGTCGTCGGCTCGTCGAGCAGGAGCACGGCGGTGTCCTGGGCGAGGCAGGCGGCGAGCCAGGCACGCTGGACCTGGCCGCCGGACAGGGCGCCGACGTCCTGGGCGGCGAGCTCGGTGAGCCCGGTGAGTGCGAGCGCCCGATCCACCGCGGCCACCCCGCCCGGGTCGGCGCGACGCCAACGCCCCCTGTGTGGATGGCGCCCCAGTTCCGCGACCTCGCGCACGGTCAGGCCTGACAACGCGGGACGACCCTGGGTGAGCACGGCCAGCCGCGTCGCCAGCTGTCGGGGGCTCAGCGCCCGCAGGGGCGTCCCTTCCACGTCGACGTGCCCCCCCTGCAGGGGCAGGAGCCGTGACAGCCCCCGCAGCAGGGTGGACTTGCCGCTGCCGTTGGGCCCGATGAGGACGGTGACCTGGCTCCGGCGCAGCGTGACCGTCGCGTCCCCGACGACGGGGTCGCCGCCGTAGCCGATGGTGAGGTGGTGCCCCGCGAGCCCGATCCGCTCCGCTGTGGTCATAAGGTTAGGCTAACCTTACCTAAATACGTGACGCCAACCTTTCCCAAATCCTGGGCGGCGCGGTTCCAGCCCCGGGGGGGTCGGAGGGCACCGGTAGTGTGCCGCCGGTGAAGGGACAGCTGACTCAGGGACAGGCGCGGCGCATCGTCCTGGCCGCGCAGGGTTTCGGACGGCGTGTCGACGGCCCGGTGACGATGCGGCAGCTCCAGCGGGTGCTGGGACAGGTGGGCCAGTTCCAGATCGACTCGGTGAACGTGTGCGTGCGGGCGCACTACGTGCCGCTGTTCGCGCGGCTGGGGGAGTACGACCGGGCGCTCCTCGATCGGGCCGGCAACCGTGGGCCGCGACGGGTGTTCGAGTTCTGGGGGCACGCGGCGTCCCTCATCGACGTCGAACTGCAGCCCGCCCTTCGCTTCCGCATGGCTGAGCATGCCCGCAAGCCGTGGCACGCGATGGATCGCATCCGTCGCGAGCAGCCGGGGCTGCTGGAGAAGGTGCTCGAGCAGGTCGCCGCTCGGGGTCCGTTGACCGCCCGGCAGGTGGAGCACGACGAGGTGCGCGCCAGGGGCAGCTGGTGGAACTGGTCGGACGTGAAGTCGGCGCTGGAGTGGCTGTTCTACATCGGCGAGCTGACCAGCGCAGGAAGGAACACGCAGTTCGAGCGCCGCTACGACCTGCCCGAGCGGGTGCTGCCCCCGCGGGTGCTGGCCGCGCCGACGCCCAGCCCGGAGGAGCAGCGGCTTGCCCTCGCCCGGCGCGCGGCCGCCGCCCTCGGCGTGTTCACGCCGGCCTGGCTCGCGGAGTACTTCTACACCGACCGCCGGCTCACGGCCGCCGCCGTCGACGCCCTGGTCGCTTCCCGGGAGGTCGAGCCGGTGACCGTGCGCGGCTGGTCCGCGCCCGCCTACCTGTGGTCGGCAGCCGCCCGCCCGCGGCGCGCCGTCGTGGACGCGCTGGTCAGTCCCTTCGACACCCTCGCCTACGACCGGAAGCGGTTGCTCCAGGTGTTCGGCACCGACTACCGGATCGGGCTGTACACGCCGAAGGCCGACCGGGTGCACGGCTACTACGTCTACTTGTTCGTCATGGACGAACGGATCGCGGCCCGCGTGGACCTGAAGTCCGACCGGAAGGCGTCGGCGCTGATGGTGCAGTCCGCCTGGCTCGAGGATGGCGCACCCGCGCACGAGACCGCCGCGCGCCTGGCGCGCGAGCTGCGGCGGACGGCCGACTGGTTGGGCCTGACCGATGTGGTGGTGGCTGATCGGGGCACGCTCGCCGCGGAGCTGGCCGCGCTGGCGTGAGACGGGCGCCCGCATCGTGAGCAAAGCGTCACGTGAAACCGCTGCCCCCGCCGTGTGCGGGCCCGGTACTGTAACGCCACCTTCACATGGGGTCGGTAGCGTCCGAGTGCTCCACACCCCGGGGGAAGACCGCAATCGAGAAAGAAGCCTCGCGTCATGCTGTTCAGGAAGACACTGACCCTCGCGGCCTCCGTCGCCGCACTCGCACTCACCTTCGCCGGGTGTTCCGGCTCCACCCCCGCCGCACCGGCCGGCAGCGGCGCGAGCAGCGCGGCCTCGAGCCGCCCTGCTGCCGACCTCAAGCTCGTTTCCGCCGGCACGCTCACCGTCTGCTCCGACGTCCCCTACGCGCCCTTCGAGGTTGAGGACTCGTCCTCGCCGAGCGGCTACGGCGGCTTCGACATCGAGGTGATGGACGCGGTGTCGAAGAAGCTCGGCCTGACCCTCAAGGTCATCGACTCCGACTTCGACGCCCTCCAGTCCGGCACCGTGCTGGTCGCGAACCAGTGCGACATCGCCGCGTCCGCCATGACGATCACGGAGGAGCGCAAGAAGAACCTCGACTTCTCCGAGCCGTACTACGACTCGCTGCAGTCGCTGCTCGTGAAGGCCGACTCCGGCATCACGAACCTCGCCGGCACCGGGGGCAAGAAGATCGGGGTCCAGAAGGGCACCACCGGCAAGACCTACGCCACCGAGAACGCCCCGAAGGACGCCCAGGTGATCGACTTCCCGTCCGACGGCGAGCTGTGGCCGGCGATCCAGGCCGGCCAGATCGACGCGATCCTCCAGGACCAGCCGGTCAACCACACCCACGAGGTGGCCGACGCCGCCTACAAGATCGTCGAGACCTACAAGACGAACGAGCAGTACGGCTTCGCGTTCGCCAAGGGCCTGAAGCCCGAGCTGGAGAAGGCCGTCAACGACGCGCTCGCCGCGATGAAGGCTGATGGCTCCTACGACACGATCTACAAGAAGTACTTCGGCTGACCTGATCGGGGGAACCGGGGCCTCGCCCCGGCTTCCCCGACCGGCGCGAGCATTGGACATCCATTGAGCATCCTCCCGTACATGAAGCCGACCACCCGGCAGCGTGTGGGCCGGCTCTCCTCCTACGCGGTGGGCGTGGTCTTCGTGATCATCGTGGTCCTCGTCGCGGACTGGCCGGTGATCACCAAGCAGTTCTTCAACGCCGAGGTCGCCGCGAAGATGTGGCCGGCGATCGTGACGGTCGCCCTGAAGAACACCCTGATCTACACCGTCGCGAGCTTCGTGCTGGGCTCGCTGCTCGCCGTCGTCCTTGCCGTGATGAAGCAGGCCGGCGGGCCGCTGGGCTGGGCCGCGATCGCCTTCATCGAGTTCTTCCGCGGGATTCCCGCCCTGCTCACGATCTTCGGCGCAGCCTTCGTCGTCCCGATCGCCTTCGGGTTCAAGATCCCCGGTGGCGGTGTGGGAGCGGGCATCCTCGGTCTCACCCTGGTCACCGGCGCCTACGCCGCCGAGATCATCCGGGCCGGCATCGAAGCCGTACCGCCCGGTCAGCTCGAGGCGTCCCGCTCGCTCGGCATGACGTCCGGGCAGACGATGTTCTGGGTCGTCCTGCCCCAGGCGCTGCGGATCGTGATCCCGCCGATGACGAACGAGTTCGTGATGCTGCTCAAGGACAGCTCGCTGCTCTTCGTCGTGGGCATGGGAGTGTTCGACAAGGACCTCACCACGTTCGCGCGGGACGCGCTGAGCACCACGGGCAATGCGACCCCGATGTTCATGGCCGCCCTCGCCTACCTGATCGTGACGTTGCCGCTGACCTGGCTGGTCGGCCGGCTGGAGAAGAGGCTGGATCCGAAGCGATGAGCAACATGTTCCCCGACATCGAGTCCAGCCAGCCCCCGATCCAGATCAGCGGCCTGCACAAGAGCTTCGGCGACAACGAGGTGCTCAAGGGCATCGACCTGACCGTGGACGAGGGCGAGGTCGTGTGCGTGATCGGCCCGTCGGGCTCCGGCAAGTCGACCCTGCTGCGCTGCGTGAACCTGCTGGAGAAGCCGACGAGCGGCTCGATCAAGCTCCTCGGCGCAGAGATGACCGATCCCGATGTCGAACTCAACGACGTCCGCACCCACGTGGGCATGGTGTTCCAGTCGTTCAACCTCTTCCCCAACATGACCGCGCTCGGCAACTGCGTCATCGGGCAGCGGCAGGTGCTCAAGCGCTCGAAGGCCGAGGCCGTCGAGATCGCGAGGAAGAACCTCGAGCTCGTCGGACTGTCCGACCGCATGACCTATCACCCGGCGAAGCTATCGGGGGGCCAGCAGCAACGCGTTGCCATCGCACGGGCGCTGTCCATGGATCCCAAGATCATGCTGTTCGACGAGCCGACCGCTGCCCTCGACCCCGAACTCGTCGGCGACGTGCTGGCGGTCATGCGCGACCTGGCCGAGGCCGGCATGACCATGATGGTGGTCACCCACGAGATGCTGTTCGCCCGCGACGTCTCCGACCGGACGATCTTCATGGACGGCGGCGTCATCGTCGAGGAGGGCCCGTCGGCCGACCTCATCGCCGCGCCGAAGGAGAAGCGGACGCAGGTCTTCCTCAAGCGGGTCCTCGACCCGACCCACATCCAGGACTCCGAGCTGGGTGAGACCGAGCCGGATTGAGCCCGTCCTCACGGGACCGCTTAAGATGGGGAAACCGCTGCGCTGAAACGGGTGCGGCAGGGCTGCGCGCGATCAGGAAGCGAAAACCGTGGGTCTACTGGACAAGATGCTGCACATGGGCGAAGGCCGCCAGCTCAAGAAGCTGCGCGTGGTCTCCGCCCAGGTGAACTCGATCGAGGACGACTTCGTCGCGATGTCGGACGAGGAGTTGCGCGGCCAGACCGCCGAGTTCAAGGAGCGGCTGGCCAACGGCGAGTCCCTCGACGCCCTCATGCCCGAGGCGTTCGCCACCGTGCGCGAGGCGTCTCGGCGCGTGCTCGGCAAGCGGCACTTCGACGTCCAGATCGAAGGAGCGGCGGCCCTCCACGCGTGCAACATCGCCGAGATGAAGACCGGCGAGGGCAAGACCCTGGTCGCCGTGCTCGCGTCCTACCTCAACGCCCTCACCGGCAAGGGCGTCCACGTCGTCACGGTCAACGACTACCTGGCGAAGTTCCAGTCGGAGCAGATGGGCCGCATCCACCACTTCCTCGGCCTCAAGGTGGGCGCGATCCTGTCCGACATGACGCCGGCCGAGCGCCGCGAGGCCTACGCCTGCGACGTCACGTACGGCACCAACAACGAGTTCGGCTTCGACTACCTGCGCGACAACATGGCGCTGAGCATCGACGACTGCGTGCAGCGCGGTCACTACTACGCGATCGTCGACGAGGTGGACTCCATCCTCGTGGACGAGGCCCGCACCCCGCTGATCATCTCCGGACCCGCCGAGGACAACTCCGCGTGGTACCCCGAGTTCGCCAAGCTCGTGAAGGGCCTGAAGAGGGACGTCCACTACGAGGTGGACGAGAAGAAGCGGACGGTCTCGGTGATGGAACCCGGCATCACCGCCGTGGAGGACAGGCTCGGCATCGAGAACCTCTACGAGTCCGCCAACACCCCGCTGATCTCCTACCTGAACAACGCCATCAAGGCCAAGGAACTGTTCAAGCGCGACAAGGACTACGTGATCCTCGACGGCGAGGTGCTGATCGTCGACGAGCACACCGGCCGCACCCTGATCGGACGCCGCTACAACGAGGGGCTCCACCAGGCCCTCGAGGCCAAGGAGGGCGTCGAGATCAAGGACGAGTACCAGACGCTCGCCACGATCACCCTGCAGAACTACTTCCGGATGTACGACAAGCTCGCGGGCATGACCGGCACGGCCAAGACCGAGGAGTCGGAGTTCCAGAAGATCTATGGCCTCGGCGTGCTGCCGATCGACACCAACAAGCCCATGATCCGCGTCGACCAGGGTGACCTGATCTACCGGACCGAGGAGGCCAAGTTCGCCGCCGTCGTGGCCGATGTGGTCGAGCGGCACGAGTTGGGCCAGCCGATCCTGATCGGCACCGCGAGCGTCGCCAAGTCCGAGATCCTGAGCCGCCTGCTGAAGAAGGCCGGTGTCAAGCACGAGGTGCTCAACGCGAAGAACCACGCCCGTGAGGCCGCGATCGTCGCGCTCGCCGGACGCAAGGGTGCTGTGACGGTCGCCACCAACATGGCCGGCCGTGGCACCGACATCATCCTCGGTGGCAACGCCGAGTTCCTGGCCGACGCGCTGCTGCAGCAGCGGGGGATCGACCCCGTCGAGCACGCGGAGGAGTACGAGGCCGCCTGGCCGGAGACCCTGCGGGCGATCGAGCAGCAGGTGGCCGACGAGCACGAGGAGGTCGTCGCGCTCGGCGGCCTCTACGTGGTCGGTTCGGAACGCCACGAGTCCCGACGCATCGACAACCAGCTCCGCGGCCGGTCCGGCCGCCAGGGCGACCCGGGCGAGAGCCGGTTCTACCTCTCGCTCGAGGACGACCTGATGCGGCTGTTCAAGAGCGACATCATCGACTGGGTGCTGACCGCGCTCAAGGTTCCCGACGACATGCCGATCGAGAACAGCCGGGTGAGCAAGTCGGTGCAGCAGGCGCAGGAGCAGGTCGAGGCGATGAACTTCGAGATGCGCAAGAACGTCCTGAAGTACGACGACGTGATGAACCGCCAGCGCCACGCCATCTACGGTGACCGCCGGCGCGTGCTCGAGGGCGCTGACGTCGAGGAGCGGCTGCGCGGCACCGTGAACACGGTGGTCGAGCAGTACGTGCGCGGCCTCACCGAGGGGTTCGTCGAGGACTGGGACTTCGACGCCTTGTGGACGCAGCTGCGCACGCTCTACCCGGTGACGCTCGAGCAGGCCGAGTACGAGGGCCGCAACGACCTCACGGTGGAGGAGCTGGTCGCAGACTTCCAGGCCGACGCCCAGGCCGCCTACGACGCCCGGACCGAGGCGCTCGGCGAGGAGACCATGCGGGAGTTCGAGCGGCAGGTGCTGCTCACCGTGCTCGACCGCAAGTGGCGGGAGCACCTGTACGAGATGGACTACCTGCGCGAAGGCATCGGCCTGCGCGCCATGGCGCAGCGCGACCCGCTGGTGGAGTACCAGCGCGAGGGCGGCGACATGTTCAACGCCATGATGGAAGCCTTCATGGAGGAGGTCGTCGGCTACCTGTTCAACCTCGAGGTCCACGTCGAGCAGGCGGCGCCCGCGCCCGCCGTCGGGCTCGTCCCCGGCTCCAACGGGCGTCCGGTGACCGCGGGCGACCTGCTCGCGTCCGGGCCGGACGACGACATCCCCGACCTCGGCAAGGCGGCGTTCGAGCAGCACCGCATCCCGCTGCCCGAGGAACCGGAGCTCACCAAGCGACCGGCGCTGAAGGCGAAGGGCCTGCAGCCGAAGGCCGCCCGGCCGATGGCCTACTCGGCTCCGAGCGAGTCGGGCGAGGCGGCCAGGACAGCGACCAGGACCGCCGACGACCCGTACGCCGGCGTCGGGCGGAATGCGCCGTGCCCGTGCGGGTCGGGCAAGAAGTTCAAGATGTGCCACGGGCGGACCGCCTGACCGACCCCGCAGGGTGCCCGGCGGCGCTCACCCGGCCAGCGGGTTGACCCACCCCGCGCTGTGCACCACTCCGGGCCGCAGCGCGATCACGAGGTGGGTGGCCACCCAGCGGCCCCGGCGACGGCTGATCCGGATCGCCGCGGCGCGGGAGTCCCCGCCCTGCCGCAGGTGGGCCGAGACCTCCAGCGCCGCGTCGTTCGGCGCCTGTACCCGCACCGATCGCAGCCGCAGGCCCTCCCCGCTGCGTGCCCGGCGCAGGTGTTCCAGCAGGTTCAGCAGGTCGGCTTCGACCCACAGCTCCAGTTGCAGGGCCGCGCGGCGACCGCTGAGCACCTCGACGAGCGCAGCGGTCAGCGCGATGGCCAGCTGGCGGAGTTCGGGCTCCAGCGGCGGCGAATCCGGCAGGACCACCTCGGGAACGACCGTCCAGGGCAGCACGGGCTGCTGCGGGAGGGCAGAGCCCAACGGTTCGATCAGCGGAAGCGCGGGCGGGCGCGAGGCGGGCGCCGGGCGGCAGCGGGCACGAGCGGGGTCCATGGTTCCTCCTGCGGAGGCGGACAATGTGCGCCCGGGGGTGGTTCCGCGGCCAGAGGTGCGGACGGATCTGTGGACAACTCAGGGAGAGAAGAGCAACAGCAGGCCGCCGCAGGTGTAGCCGATCATCACCACCAGCAGCGGGACCTGCGCGAGGATGCGGTGCCGCGCCGGCACGACCCGGACGCTGAGCTCGTGGGCCACCAGGACGCCGAGGAAGTGGCCGCCCACGATCGCGACCAACTGGATCAGCGCGGTCACGGCCGGGGTGTCCAGCCAGAGTGGGGAGATGCCGAGTTCGGCCGTACCGAACACGTTCCAGCCCAGGCCCAGCGGGTCGGACAGGTTGATCAGGGTGCGCTGCCCTTCGAGGACCAGCAGGCTCAGGTAGTGGGCCACCGCGTAGCCGATCACGATCGGGATGACGCTGGCGGCGAGCAGGTCGAGGCGGGTCGAGCCCCGCACGCGTCCAAGCCCCCGCACGCCGAGCGCGAAGGTGGCCGCCACCACCAGGATCATGGCCAGCAGGCCCAGCGTCCCCCAGACCGGGCGGGGCAGGGACGAGGTCTGGACCGTTCGCACCCACCAGGACGTGCCGGTGAAGCTGTCGAAGGCGGTTCCGCCGAGGAGCGCGGCGACCACTGCCCAGGTACCGGCGGGCGACGTGGACGTACTGAGGTTCCGCAGCGGGTTGACCAGCGCGAGCCGGCCGTCCAGCCCCTGCCAGACCGAAGCCCTCGACACCAGGCGCGCGTAGTTCTCGAACGGGTCGCACGCCGTCACCCAGCGTCCGCCGAACAGGATCCCCCCGCCCAGGACGACTCCCACCCACGCCGCCCACCACCACCGCAGCACCAGCAGCGTGTTGTTGTCCGGTTGCACCAGCTCGAGCCACGTGAAGGCGACCAGCGCGAGGGCGGCCGGATAGGTGCCGATCCGGCGCCAGGTCTGCCCTTTGAGCGGCACGAACCCGCGGCCCGGCAGGCCGAGGCGGGTACCGAGCAGGAGCAGCGTTCGCAGCGGGTTGAGGCGCCGCCACACCGCGCCGAACACCAGCGACAGCGGGACGAGGCCGACCCACACCCCCACGTAGGTGAAGCCGAAGACCGGGTTGGTCACCCGGTCCTGACCGAACCACAACGCGAGCGCCACCCAGGCGAACGCCAGCAGTCCCAGGATCGCCAGTGCGAGCCGGGTGGTGCGGGTGTCCGCCACCCGGGCCAGCCTGGGCAGGGGACGACCGCCCACCACGCCGCCCCACCGTGGCCGGCGCCAGGCGAGCGCCAGCACGCCGAACGAGAGCAGCAGGACGGCCACCGCGCCGCCGATCGCCCACGGCAGCGGCAGCGGCAGGTCCTGGCGCGACCCCAGGCCGTGCAGGGGGATCAACAGCGCGATCACGACACGACGAGCTGCAGGATGGTGAGAGCGGGCTCGTGGGACTCCACCTCGAACCGGCCGACCTCGTCGAGGACGATCTGCCTGGTCACCGGCGCCCCCGAGCCCACCGGGATCTCGATGTCGTAGCCGTGCACGTGCACCTCGTCGGTGTGGTCGGCAGTGATCCGCAGGATCAGCGTGGTGCCCCTGGCCAGTTC
>JAEVYS010000051.1 GCA_023392635.1 Actinomycetes bacterium | reverse complement strand
GGCCAGGATGCCGGCGGAGAAGTTGTCGACCAGCATCTCGAACCCGGGAGCGATCTTGCCCGCCCAGATGGCGTCGATCTTCTTCATCAGCCACGCGGTCAGCGGGCCCATGATCATGGCGCCGAGGAACATGGTCGAACCGGGACGGTCACCCAGCAGCGTCGGGTCGCTGGTGCCCAGCACCACGCCCATGGTGGCGAAGGCGCCGACGACACCACCGCGGTGGTCGTAGACCATCTTGCCGCCGGTGAACGCGATCAGCGCGGGCAGCAGGTAGGTCAGGATCGGGCCGACCATCGTCGCGATGGAAGCATTCGGCGTCCAGCCGACCGGGATGAAGAACGCGGTGATGATGCCCCACGCAATGATGGCCGCAATGTTGGGCATGATCATGCCGGACAGGAAGGTGCCGAAACGCTGCACCGCTACCCGGGCTGATCCCCTCTGCGCCGCTACATCGGTAGTCATTTGACTCCCTCACTTCGTACGTAGGTGTCGCCGCGGGGCTCGCCCGTGAGTTCCGCGACAGGTCGGTCGTCGGTGTGGCCGCCAGCCGCACAGTAACGCCAACCCGATGAGGAGTGGAGAAGCGCGGCAGCAACGACCCTAATTCTGCGCAAGTTCTCGGATTACCCGCCTGAACCTGAGGGCCGCGTCCTGCGGAGGAAGGGGTCCCGGCATGCGTGTCGCGGCCAGCGCCTGGACGCTCGTGGCGGCCAGCGCGGCCTCGACCGGGGTGAGCCCTGCGGCCATCAGGGCGCCGCACGCACCGGCCAGCACGTCCCCGGAGCCGGCCTGGGCCGTCCAGCCAGGACCCTGGACGCCTAGCCAGATCCGGTTCTCCCCGGGCGACGCCACGTACTGCGTCGCCCCCTTCAGCAGGACGGTGCACCCGGTCGCGGCCACGGCGGTCCGCACCGCGGCCAAGGGGTCGGCCTCGACCGCCGCCCGCTCGACGTCGATGAGCCGCGCCAATTCACCGGCATGGGGGGTCAGCAGGACGCCGCGGTGGCCCTTCTCCGGAAGGTGGCGCAGCCCGTCGGCGTCCACGACGAGCGGGACTCCCGCCTCGACCGCCCGCCCGATCACGCCACGGTCGCGGCGGTCGCCCCAGCCGGACCCGAGCACCAGCGCCTGCACCCGGCCCTGGCCAGCGACCACATTCGGGAACCGGTCGAGGATGCGCGCGGCCACCGGCGGCGCGCCCAGGTACCGCACCATGCCCGCGCCCACTCCGACCGCGCCCGCAGCGGTGAGCACCGCCGCGCCCGGGTAGTCGACCGAGCCGGTGTCCAGTCCGACGACTCCGCGCGAGTACTTGTCGCTGCGCGCGTCGGGCACCGGCCAGGCGGCGGCCAGGTCAGCGACCTCCCACTGCGCCAGGGCAGGCTCGACGAGTTCGAGGCCGAGGTCGACCAGTTCGAGCTCGCCGCACTCGCTGCGTGCCGGCTCCATCAGCTGGCAGGGCTTGTAGCCACCGAACGTCACGGTGACCTGTGCGGTGAAACGCGGCTCGTCGCCGAACGGGGGCTCCGGCGGGAGTCCGGACGGCAGGTCGACCGCCACGACCGGCACGCGGTGCTGCCGGCAGGCGGACGCGAACCCGGCGACGTCCGGCGCCAGCCCGGGACGCGACCCGAGGCCGGCCACGCCGTCGACGACACACTGCTGCCGCGGCAGCTCGGACAGGGCCTGCGCGGCATCGAGAACGTGCCCGCCCGCGGCGAGGAAGGCCCGCCAGCCGGCCTCGTGGGCGCCGCTGCCGGTGCGCCACGCACTCACCCGGACGCCGCGGCGCGCCAGCCTGACCCCGGCGAAGAGGGCGTCCCCGCCGTTGTTGCCGGAACCGACCGCCAGTAGGACGCGTGAACCGTACGGATGGGACAACCGCCGCAGGATCACCGAAGCGAGGCCGGCGGCGGCCCGCTGCATCAGGGCGTCCTGGCCGAGGACCGCCATCGCGTCGGCTTCGGCCTCGCGGATCTGGGCGACGGTGTAGGCGTACAACATGTCAGGACTCGCAGACCACCACTGCCGCGGCGATGCCGGCGTCGTGGGTGATCGAGAGGTGGATGGACGCGATCCCGCGGTCGGCCACCAGGGCCGCGACGGTGCCGGAGCAGGCGAAGTACGGTGCGCCGGCCTCGTCCTTGCGGACCTCGACGTCGGTCCACACCAGCCCCGTCGGTGCCCCCAACGCCTTGGCGAACGCTTCCTTGGCCGCGAACCGCCCGGCCATCCGCTGCATCGACGTGTCGTGCTCGGCGGCGGTGAAGATCTTGTCGAGCAGGCCGGGCGTGCGATGGGCGGCCTCGGTGAACCGGGAGACCTGCGTGACGTCGATGCCGATGCCGACGATCATGGCCGCTACTCGACCGTGACGCTCTTGGCGAGGTTGCGTGGCTGGTCGACGTCGTAGCCCTTGAGGGTGGCCAGCTCGCAGGCGAACATCTGCAGCGGCACGGTGGCCAGCAGCGGCTGCAGCAGGGTGGACACCTTGGGCAACCGGAACAGCACGTCGGCGTACGGCTCGACCTCCGCGTCACCCTCCTCGGCCAGCACGATCGTGAGGGCGCCGCGCGCGCGGACCTCCTGGATGTTGGAGACCACCTTGTCGTGCAGCTGGTCACGTCCCTGCGGCGGGACGACGATGAAGATGGGGATCCCCTCCTCGACCAGCGCGATCGGGCCGTGCTTGAGCTCGCCGGCGGGGAAGCCCTCGGCGTGCAGGTAGGCGATCTCCTTGAGCTTCAGAGCGCCCTCCAGTGCCACCGGGTAGCCGACGTGGCGGCCGAGGAACAGCACGGACTTCTGGTCGACGAACCGCTTGGCGAGGTCCTTGATCGGGTCGAGGCAGTCGAGCACCTTCTGGATCAGTGGCGGGGTGGCGGCGAGCTCTGACATGACCGCGTGGATCTCGTCGTCGTACATGGTGCCCCGCACCTGCGCCAGGTAGAGGCCGAGCAGATAGCAGGCCGCCACCTGGGTGAGGAAGCCCTTGGTGGACGCGACGCCGATCTCCGGTCCGGCGTGGGTGTAGATGTTGGCGTCGGACTCGCGCGGGATGGTGGCGCCGTTGGTGTTGCAGATCGCGATGACCTTGGCGCGCTGCTCGCGGGCGTGGCGGATGGCCATCAGGGTGTCGGCGGTCTCGCCGGACTGGCTGAGGGTGACCACGAGCGTCGACCCGGTGATGATCGGGTCGCGGTAGCGGAACTCGCTGGCGATCTCGACCTCGCAGGCGATCCGCGTCCAGTGCTCGATGGCGTACTTGGCCACCAGGCCCGCGTAGTACGCCGTCCCACACGCGACGATGATGATCTTGTCGATCGAACGCAGCTCGCTCTCGGGGATGTGCAGTTCGTCGAGCTTCAGCGAGCCGTCCGCGTCGAACCGCCCGAGCAGGGTGTCCGCGACCGCGCGTGGCTGCTCGTAGATCTCCTTGCGCATGAACCAGTCGTAGCCCGACTTCTCTGCCGCCGACAGGTCCCAGGTGACCTCGAAGGGGTGCGTCTCGGCCGGGTTCCCGGCGAAGTCGGTGACCGTGATCGAGTCCTGCGTGACGTCGACCACCTGGTCCTGGCCGAGCTCGACGGCGTTGCGGGTGAACTCGATGAACGCGGCGACGTCCGAGGCGACGAAGTTCTCCCCCTCGCCCACGCCCACCACCAGGGGCGAGTTGCGCCGGGCGGCCACGAGGCGGTGCGGCTCCTGGGCGTCAACCGCAACCAGGGTGAAGGCACCCTCCAGGCGTCCGCACACATGGCGCATCGCCTCCGCGAGGTCCACGCCGGACTCGACCTCGCGCCCCAGCAGCTGGGCGGCCGCCTCCGTGTCGGTCTGGGAGGCGAAGTCGACCCCCTTGGCCTCGAGCTCGGAGCGCAGCACCGCGAAGTTCTCGATGATCCCGTTGTGGATCAGGGCGACCCGGCCGCCCTCGGACAGGTGCGGGTGCGCGTTGGCGTCGGTGGGTCCGCCGTGGGTGGCCCAGCGCGTGTGGCCGATGCCCAGGCCGGAGTCCGGAATCGGGTTGTCGGCCAGTTCGGCGTCGAGGTTGGTGATCTTGCCCGCCTTCTTGCGGTACTCGATCCGGCCGTCGACAACGACAGCCACGCCCGCGGAGTCGTAGCCCCGGTATTCCATTCGCCGAAGCCCGGCGACCACCACGTTCCGCGCGACACGAGGACCCGTGTAGCCGATAATTCCGCACATGGCCGCCACTGTAGTGGCGGCTTGGGCAGACTGAGGCCCTGATCCCGGCGGTGAGCCCGGCACGAGTAGAGGTGGTAATGACCCCAGCGATCGGTGTCTACGAAGACGTGGACGCGCCGGAGGACAACCCTTACGGCCCGTACCTGACCCTCGACCGCCAGCACTGGGCCTCGCTCGCGGCGTCCCGTCCGGCGAACCTCGACGAGGCGACCCTTGAGCGCCTGCGCGGCATCGGCGACCCGACCGACGCCGCCGAGGTGCGGGAGGTCTACCTGCCCCTGACCGACCTGCTCAGCCTGTACCTGGAACGCACCGGCGCCCTGTTCTCGGCGAGCCACAAGTTCCTCGGCCTGTCCGGGCAGCGCACGCCGTTCGTGATCGGCGTGGCCGGATCCGTCGCCGTCGGCAAGTCGACGACGTCGCGCCTGCTGAAGGAACTGCTCTCGAGGCTCCCGTCGCGTCCCCGGGTCGACCTCATCACCACCGACGGCTTCCTCTATCCCAACGAACGGCTGGAGCGGGACGGGCTGGCAGACCGCAAGGGCTACCCGGAGTCCTACGACCGGCGGCGGCTGCTGCAGTTCGTGATGGACGTGAAGTCGGGCAAGCCGCAGGTGACCGCCCCGGTGTACTCCCACCTCGTCTACGACATCGTGCCCGGCGAGGTGATCACGGTCTCCCAGCCCGACGTGCTGATCGTGGAGGGCCTCAACGTGCTGCAACCGGCGCGACGGCGCACGGACGGCACCACCGGGCTGGCGGTGAGTGACTTCTTCGACTTCTCGGTGTACGTCGACGCCGCCCACGAGGACATCCGCAACTGGTACGTCTCCCGGTTCCTCGCCCTCCGCGAGACCGCCTTCCGCGACCCCGAGTCGTACTTCGTCCGGTTCGGCCAGCTCACCGAGAGCGAGGCCACGGCGATCGCCATCGACATCTGGAACCGCATCAACGGCCCGAACCTCGAGCTCAACATCCGGCCGACACGGGGGCGGGCGACGGCGATCCTGCGCAAGTCGCCCGACCACCAGGTCAGCTGGGTGCGCATCCGGAAGGTGTGATGGCCCAGACGGTGCGTCTCCAGCCGTCTGGCGACGCAGGCGCCCCCGAACCTCACAGGTGCCCCCGGAATTCCGGGGGCACCTGTGCGGTTCGGGGGCGTTTGCGAGTTCAGCGGGCGGGTTCGAGGCTCAGCCGGTCGCGGACCACATCGGCGAGGCGCTCGGCCACCTCCAGTGCACGTTCGGCGGTCTCGGCCTCGACCATGACACGCACCAGCGGCTCCGTGCCCGACGGCCGCAACAGCACCCGCCCGTTGCGGCCGAGCGCCTTCGACTCCGCCGAAACCGCCGCGTTCACCACCGGATCTATCCCGGCACGCGCCTTGTTCACGTTGGGGACGTTCACCAGTACCTGGGGAAGACGGGTCACCACGGACGCCAGGTCGCGCAACGTCCGCCCCGTGCGTGCCATGCGTGCCGCGAGGTGGAGCGCGGTGAGCACGCCGTCGCCGGTGGTCGCGAACTCGCTCATGATGACGTGTCCGGACTGCTCTCCGCCGAGGGTGAACCCGTTCGCGTTCATGGCCTCGAGGACGTACCGGTCGCCCACCTTCGTCTGGTCGACGTGGATGCCGGCATCGCGCATCGCGTTCAGGAAGCCGAGGTTGCTCATCACGGTGGCCACGACGGTGTCGCTGTGCAGTGTTCCGTCCTCGCGCATCGCCAGGGCCAGGATCGCGAGGATCTGGTCACCGTCCACCACGTCGCCCGTGGCGTCGACGGCCAGGCAGCGGTCGGCGTCCCCGTCCAGCCCGATGCCGAGGTCGGCGCCGTGAGCGAGGACGGCGGCCTGCAGCGAGCCGAGGTGGGTGGATCCGCAGTTGTCGTTGATGTTGAGGCCATCCGGCTCGGCGTGCAGCGGGACGACGGTGGCACCCTGCGCCTCGAACGCCGCCAGCGCCGTCATGGATGCGGCGCCGTTCGCACAGTCCACCACGACCTTGAGTCCCTCGAGACTGGCGTCGTCACCCAGGCTGCTCACCAGGTGTGCGACGTAGGCCTCGATCGCTCCCGCATCCTCGACCACCCGCCCGACCAGGCCCCCGGTGGGACGCAGCCACACCTCGCCCATGCGCTGCTCGATGGCGTCCTCGATGAGGTCGTCGAGCTTCACGCCGCCCCGCGCGAAGAACTTGACGCCGTTGTCGGGCATCGGGTTGTGGCTCGCCGACAGCATGACGCCCAGGTCCGCGTCCAGGGCGCCCACCAGGTGGGCGACACCCGGGGTGGGGAGCACGCCGAGGCGAACGACATCGACGCCGGCGGACGCCAGCCCCGCCACCACGGCAGCTTCGAGGAACTCGCCACTGGCGCGGGTGTCCCGGCCGACCAGGGCCACGGGACGCCGCGAACTGCCGAAGGCCCCGGCCTCGCCCAGCACGTGGGCGGCCGCCACCGAGAGTTCGAGGGCGATTTCCGCGGTCAGGTCGAGATTCGCGGTGCCGCGAACCCCGTCCGTGCCGAAGAGTCGAGCCATGGCCCGACCCGGGTCAGCGCTTGCTGTACTGAGGAGCCTTGCGGGCCTTCTTCAGACCGGCCTTCTTGCGCTCCTTGACACGGGCGTCGCGGGTCAGCAGGCCGGCCTTCTTCAGGGCGGGACGGCTGGCCTCCACGTCCACCGCGTTGAGAGCGCGGGCGATGCCCAGGCGCAGCGCGCCGGCCTGACCGGTCACGCCGCCGCCGACGATCGTCGCGATGACGTCGTAGGCGCCGACGACCGCAGCGGTCACGAACGGCTCGTTGACCGTCTGCTGGTGCAGCTTGTTCGGGAAGTAGTCCTCCAGCGCACGACCGTTGATCGAGAACTGGCCGGTGCCCGGGACGATCCGGACGCGGGCGATGGCCTCCTTGCGGCGGCCGGTCGCACCGGCAGGCGCGATGACGGCCGGACGACCGCCCGGCAGCGGAGCGCTGGCCACGGCCTCGGCGCGGTAGGCGATCTCCCGATCGTCCTCAACGAAGGGGACGACCTCGTCGCCAGCAGTCTCTTCGACAGTCTCGGTCACGGTGCTTCCTCGGCTCACTGAGCGATCTGGGTGATCTGGTAGGGCTGCGGCTTCTGCGCGCTGTGGGGATGCTCGGGGCCGCTGTAGACCTTGAGCTTCTTGATCAGCTGACGAGCCAGCTTGTTCTTGGGGAGCATGCCCCAGACCGCGCGCTCGACGGCCTTGCGCGGGTCGGACTTCAGCAGTTCGCCGTAGGGGACGGCGCTCAGGCCGCCGGGACGACCGGAGTGACGGTAGGCCATCTTGTCGGTGGCCTTGTTGCCGGTCAGGGCGATCTTCGACGCGTTCACGACGATGACGAAGTCACCGGCGTCGACGTGGGGGGCGAACTGCGGCTTGTGCTTGCCACGCAGAAGGGTCGCCGCGGTGACGGCCAGCCGGCCGAGGACGACGTCCTCGGCGTCGATCACGTGCCAGTCCCTGGTGATCTCGCCAGGCTTGGGGCTGTACGTAGACACGAGTCTGCGACCTGCTTCCATGTGTTGTAGCTCTTTGTCTCCTGCGGGATCCACCATGAAAACGGACCTCAGCGCAACAGCGCCTTAGATTACCGTGCGCCGGTGAGGGGGTCAAAACCGGTCGGCGTCGATGGTGGTGACGCGGGCGGTGGGGACGCAGGCGCCACCTGGCGCGGCGCCCCGCGATGCACCCGCAGCACCACGGCGACCGTAGCGATCGCCCAGATCAGGTTGGGCCAGAACACCCCGATCCCGAAGGAGAACAGGGCGACCAGTTGCACGATCCCGAAGACGGCAAGAGTCGACAACTGCACCAGCCACCTGGCCTGGAGCGAGGGCAGCAGGAGCCACCCCAGCGCGCTCAGGAGGATCGCGAGCGCGATCGTCATCGTCCGGCTGCCGATCCATCCGATCACCCACTGCACCGGCGGGGGGTCGCTTCCCACCGCCGCCAGGTCCAGTACCTGCCAGCCACCGGCGGGGTCGCGGTAGAACGCGTAGCCCCAACTGATCGCCACGGCCTGATTGCTGTCCGCGGCGTTCACGGCCAAGCCGATGATGGCAGGGGCCGTGGGCAGGTCGGATCCGATCACCCAGTCCGACCCGCCGACGCTGCGCTCCACGAGGTGCCTGCTGGGCACCTTGGGGTAGCCCGGTGGGTAGTCCATCCGGGCTCGGTAGCAGGTGCCGTCGTCCGCGCAGGCCGACCAGGTCTCTGACGCCACCTTCGCTGCGGCGACGAGACCGAAGGGCTGCAGGGAATGCATCCAGGTCCGGCCGCCGTCCGCGCTGGCGAGCCACCGAGCGCCGATGCTCCGGTTCGGCTCCACCCGCACGTAGAAGGAGCCGTTGGCGTACCCGACCTGCTCCACGCCGCCGAACAGGGTCGGCGGGCGCAGGTCGACGCCGAGAACGCCGCTGCCCAGCACCAGGAGGACGAACATCGCCGCGGCGCCCATGAGCCACCCACGCCGGGCCCGGGCCACCGGACGCGGTGCCCGGCCGGGCTCGTCCAGCCGCGCTCCGGAGGGGGCGCCCGGCGTCGACCCGGTCATGGTGGACCCTGGCCGACGGGATGGGAGCGGCGTTCGAGCCACCAGCTGAGCCTCATCAGCGCGGCGAGGACCACGGCGATCGCAACCCAGATCCCGTCCATGCGCAGCCGCCCCAACGGCGAGGACAGGATGCCAAGTACCCACATCGCCGCGAAGGCGAGGACGTTCACCGCCTGGAGCACCCATCGGATCGCCAGCCACGGCACGAGGAGCCAGCCGATCACGCTGGTCAGCACGCAGACCACGAACGTGAACCCCTGAGAGCCGAAGGTGGTGACCAGGTCGCGTTGCCACTGCGGATCGCTCGCGATCGTGAGCAGGTCCACCTCCCGCCACACCCCAGTCGCGGCCCGGACGAGCGCCATGTCCCGGTTGCCGACCATCGCCTCATCGGGATTCGACGGGTTGACCGCGAGACCGGTGACCCAGTATCCGCTCGTCCCAAGGTACTTCTCGACCTGCCATTCACCCTCGGTGCCGCGGCGCTGCACCCACCAGTTGGGCCGCGATCCCGGGCTGCCCGCTGCCTGCACCGGGACGACCCGGTAGCACACCCCGCCGGCGGCGCAGAGCTGCCAGCCCTCGTCGTCACCGAGTTCCTCGGCCTGGGGGAGAAGCCCCGGCTCCTGTGCCTCCCTGGCCCAGGTCGCGCCGCCGTCCGTGCTGCGCAGCCACCGTGTGCCGTAGCCGTTCTCGAGGTACACCTCGGCGTGAAAGGCTCCCGCCTGGTAGCCGACGTCCCGAACCTCGCTCTGGGGTGGTGGGGAGGTGGCCGTGGTCGCCGCGACGGCCGCGAGCAGGCCGACCACGGCCCAGCCGCGCCGCGTCCGCCATCGCTGGTCGGCATGAGTACGCCTGAGCGCGAGCCACAGCGGCGGGAGGGCGATCAGCGCAACCAGGTCAGACGGATCGCGCAGCGTCACCCCGCCACCCATCAGGGGGGCGACGAGCTCAGCGGCACCGGGCGCGGTCTTCAGGACGAGGAACGCCACTGCGGCCAGGGAAGTGCCTGCGCCGGGTCCGAACAGAACCGAGGCGAGCGTTGCCACCACTATGAGGCCTGCGAAATCGCTCAGCTTCCCGGTGACCAGCCCGGGCGATGCCGCCTTGAAGACTCGGTCGTTGAGGAACAGCACCACGACCGCAGCGAAGAACCACGGCGTGGCCAGCCACATCGCCCGCTCCCGAATCACGTGCTCAACGTAGGGGTGGTGATCGCGCCCCCGTGGGCGTCTTGACCTGTCGGGATCGAATCGTTACGGCGCCGCGATCACAGCGTTATGCGGTCGCGACCGCATCGTTGCCCGTCGGCGCGGGCCAGGTGGACGAGAGGTCACCTGTCCGCCCCCACGACCCGAGACGACACGCCACGGAAACACAGCGGCAATATCGTGCGGGCATGTCCGAGACTCTCCAGATCCGCTATCCCGCCACCGGCGTCGAAGCCGAGCTGGCGATCACGGACGCGACGATCCGCGCCACCGAACTGCGCCGGTTCGACATCGGTGGTGAGCCGCTGGCGACCTTCGATCCCGGCTTCATGAACACGGCCGTGTGCCGCTCCTCGATCACCTACATCGACGGCGACGCCGGCGTCCTGGAGTACCGGGGTTACCCGATCGCCGACCTCGCCGAGAACTCCACCTACCTCGAGGTCGCCTACCTGCTGCTGAACGGCGAGTTGCCCACGCCGAACCAGCTGGTGGAGTGGGAGTCGCTGATCACCACCCACCGGATGCTGCCGGACAAGCTGAAGACCGTCCTCGCCGGCTTCCCCTACGACGCGCACCCGATGACCATCCTGATGGCCTCCGTTGCCGCGTTCTACTCCTTCTACCCCGACGCCCGGAACTTCGAGGACCCGGCCGCCCGCGACCTCAACATCGCGCGCCTCATCGCCAAGATGCCGACGCTGGCCGCGTTCGCCTACCGCAAGGGCAAGGCCAGGCCGTACATCAATCCCGACGACTCCTACGGCTACTGCCACAACTTCCTGGCCATGCTGTTCAAGCAGAACGAGCGTCGCTACGCCGCCGACCCGCGGCTCATCCGGGCGATGGAGGTGCTCTTCATCCTCCACGCCGACCACGAGCAGAACTGCTCGACCAACGCCGTCCGCTCCGTCGCCAGTTCGGGCAATGACCTCTACACCTCCTGCTCCGCCGGCATCGGAGCCCTGCACGGGCCCCTGCACGGTGGGGCGAACGAGGCCGTGCTGAAGATGCTGCGCGAGATCGGGACGCCGGACCGCGTCCCCGAGTTCATCGAGGGCGTCAAGAACGGGCGCGTTCGCATGATGGGCTTCGGCCATCGCGTCTACAAGAACTACGATCCGCGGGCCAAGATCATCAAGAAGTCCGTCGAGGACGTCTTCGAGGTCACCGGGGTCAACCCGCTGCTCAAGGTTGCCCAGGAACTGGAGAAGTACGGCCTCACCGACGAGTACTTCGTCAGCCGCCGGCTCTACCCCAACGTCGACTTCTACTCCGGCCTGATCTATGAGGCGCTCGGCTTCCCGCCGGAGATGTTCACCGTGCTGTTCGCCGTCCCCCGCACGTCCGGATGGGCCGCTCAGTACCAGGAGTTCATCACCGATTCCGAGCAGAAGATCATGCGCCCCAAGCAGATCTACACCGGCTCGCCGACGCGCAGCTACGTCCCCATGGAGGAGCGCGCCTGATCCTGCCCGTCCCTGCCCGCCCGGATCTCGGCGAACCAGCTTGCAAGCCGAAGGGCGCGTGGCAAGGTATTCCCCATGAGTTCAAAGTTGAGCGCTGCCTCGATGCAGGTGACCAGTCCCGATGACGTCCGCAATGTTGTCCTGATCGGAAACGCGGGCTCGGGGAAGACCTCACTGTTCGAGCAGCTGCTCAAGGCCAGGCTCGCCGGCTACCGCGGGGAGAAGGAGGACGCCGAGCGCGCCGCGCAGCTCTACCTCGCCTCGCTCGTCACGGGCGACGTGTTGGTGAACCTCCTGGACGCCCCCGGACACCCCGACTTCGTGGGCGAGCTGCGCGCCGGCATCCGTGCGGCGGATGCGGCGATCTTCGTCATCTCGGCCGCCGACGGCATCGACGGCGCGGCCCAGGCGCTGTGGGACGAGTGCACCGCGGCGAACCTGCCGCGCATCATCGCCCTCACCAAGCTGGACGCCGGCCACGCCGACTTCGACGGTTCGGTCGCCGACATGCAGGACAAGCTGGGCGAGGGCGTCCTGCCCACGCACGTGCCCACGCTGAGCGCGCCCGGCGTGGTCGCCGGCAACATCGGCCTGCTCAGCCTGGAGGAGCACGACTACTCCGGCGGCGAGGTGGTCAACCGCAAGCTGACCTCCGACGACTCCCACGTCGAGACCTACAGGGGACCGCTGATCGAGGCGATCATCCAGGAGGCCGAGGACGACTCCCTGATGGATCGCTACCTCAGCGGCGAGGAGCTCGACACCGACTACCTCCTCGACGACCTGCGCAAGGCCGTCGCCACCGCGAACCTCTTCCCGGTCGTCCCGGTCGCATCGAACACCGGCGTCGGCGTCGAGGAGTTGCTGCGGCTGATCGAGCACGGCTTCCCGACCCCGTCCCTGCACCCCAACCCGCACGCCACCACGCCGGACGGCAAGGACCTGCCGAACCCGCCGACCGACCCGGCCGCGCCACTCGTGGCGCAGGTCATCCGGACCACCACCGACCCGTTCGCCGGCCGGCTGTCGATGGTCCGCATCTTCTCGGGGACGCTCAAGGCGGAGGACCTCGTGCACATCTCCGGGCACCGGCCCAAGCCCGACGACGCCCATCCCGACCACGACAACGACGAGCGCGTCGGCCTGATCCAGGCTGCGGTCGGAACGGAGCTCAAGCCACGGTCCTCCGCGATCGCGGGCGAGATCGTCATGGTGCCGAAGCTGACCACCGCCGAGACCGGCGACACCCTGTCGTCCAAGGACCGTCCCGCGCTGGTCGTGCCCTGGGACCTGCCCGAGCCGCTGCTCCCGCTGGCCATCCGGGCCGCGACCCGCAACGACGAGGACAAGCTGGCCGGGGCCCTGCAGCGGCTCGCCGTCGAGGACACCACCGTCCGGCTCGACCGCGGCGGCAACGACCAGCTCGTGCTGTGGACGACCGGGCAGGCGCACGCCGACCTGCTCACCGCGCGCCTGTCCGAGCGGTACGGCGTGAAGGTGGAGCAGGAGGAGCTGAAGATCCCGCTGCGCGAGACCTTCATCGCCAAGGCCACCGCCATGGGACGCCACGTGAAGCAGTCCGGCGGCCACGGCCAGTACGCCGTGTGCAACATCGAGGTCGAGCCGCTCCCCCGCGGTGGCGGCTTCGAGTTCGTGGACAAGGTGGTGGGCGGCGCCGTGCCACGCCAGTTCATCCCGAGCGTGGAGAAGGGCGTCCGCAGCCAGCTGGAGAAGGGCGTGTTCGCCGGCTTCCCCATGGTTGACGTGCGCGTGACCCTGTTCGACGGCAAGGCGCACTCCGTCGACTCCTCGGACATGGCCTTCCAGATGGCCGGCTCGCTGGCCATCAAGGAAGCGGCCACGCCCAAGACCGTCGCCCTGCTCGAGCCGCTCGACCTGGTCACCGTCACCGTGGGCGAAGAGTACCTGGGTGCCGTCATGACCGACCTGACCGGCCGCCGCGGCCAGCTGCTCGGGTCTGACTCCGAGAACCACAAGGCGATCATCCGGGCGCTGGTGCCCCAGACCGAACTGTCCCGTTACGCGATCGACCTGCGGGGCATCGCGCACGGCTCCGGCACGTTCACCCGGGAGTTCCACGGCTACGAACTGCTCCCCCAGCAACTCATGGAGAAGTACGCGAAGGCGAACTGACGCCACTCCTTGCGGACGGGAATGCGTTGGGAGGTGTGGTGGTTCGCCCTGGCATGCGCATCGACATCTGGTCAGACATCGCCTGCCCGTGGTGCTATCTGGGTCTCACCCGGCTGGCGAAGGCCCTGGACGGCTTCGAACACGCGGGACAGGTGGACGTTCGGCTGCACTCGTTCCAGCTCGACCCCAGCCTGCCCGACCACTTCGACGGCAGTGAGGCGGAGTACCTCGCCCGGTCCAAGGGACTCGACCTGGCCACCGTTCACCAGATGACGGCCCGCGTCGCCGCGGCGGCAGCCGGTGACGGCCTCACCTACGACTTCGACGCGCTGGTGGTGGCCAATTCCCGCCGTGCCCACCGGCTGCTGCAGCTGGCCGGGCAGAGGTCGGAGCGGACGGCCTGGGACCTCGAACTCGCCCTGTTCGAGGCCCACTTCACCGACGGCCGGGACGTGAACGACGCCGACACCCTGGTGGAGCTCGCCAAGTCGGTGGGCCTCGAGGCCGACGCCGCCCGCGAGGCGATCGACTCCGGAGAACGGGACGCGGAGGTCACCGCCGACGTGCTCAGCGCCGGCGAGCTCGGCATCCAGGGCGTCCCGTTCTTCGTTCTCGCCGGGAAGTACGGCATCTCCGGTGCCCAGCCGCTCGAGCTGTTCGAAGGGGCCCTGCGCCAGGTCTGGGACGAACTCCAGCCGCAGGCTGTGAGCTAGGCCGCGACGCACTGGGGACGGTTCCTCTTGTAGGCCGCGACGCACTGGGGACGGTTCCTTTTGCGTCAGGATGACGCAAGAGGAACCGTCCCCCGTGCGTCAGTGGGCGGCGAGGAAGCCGAAGACGCCGTCGGCGACCATCTGGACGGCGATGGCGGACAGCAGCAGGCCCGCGATACGGGAGGCGAGTACCGTCCCCGACTCCCGCAGCACGGCGCGGATGAGGCCGGCGTAGCGGAGGAACAGCCACACCAGCACCATCACGCAGATCAGCGCGGCAGCCACGGTGAGGTAGCCGGTGAGGCCCGGCGCCCGCTGGACGGCGAGCATGGTGGCGACGATGGCGCCGGGCCCCGCCATCAGCGGCGTACCCAGAGGTACGATCGCGACATTCACCCCGTCGTGGCTGACCGGGTCCGACTCCTTGCCCATGAGCAGTTCGAGGGCGATCAGGAGGAGCAGCAGGCCGCCGGACACCTGCAACGCCGGCACCGACACCTGCAGGTAGTCCAGGATCTGGCGCCCGAAGAGGGCGAAGAGGGCGATCACACCGAACGCGACGGCCGACGCGCGGTCGCCGGCACGGCGGCGCTGCCGGGCGGACAACGACTTGGTGAGCCCGAGGAAGACGGGGAGCAGCCCCGGCGGATCGACGATGACCCAGAGGGTTACGGCTGTGGTGAGGAACAGATCGAGATTGAAGAACTGGTCCACCCGGCCAGCCTAGAGCCGCCCGCCGCCGCGCGACGAATCGCGAGGGAGCGAGCGGCCACGACCGGGATCACAGGCTGTGCAGCGGGCGCATCCCGGCCGGGATCGAGCGGCTGTCCACGATCTCCTTGCCGAACGGGAAGCAGGTGACCGGGATCATCTTGAGGTTGGCGACCGCGAGCGGGATGCCGACGATGGTGACCGCCTGGGCGACCGCTGTCGTGATGTGGCCGATGGCCAGCCAGACGCCGGCGATGACGAACCAGACCACGTTGGCCAGGCCCGAGCCGATGCCCGCCGACGGCTTGGCGATCACCGCCCGCCCGAACGGCCAGAAGGCGTAGCCGGCCATGCGGAACGAGGCGACCCCGAACGGGATGGTCACGATGAACAGGCAGGCGATGAGCCCGAAGAAGAGGTAGCCCATGGCCAGCCAGAAGCCGCCAAGGACCAGCCAGATGATGTTCAGGATCGTGCGCATTGTTCTCCTTCGTCGACGCGGTTCCATATAACCGCCCAGGACGCCGTCGCCCCAGCCCGGACGACCCTGACACTGCCCTGACGCTCCCCCGGCCCGGCATCCCTAGAATGTCGGCCATGCCCGTCGCCGAACGCATCCATCGCGACGTGGTCTCCTACGTGCGGCGCAGTGGACGGATGAACGAGTCCCAGCAGCGAGCCTGGGACACCCACCGCGACGCCTTCGTGGTCGAGCTGCCGTCGGGCGAGCGCGAGACGTCCGTCGCGGCCGGCGCAAGCGTCGACTGGACGGCGGTGTTCGGACGCGAGGCCCCGCTCAAGGTCGAGATCGGGTCGGGGACCGGGCACGCCGTCACCGGGCTGGCCGAGGCCATGCCCGAGGCGAACGTCGTCGCCTTCGAGGTCTTCACACCCGCCGTGGCGTCAACCCTGGGCCGGCTCGTCCGCCACGGCGTCGGCAACGTCCGGCTCGTGGTGGCCGACGGCGCCCAGGCCCTGGGCACGGTGTTCGAAGAGGGCTCGATCACCGAACTGTGGACGTTCTTCCCCGATCCCTGGCACAAGGCGAGGCACCACAAGCGTCGCCTGGTCAGCCCTGCGTTCGCCCGGCTGGTCGCATCCCGGCTCACCCCGGACGGGGTGTGGCGGCTGGCCACCGACTGGACCGACTACGCCGAGGCGATGCGCGAGGTCCTGGACGCCGAGCCCGGCCTGGTGAACTGCCATGACGGCTGGGCACCACGCTTCGACCGCCGGCCCCTCACCAAGTACGAGCAGCGCGGTCTCGACGCCGGCCGCACCATCCACGACCTCGCGTACCGTCGGGCATGATCGCCGTGGCACGGGGGAGGACCCCGGCATCCGCCGGGATGTCGGGAGCGGCAGCGACAGCACCGGGTCCGAGGAGGGGGCGATGACGCGGTACCGCCTCGACCTGGGGTACGACGGGACGGAGTTCCACGGCTGGGCGGCGCAGGACGGCTTGCGGACGGTGCAGGGTGAGCTGGAGCTCTGGATCGGCCGGGTGCTGCGGCTGGAGGAGTCGCCGGCGTTGTCCTGCGCCGGACGGACGGACGCCGGCGTGCACGCTCGGGGCCAGGTGGCCCACCTCGACCTCGACCTGCCGAACCCTCCCCAGGTCGCCGACATGCTCGAACACCGACTGCGTCGGGCCCTGCCCGAGGACGTGGTGGTGTACCGGGTCACGGTGGCGCCCGAGGGGTTCGACGCCCGCTTCGCCGCGATCTGGCGTCGCTACGCCTACCGACTCGCCGATCGCCCGCTCGACCCCCTGTGGCGGCTGACCACGACGCCGCTCCGGCGTGACCTCGACGTCGAACGGATCAATGCGGCCGGCGCAGCCCTGCGCGGGCTGCACGACTTCGCCGCCTTCTGCCGTGCCAGGGAGGGCGCCACCACGATCCGCGAGCTGCAGCACCTGCACGCCGTTCGTCTCGATGACGGGCGTGTGGAGGTCGGTGTGCGCGCCGACGCGTTCTGCCACTCGATGGTGCGCTCGCTGGTGGGGGCGCTGGTCGAGGTCGGCACCGGGCGTCGCGACGCGGACTGGCTGGTCGCGCTCCTCCGATCCCCCGCACGCTCGACCGAGGTGCCCGTCCTCGCCGCGAAGGGGCTCGTGCTCGAAGAGGTGGGGTACCCGCCGGAGGAACGACTCGCTGCCCGCGCGACCGAAGCCAGGGCCTTCCGGACCCTGGAGGAACAGCCATGAGCCACTACTTCCACACCCCCACGGGCCAGGAGAACCGGCGCCAGGTGCGCATGCGCTTCTGGGACACCGAGTGGGAGTTCACGACCGCTGACGGCGTCTTCTCCGCCGACGGCCTGGACCTCGGCACGTCCGTGCTCCTGCGCGAGTCCGTACCGCCGACGGGTGCGTCCCGGCTGCTCGACCTGGGCTGCGGCTACGGCGTGCTGGCCGTGGCGCTCGCGTCCGCCTGCCCGGAGGCGGTCGTGGACGCGGTCGACACCAACGAGCGGGCGCTCCAGCTGTGCGCCGCCAATGCCGCTGCGCATGGGGTGGCCGATCGCGTGCGTCCGGTCACACCCGACCTGGTCGACCCCGGCGCGCGCTATGACGAGATCTGGTCGAACCCGCCGATCCGCATCGGCAAGACCGCGCTGCACGAACTCCTGCTCGGCTGGCTCCCGCGACTCGCGCCGGGTGGTGTCGCCCGGCTCGTGGTGGGGCGGAACCTGGGCGCCGACTCGTTGCAGGCGTGGCTCAACGTGTCCGGCTACACCTGCCACCGGGAGGCGAGCGCCAAGGGGTTCCGGGTGTTCTCCGTGCGTGGTGAATCCGCTGCCTGAGCCCCCACGGCGGCCCTTCCAGCCCTAGGCTGGCTGCGTCGTTCCCCACGAGGACAGGAGGGTCACGCATGACGGAGGAGAACAGCGTCAAGGCCGAGTCCGAGGGCTTCCTCGGCGGCCTGCTGGGCAAGGCGAAGGAGTTCGGCGAGAAGGCGGCCGAGGTCGCGGGTGATGCGTTCGAGGCAGCCAAGGACTTCACGGAGGACGCGGTCGAGAAGGTCAAGGAGTTCGCCGACGACCTGCCCGAGAACGCACAGAAGGTGGCCGGCGAGGCCCAGAAGCTCGCCGGTGAGGCCGTCGACAAGGTGAGGGACCTGGTGGACGGGGACGCTCCCGCCGACCCGCCGACGCCTCCGGCCCCGACCGCCTGACCACCCCACGACCACGGGGCGCCCGATTCGGGCGCCCCGTTGCACTTTTCGGTTCACCCCTCGTCGAAGGTGACATCACCCCTCGTGGGTGGTCTAGCCTGAGCACACCTGAACCTTTGCAGGGGAACCCGGTGCGACTCCGGGACTGACCCGCAACCGTGACGACGGAACGCTCCGTCCAAGTCGGAATGCCTGCACAAAGTTCTGGCTCAACAATCACCCGTCGTGGCATACGGGCGAGCCGGACGCGCGCAGTTGGCCCGGATCACATCGAGTGCCCCGCGCGAAAGGATCTAGGTGTTCCACAACTCACTTCGTCGATCGCTGGCCGTCGGGACTGCGGCCGTGATCGCCCTCGTCGGTCTCCCGTCCGCCGTCCCAGCGACAGCAGCGCCGGAACTCAGCCCGACCAAGGCCGCCAACTACCTCGTCAAGAACATTCCGTCGGCGAAGGCCGACGCCGGGCTCGCCGCCACCGCGGCCCTGGGCCTGGCAACCATGGGTGACTGCACGTATGCGCCGACCGTGCGCACGCTCGTCAGCGGCCTGGAGTCACAGGCCAGGAAGTTCACGTCCGGCCAGCCGGCGCGCGCGGCCAAGCTCGCGATCACCGTGAGCGCCCTTGGCCTCAACCCGAAGAGCTTCGGCGGCGTGAACCTCGCCTCGGCCATCACCAAGAAGCTGCCGTCCGACGGCCAGGTCGGCGCCTACGAGTCGGCGTTCTCGCAGAGCCTGGCCATCATCGCGCTGAAGCGGGCCGGGGCGACCATCCCGGTGACCTTGCTGACGAAGCTGCTCAGCATGCAGGACGCGAGCGGCGCGTTCGGCTACGACAACGGCGGCTTCGTGCCCGACTGGGACACCACCGCGGTGTCGATCCTCGCCCTGCACGAGTTGGGCAGCCTCGACCCCCAGGTGGACAAGGCGATCGACGCCGCGCAGGCCGCGCAGCTCGACGCCGGCTACTGGGAGACTTTCTCCCCGGCCGACACGACCAGCCTGATGGGCTCGACCCTGAAGGCTGCCGGTGAGGACACGGCCGACGCGGCCACGTGGCTCGCCACCCAGCAGCTCGCCAACGGTGGCTTCCCCGCCCAGCTCGACGGCACGGAAGGCGACGTCATGGCCACCGCGGAGGCGATGTTCCTCGCCACCGGCAAGACCATGGCTGACGCGTCGTTGAAGCTCAGCGCCTGCCCGAAGAGCCCCAAGAAGCTGCCCGCCTCGGTGACGTCCTGCGCCGGCGTGTGGGTCGTCGTCGACCGCGGCAACGGCCAGGACGCGGTTCGCTGCGCCACCAGGTACGGCAGCGGCATCGCGGCGCTGAAGAGCGCCGGGCTGACCCTCGGGTACGACACCTCCGGATACCTCAACCGGATCAACGGCTTCCCCTCCGTCATCGACACCACCTTCTCCAAGTACTGGGGCTACTGGCACGCCACCAGGAACGCCGACGGCACATGGGGCGACTGGCAGAGCTACATGGTCGGCGCGGCCGACGCCCGACCGCAGAAGGGTGAGGCTGAGGGCTGGTACTACGCGGGCTACACCGGGGGCGATACGACCCGGGAGTTCCCGTTCCCGCCGAAGGGCTACTCCGAATCGCCGACTCCGGTGATCACCGGCACCGCTCAGGTCGGCCAGACGCTCACCGTCGACCCGGGCACCTGGATTCCGGCACCCGACCTCACCTACCGGTGGTACCGCAGCGGCAGCGCGATCTCCCGCGCCACCAAGGCCACCTACGTGCTCACCAGCAAGGACGAAAACAAGGTGATCACCGTCAAGGTGACGGCCCGCAAGGACGGCTACGAGACGCTGGCGAGGACCTCACTGCCCACGACAAAGGTCACCCGGTGAGGCGTTTCCTCCTCACGGTCGCACTGACGACCCCCCTCCTCGTCGGTGCGGCCGTGGCCGCGCCCACCCAGGCCCACGCTGCCACGTGCGGCGGGGTCTGGGTGGTCGTCGACTACGGGTCCCTGGGCGGGGTGAGCACGAAGTGCGCAGCCAGGTACTCGACGGGCACGGAGGCGCTGAAGAGCGCGGGATTCGGCCCCACCCTGGACGGCGGCATGATCACGAAGATCTCGGGCAAGCCGTCCAGCCCGGACATCAACAAGGCGTACTGGTCGTACTGGCACGCCGCCAGGTCCGGGGACGGGTACGGGGACTGGAGCTATTCCAACCTGGGTGCCGGCGCCTACCATCCGAGGCAGGGCGACGCCGAGGGCTGGCGATACGTGGCGCTCGACGGCGGCAAGGTTCCGCCGTCGGCTGCACCGCCCAAGGACGAGGCACCCGCTCCCACTCCCACGCCCACCCCGACGAAGAGCTCCCCCAAGCCGACGAAGTCCGCCGGCCCGACGAAGTCCCCGAGCCCGACCCGATCGGCCACGGCCACGGCGTCGACGTCGAAGACCACGTCTGCGACCGCCTCCGCGTCGGCGAGCACGGGTGTCGCGTCACCCACCGCCACGCCGACCGCGACCCCCACGCCGCTCTCCGCGGATGAGGCGACCGACGTCGCGCAGGAGCAGGTGACCGGCTCCCCGACGGGCGACTCCGGCAGCCCCGTCGGTGCGCTCGCCGCGGGCGCGACGGTGGTGCTTGCCGCCGCCGGCCTGGGCGGCTGGTGGCTGCTGAAGGGACGGAAGCCCTGAACATGACCCACCCCTGGGCGTGGTGGTGCTGGGCGATCGGAATCGGGATCGCCGTCTCCGGCACCACCAACCCGCTGCTGCTGGCACTGATCGCCACCGCCGTGGTGGCGACGGTGCTGCTGCGCCGCAGTGACGCGCCCTGGGCGCGGTCGGTCAAGGCCTACCTGGTGCTGTCGTTGTTCGTGATCGGCATGCGGGTGTTCTTCCAGGTGCTCCTGGGGGCCGGGAGCGGCGAGACCGTGGTGTTCACCCTCCCCCAGGTCCCGCTCCCGGAGTGGGCGGCCGGCATCCGGCTGGGCGGGGCGGTGACCGCCGAAGGCCTGGTCAACACGCTCTACGACGCGCTGCGCCTCGCCGTCATGCTGGTCTGCGTGGGCGCCGCCAACGCGCTCGCGAACCCGCGGCAGGCGCTGCGCTCGGTGCCGGCCGCGCTCTACGAGGCCTCCGTCGCCGTCGTGATCGCGCTCAGCGTGGCCCCACAACTGATTGAGAGCGCCCAGCGCGTCCGCAAGGCCCGGCGCCTGCGTGGCGCCTCCGCCCGCGGGCTCAGGTCGCTCGGCGCGATCGTGATGCCGGTGCTCGCCGACGCGATCGAGCGCTCGATGTCCCTGGCCGCAGGCATGGAGTCCCGCGGCTTCGGCCGCACCCGCGGCCTTCCGGTGAAGGGGACCCTGCCGGTGATGCTCGCCGGTTCGCTGGTCGCCACGTCGGGGGTGTTCCTGCTCCTCAGCACCGGCTACCGGCTCGTGGCTGTGCTGCTCCTGCTGGCCGGTGTGCTCGGCGTGGCGCTCGGGCTGCGCCGGGCTGAGGCGGCCCTGCGGGTCTCCCGGCACCGACCCGATCCGTGGGGGGTCCGGGACACGCTGATCGCCCTCAGCGGTGCGCTCGCCGCACTCCTGGTGTTCTCCGCCGGGAGCAGCGATGGCCTCGGCTGGCTCACCGCCGCGGACGCCCTCCACCCCTCGACCGACCCCCTGGCCTGGCCCGAGCTCACGCCGGTGATGCTCGGCGTGCTCGCGCTCGTCCTGGCTCCCCTCCCCCTCACCGGCGCCCGCCGCCCGGAGGCCACCGAGTCGGTGCGCAACGACACCCGGGTGCGCTCGCTGCGCCCACGGCGGCAGCACGAGCCGGAGCTGGTGAACCGGTGATCACCTTCGACCGGGTCCGGGTCACCTATCCCGGCGCGACGAGCCCCGCCCTCGCCGACGTCTCACTCGAGCTCCCCGAAGGCGACCTGTGCCTGGTCGTCGGTCCCACCGGGAGTGGCAAGTCGACCCTCCTGGGGGCCATCAACGGGCTGGTTCCGCACTTCACGGGTGGCACCCTGGCCGGCCGCGTGCTTGTGGACGGGCGCAACACCGCACAGCACCGCCCCCGCGACCTCGCCGACGTCGTCGGCTACGTCGGCCAGGACCCGCTTCGAGGCTTCGTCACCGACACCGTCGAGGACGAGATCGCCTACGGCATGGAGCAACTCGGGATCGAGCCGGCCGCCATGCGCAAGCGCGTGGAGGAGACCCTCGACCTGCTGGGCATCGCCGACCTGCGACGGCGTCCGCTCGTCGACCTGTCGGGCGGCCAGCAGCAGCGGGTGGCGATCGCCGCCGTCCTCGCCGCACAGCCACGGGTCCTCGTGCTGGACGAGCCGACGTCCGCCCTCGACCCGACCGCGGCGCAGGACGTCCTCTCGGCGATCGCCACGCTGGTGCACGAGGTCGGACTCACCGTCGTGCTCGCCGAACACCGGCTCGAGCGCGTCATGCAGGCCGCCGACTCGATGATCTGGTTGCCCGGCGACGGCACCGCCCTGCACGGGTCGCCCCGGGACGTGCTGGCGAAGGCCAGCATCACTCCCCCGCTCGCTGCACTCGCCCGGACCGCCGGCTGGGACGAGGTGCCACTCACCGTGCGCGAGGCACGACGGCGCGTCCTGTCCGAGGACCTCGCGCCGTGCCCGCCCGCACGCACGGCGGGCCCGCCCGGGCCGGTCGCCCTCACCGCCACGAACGTCGACGTGCGGTTCGGCGAGACCGTCGCGGTGGCCGGGGTGAGCCTGCACCTCTCCCAGCACAGCGTCACCGCCCTGCTCGGACGCAACGGCGCCGGCAAGTCCTCGCTGCTGTGGGCCCTGCAGGGCGCTCTCAGCTGTGCCGGTGACATCTCGATCGCCGGCCGCGACCCCCGCCGGCTGGGCGCCGCCGAGGCGCGGCGGCTCGTCGCCCTGGTGCCCCAGACCGCCGCCGACCTGCTCTACCTGCCGACGGTGGCGGCCGAGTGCGAGCAGGCGGACGCCGAGAGCGACGCGGAGCCGGGCACGACCGCCACCCTCCTGCGGACGCTCGGCGTGGACGTTCCGGGCGAGCGTGACCCGCGCGACCTGTCCGAGGGACAGCGGCTCGCGCTGGTGCTGGCGATCCAGCTGGCGGCACGACCGCCGGTGCTGCTCCTGGACGAGCCCACCCGCGGCCTGGACTACAGCGCCAAGGCCGAACTACGCGGCGTGATCGAACGGCTCGCGGCCACGGGCGTGGCCGTCGTGATCAGCACGCACGACGTCGAGTTCGCCGCCGCCGTGAGCCGGCGGACGCTGCTGATGGCCGACGGCGAGATCATCGCCGACGGTGACACCGCGGCCCTGCTCACGTCCTCGCCGGCGTACGCGCCGCAGATGGCGAAGGTGTTCGCGCCGATCCCAGTGCTGACTCCCGACGACGTGGCGGCGGGGCTGCGATGACGACGACCCGCGACCAGGCACAGCCGATGATCAGGCCGGCGGACGCGACCGCCGGGCGCCGCGCCTCACTCGCCCTTGTGGTGGCCGTCGTGGTCGGGGGGGTCGCGTTCAGCTGGCCCCTGTTCCTGCGTCCCGATTCCGGCATGTCCGCCACCCAGGCGCCGGTGATGTTCGCGATCGTGCTGCCGCTGGTGCTGGCGGTCGTCCTGTCCGAACTCGCCGGTGGCCGGATGGACGCCAAGACGCTGGCCATGCTGGGCGTACTCGCGGCGGTCGGCACCATCCTGCGCCCGCTCAGCGCAGGGACCGCGGGGTTCGAACTCATCTTCTTCCTGATGATTCTGGCCGGCCGGGTGTTCGGGGCCGGCTTCGGCTTCGCCCTGGGGGCGATCACCTTGTTCACCTCCGCGCTGATCACCTCGGGCGTCGGTCCGTGGCTGCCCTACCAGATGCTCACCGCCGGCTTCGTCGGGCTGTTCGCCGGCTGGCTCCCGCGCGTCCGCGGCCGGTGGGAGCTCGCCGTGCTGGCGGCGTACGGCATGGTCTCGGCCTTCGCGTACGGCTGGCTGATGGACTTCTCGTTCTGGCCGTTCGCGATCGGTGACGGCACGCAGCTGTCGTTCGACCCGTCGGCGTCCCCTGCGGACAACCTCCACCGGTTCGTCCTGTTCAACCTGGCGACGTCCATGGGGTGGAACCTGGGCCGTGCCCTGACCAACGCCGTGCTGGTCGCGCTGCTCGGCGTCCCCCTGCTGCGGCTGCTGCGCAGGGCCGCCCGCCGGGCGAGCTTCGTGCCACCGAATCCAGCCCGACCTCTGGCGGAATAGCCGCTGGAGGGGGCAGGTTGGGGGTAGGTGATAGCCAGTCAACGCAACGAAGGGAAACCTGATGGCCTACACGCTGCCCGACCTCGACTACGACTACGGAGCCCTCGCCCCGCACATCGCGCCGGAGATCATGGAACTCCACCACAGCAAGCACCACGCCGCGTACGTGGCCGGTGCCAACACCGCCCTCGACAAGCTGGCCGAGGCGCGCGGGTCCGGCGATTTCGCGAGCATCCCCAAGCTCGAGAAGGACCTCGCCTTCCACCTCGGCGGCCACATCAACCACTCGGTCTTCTGGAAGAACATGTCGCCCGAGGGCGGCGGCGAGCCGGACGGAGAGGTCGCGGCAGCCATCGAGGAGTTCTTCGGTGGGTTCGCCGGCTTCAAGGGCCAGTTCGAGGCCGCGGCCAACTCGCTGCAGGGATCGGGCTGGGCCCTCCTCGTCTGGGACCCGCTCGGCCAGCGCCTCAACATCAACCAGCTCTACGACCAGCAGAACAGCGTCCCGGTGGCGCAGCTGCCGGTCCTCCAACTCGACATGTGGGAGCACGCGTTCTACCTGCAGTACAAGAACGTCAAGGCCGACTACGTGAAGGCGTGGTGGAACGTCGTCAACTGGACCGACGTCGCCGCCCGACTCGCCAAGGCTCGGGCGGCAGTCGTCCTCTGACGCGAGACGCACGCCTCTTCCCCGAGGGTGGATTCTGAGAAAAACTTGACCTATCTCTCAGGATCATGCAGGCTTTTCTCAGGAACTGCCTGCTACACCATCGGGGGACGAGGTTTTGAACAAGTCGATCACCGCCACCGCACTGACAGCGGCGCTGCTTGCCGGCGGCGCCCTGACTGCGGTGAGCCTGTACAAGGACGTTCAGTTGAACGTCGATGGACAGGTCGAACCGGCGAGCGGCTTCGCGCTCACCGTCTCCGACATCCTGGCGGCGAAGGGCATCGTGCTCGCCGCAGGCGACAAGGTCAGCCCGGCGCCTGAGACCGCCGTCCCCAGCGGTGGCACAGTCACCGTCAGGTTCGCCAAGCAGCTGACACTGAACGTCGACGGCACTCCCCGCACCATCACCACCACGGCTTCCACCCTCAGTGAGGCGCTGATCGCCGACGCCGCAGCCGCGGCGCCTGCTGCTCTCGTGGCGTCCGCGGACAGCACCGGCCTCGGGCAGGCGCGCACGTCCGTCCCGCTCGCCACTCCCCTGCCCAGGAATGGGCTCACGGTCGAGGTCACCACACCCAAGCACGTCGTGCTCGAGGTCGGCGGGAAGCGCTCGGACGTCACGACGAGCGCCCCCACCGTGGCCGACCTGCTGGCTGATCAGGGGCTGGTGGCCTCCGCCACCGACCGCCTGGAGCCGGTCGGCTCCACCGCCATCGTGGCGGGGTCGACGATCACCCTGGAACGGGTCACGGTGAAGACCAAGGTGAAGACCGAGAAGGTGGGCTTCACGACCGTCCGGAAGAACAACTCGAGCCTGTGGAAGGGTGAGTCGCGGCTCGTCACCGCCGGCCAGAGCGGCAAGGCCAGGCGCACCTACGAGATCACCGTGGTCAACGGCAAGGTGACGAAGCGGGTCGTGGTCGCGCAGACCGTGCTCACCAAGCCCCGCTCGCAGGTCCTGGAGGTGGGCACCAAGACGTCCAGCAACGGCGTCGGCATCAACCTGGCCCGCGCGGCGATGTGGGATCGCATCGCCCGTTGCGAGTCGGGCGGCAATTGGCACATCAACACCGGCAACGGCTACTACGGCGGGCTGCAGTTCAACCTCGCCTCCTGGCGGGCCAACGGAGGGCGCGACTTCGCCGCCTATCCGCACCAGGCCAGCCGGGCTCAGCAGATCACCGTGGCGAACCGCTACTACGCCAAAGCCGGCACGAGTCCATGGACCTGCGCCTGACCCCCCTCGAACCGTCAGCGTAGGTACCCTCCCCCGGCCCAACGGCCCCGGCAACCATCTCCCCCTTGGTTACCGGGGCCGTTGCATGCCCGGCTCCGCCAGACGTGCCTTGAGACAAGCTTGACGTTCGGTTAGGCGCGCCATGTGCTGGCGTACAGGTTGGCCACAGCCTCCGCGGGGACAGTTGTCCCAGACGACGCACCCGAGCACCTGGAGGCTTTCCCATGCCAACGACCGCACTCACCCGGACGAGGGTCCTCGTCGGCACCGTGATGGCAGGAGCAACGGTGGTCACCGCCGGCGTGGCCGCGTCCCTCGCGCTGGCGAGCACCACGCAGCAGGCGGACGCAGCGGTCGACCCCGCGGGCCCGACGCAGCAGGCGACCGCCACGACCGGCCGCGCGCCCGACAGCGCCCGCACGAGTACCAGGAAGACCGCGGGCCAGACCTTCGCCCCGACCCGGACAGCGACCACTGCTTCCGGCCCTACCCACACCAAGACCAAGGGCTCCTGAGCCGGATCGCAGTGGGAGGAGGAGCATGACCCAGGCGTCCTTGACGATCGGCACCCCCGCGGTGGCCACGTTCGAGGCCATCGGCACGACCAACTCGGTGCTGGCCACGATCCCTTCCAGCCTGGACGCCGCGCTGGCGTTCGCGGTGGACCACCTCGCCGCGCTGGACCGAGCGGTGTCGCGCTTTCGTCCCGACTCCGAGGTCAGCAGGCTCGCCGAGCGGGCGCGCACCGCCGACGCCTGGTGCGACGCGTCCCCGATCTTCGTCGAGTACCTGCGGGCCGCTCGGCACGCCGCCCGGATCAGCGGAGGGCTGGTCGACTTCACGGTCGGGTCGGCGGTCATCGCGTCCGGTTACGACCTGGACCTCGAACTCGTCCGTTCGCGCACCGGCTTCACCGTGTCGCGCAGTCCGGTGGAGGTGCCGGGCTGGCGGCGCGTCGCCGCGGCGGGCGGACGCCGGATCGCGACGCCGAGGAGCACCGTCCTCGATTTCGGTGCCTCGGCCAAGGCCCACGCCGCCGACACGATCGCCCGCGCGCTGGGTGCCACCTTCGAGGGCGGCTTCCTGGTGAACCTCGGTGGCGACATCGCCGTGGCCGGCCCGCCACCCCAGGACGGGTGGCGGGTCGGGGTCGAAGCCGCCGACGGCAGGATCCGGCAGGTCATCGCGATCGCGGACCAGGGAGTCGCCACCTCCTCGACGCAGCTGCGGCGGTGGGCGACCGGTGGGGGCACGGCCCACCACATCGTCGACCCGCGGACCGGCACCACCGCTCCGGCCGTCTGGGCCGACGTCACCTGCATCGCAGCCACGGCTCTGGAGGCCAACACCGCGTCCACGGCGGCGGTCGTGCTCGGCGAGGACGCCCCGTCCTGGCTCGGCGACCGCGGGATCGCCGCCCGGCTCGACCGCGCCTGCGGCGGTACGGTACTGACTCCCGGCTGGCCGGCCCCCGGAGAAGGAGTCGGCGCATGACGGGCCAGACCCTGTGGTACCTCTCGCGCGCCAGCGGCGTCGTGAGCATCGTCCTGCTCACGATCGTGACCTGCCTCGGCATGGTCACCGCCGGGCGGCGCCGTCCCCACGGTGAGAGCGCCACGATCGTGATGGGTCTCCACCGCTGGCTCTCGCTCGGCTCGTTGGTGTTCCTCGCCACCCATGTCGTCACCGCGATCGTGGACGGCTACGTCCCGATCGGCTGGCTCGCCGTACTGGTGCCGTTCACCTCCGGCTACGAGGCCCTGCTCATCGGGCTCGGCACCATCGCCGTGGACCTCCTGGTCGTGTTGATGGTGACCAGCTACCTGCGACACCGCCTCCCCGAGCGGCGATGGCGGCAGGTGCACTGGCTGTCCTATGCGATGTGGGCGGTGGCCGTGGGCCACGGCTTCTTCATGGGCACGGCGGACCAGCCGCTGCTGCGGCTGACGTCGATCGCCTGCGCGACCGCAGGCGGCCTGGCCGCAGCCTGGCGCGTGGCCAGCACCCACGCCGACAACGAGCGCCGACGCGCGATCAACACCCAGGAGTGGTCATGACCGATCTCATCCAGCTGCTCGACGACTCGGGCCTGACCGGACGCGGGGGCGCCGCCTTCCGGACGGCCATCAAGGTGCGGGCGGCGGCCGAGAACGACGCCGACCTCATCGTGAACGCCTGCGACGGCGAGGTGGGCGCGATCAAGGACGCGTGGATCGTCGAGCACCACCTGCACGAGCTGATCGAGGGCGCCGGCCTGGTCGCGTCCGGGCGGCACCCGCACATACGCTATGCCGCCCACCGGGGGTCCCGGACCGCGGCACTGCTGAACCGCGCCGGGCTCGACGTGCTCGAGGTGCCGCACCGCTACGTCTCCTCGGAGGAGACCTCGATCATCTCGCTGGCCCGGGGTGGGCTGGCTCGACCCATGACGAAGCGCGCGCCGTTCGTGTTCGGCGGCGTCGACAGCCAGGGACGCCGGATCCCGCCCACCGTCGTGCTCAACGCCGAGACCCTGTGGCGGGTGAGCCAGATCGCACGGCGGGGAGCCGACTGGTTCCGCTCGTACGGCACCACTGCCGAGCCCGGGCCACGACTGGTCGCCGTCGGCGGGTACGTCCGGCAGCCGGGCGTGTACGAGGCGTCCGCCGGAGTGGCCCTGATCGACCTGATCGACGCAGCCGGCGGTCTGCCGGCCGATGCCCGGCACGTCGGCGTCGGTGGGCTGGGGGGCGTCGTGATCAGTGAGGCCGACGCCCGGACGACGATCTGGGACACGCCGGGCATGAAGCGCCACGGCGGCGCCCTCGGTCCCGGCATCGTCACCGTCTGGGATCCGGCGCGGTGTGCGGTTCAGGTCGCCGGGGAGCTGATCGCCTACGCGGCGGGGGAGTCGGCGGGCCAGTGCGGCCCCTGCATGTTCGGGCTGCCCGCCCTCTCCCAGGCGTGGTACGAGCACGCGGTCCGTCCAGGCGCTGCGACGCGACACGCGCTCGAGCAACGCCTCGGGCTGCTCGACCGCCGGGGAGCCTGCGCCCACCCCGACGGGGTCTCGCGCTTCGCGGCGTCCGCCCTGCGCACGCTTGCGCCCGAGTTCGCCGCCCACGCCACCCGCACCTGCGAGAAGGACGGTGTCCCTCGTGTCCAGTACGCCTGAACCCGCCCGCATCGCCGTGGACCGCGTGCTCTGCTCCGGGCACGGGGTGTGCGCCCAGACCCTTCCCGGCGCGGTGGTGCTCGACGAGTGGGGCTACCCCGTCGTCCGGCGGGAGGCCGTGGCACCTGACGACGCCGCGCTCGCGGTCAAGCTCTGCCCCGCACGCGCGCTGTACCTCCGCTGACACGGGTCCCCGACCCGACGTCACTGCTCACCCTGTTCAGGGTCAGGAGGGCTGAGTACCGTCCTTGACATGGACTTCACACGCGACGACATCCCCGAGCTCACCGGAAAGGTCGCCGTCGTGACCGGGGCCAACGGCGGACTGGGCCTGGAGACCGCCTCGGCCCTGGCTGCCCACGGCGCGACCGTGGTGATGGCTGTGCGCGACCAGGGCAAGGCGAGCGACGCCGCCGCCGGCATACGGGCCCGGACGCGGGACGCCGAGCTGGACCTCGTTCCCCTCGACCTGGGCTCTCTCGCCTCGGTGCGGGCGGCCGCCGACCAGGTCCTCGCCCGCCACGACCGGATCGACATCCTCGTGAACAACGCCGGCGTGATGGCGATGCCGGAGCGCACCACGGCGGACGGCTTCGAGATGCAGCTGGGCGTCAACCACCTCGGGCACTGGGCGCTGACGGCCCACCTGATGCCGGCTCTCCTGGCCGCCCCGGCTGCGCGGGTGGTGTCGGTGACCAGCACCGCACACCACATGGGCGCTCCGCTCGACCCGCGCAACCCGCACCTGCACGGCACCTACTCGCCGTGGCGGGGTTACGGGCAGTCGAAGCTGGCGAACTACCACTTCGCGCTCGGGCTGCAACGCGAGTTCGAGAGGGCCGGCGTGCGCGCGTCCAGCCTGATGGCCCATCCCGGGCTGTCGCACACCGACCTTCAGGTGCGGACCGTCCGTGAGGGCGGCGGCGGCGCGTCGGGGCCCTTCTGGCAGTGGCTCGCCGCCCGGACGGGCATGACGGCGGCCGACGGCGCCATGCCGCAGCTCCGTGCCGCCACCGACCCAGCGGCACGGGGCGGCGAACTGTACGGCCCCCGCTACATCAACACCGGGCCGCCGGTGCGACTGCCACTGTTCCGTCCCCTGCTGCGCCACAACCTGGACGGGGCGATCGCCGTCCTGTGGCAGGTGTCGGAGCGGGAGACGGGCATCCCGATGCGCGTCGAGGCCTAGCCGGGCGAACGCAGAACCGCCCGCCCCCTGAGGGAGCGGGCGGTTCGCCGTTGGACTGCTCAGGCCTTGGCGTCCTCGCCCGCCTGCTCGGCACCCTCGGTGTCGGCGTCGGCCTGGGCCGGCTCCGCCTCGACAGCGGGGGCCTCGACCGGAGCCTCGACCGGCTCGTCGGAGGCGGGAGCCACGCTCGGCTCCTCAGCGGCGTCGGCGACCTTCTCGTCCGCCTTCTTCGCTGCGGCCTTCTTCGGTGCGGCCTTCTTGGTGTCGGCCTTGGCCGGCTCGGCCTTCTTCGGAGCGGCCTTGGCCTTCGCCTTGCGCGACTCCTCCACCGTCTCGGTCACGATCTCGATCACGGCCATGGGGGCGTTGTCGCCCTTGCGCGGCCCGATCTTGGTGATCCGGGTGTAGCCACCCTCGCGCTCGGCGAGCTTCGGGGCGATCTCGGTGAACAGGGCGTGCACGACACCCTTGTCGGTGACGGTCTGCAGGACCAGGCGGCGGTTGTGCAGGTCACCGCGCTTGGCCTTGCTGATCAGCCGGTCGGCCAGCGGCTGGACGCGCTTGGCCTTGGCCTCGGTCGTCGTGATCTTGCCATGCTGGAACAGCTGGGTGGCCAGGTTGGCCAGGATGATCCTCTGGTGGGCCGGGCTACCCCCGAAGCGGGGGCCCTTGGTCGGCTGGGGCATTGTTCGCTATCTCCTGTATGGCTGTGGATCAGTACGAGTCGTCGTAGTCGACGTCCGTGTCGTAGTTGGTGAGGGCGCTCAGCGGGTCGAAGCCCGGGGAGCTGTCCTTCAGGGACAGGCCCATCTCGTGCAGGCGCAGCTTGACTTCCTCGATCGACTTGGAGCCGAAGTTGCGGATGTCGAGCAGGTCCTGCTCGGAGCGGGAGACCAGCTCGCTGACGGTGTGGATGCCCTCGCGTTTGAGGCAGTTGTAGCTGCGCATGGTCAGCTTGAGCTCCTCGACCGGCAGGGCCAGGTCTGCGGCGAGCTGCTCGTCCACCGGGGACGGGCCGATCTCGATGCCCTCGGCGTCGACGTTCAGCTCACGAGCCAGGCCGAAGAGCTCGACCAGGGTCTTGCCCGCCGAAGCCATGGCGTCACGAGGCTTGATGGAGGCCTTGGTCTCCACGTCCACGATCAGCTTGTCGAAGTCGGTGCGCTGCTCGACGCGGGTGGCCTCGACCTTGTAGGTCACCTTGAGCACCGGGGAGTACACGGAGTCGACGGGGATGCGGCCGATCTCTGCGTCCGGGTTCTTGTTCTGGACGGCGGAGACGTAGCCACGTCCACGCTCGACGACCAGCTCCATCTCGATCTTGCCGGTCTCGTTCAGGGTGGCGATGTGCAGCTCGGGGTTGTGCACCTCGACGCCGGCCGGGGGCGCGATGTCGGCAGCGGTGACCGCGCCGGCGCCGGACTTGCGCAGGTACATGACCACCGGCTCGTCCTCCTCGGAGGACAGCACCAGCGACTTCAGGTTGAGGATGATCTCGGTGACGTCCTCCACGACACCCGGAAGGGTGGAGAACTCGTGCTGGTTGCCCTCGATCTTGATGCTGGTGACCGCGGCGCCCGGAATGGAGGACAGCAGGGTGCGGCGCATCGAGTTGCCGAGGGTGTAGCCGAAGCCCGGCTCGAGGGGCTCGATGACGAACCGGGAGCGGAGCTCGTCGACGACCTCTTCGGTAAGGATCGGACGCTGTGCGATGAGCATTCTTGGTGTTCTTCCTCTCCACCGCCCGCTATATGACGGTGATCAGTTGTCCCGGGCTCCCTGCCCGGGACGGTTTCTTACGCCAGTTCTCCTCCCCGCCCGGATCGGACGAGGAGGAGAACCAGGACTCACTTGGAGTAGAGCTCGACGATCAGCTGCTCGGTGACGTCGATCGTGATCTGCTCGCGGACCGGGAGCTGGTGAACCAGGATCCGGCCCTTGTTCGGACGCACGGTCAGCCAGCCCGGAACGACCTTCTCGTTGAAGGTCTCGCGGGCCACGACCAGCGGGTACAGGTTCATCGACTTGGCCTTGACGTCGATGACGTCGTAGGCGCTGACCCGGTAGCTGGGCACGTTGACCTTCTTGCCGTTCACGGTGAAGTGGCCGTGGACGACGAGCTGGCGGGCCTGGCGACGGGTGCTGGCCAGGCCAGCCCGGTAAACCACGTTGTCCAGACGCGACTCGAGGATGATCAGCAGGTTGTCACCGGTCTTGCCGGCGAGCCGGTTGGCCTCTTCGTAGTAGCGACGGAACTGCTTCTCGAGCACGCCGTAGGCGTAGCGGGCCTTCTGCTTCTCCTTGAGCTGCAGCAGGTACTCGCTCTCCTTGGTGCGGCCGCGGCCGTGCATACCCGGCGGGTAGGGACGGTGCTCGAACGCCTTGTCGTTGCCCACCAGGTCGGTGCCGAGCCGGCGGGACTTCTTGGTGATGGGGCCGGTGTAACGGGCCATGGTTTCTCTCCTCTTCGGCTCGGGACTAGACGCGACGGCGCTTCGGCGGACGGCAACCGTTGTGCGGAACCGGGGTGACGTCGGAGATCGGGCCGATCTCCAGACCCACGGCGCCGAGGGAACGGATCGCGGTCTCGCGGCCGGAGCCGGGACCCTTGACGAAGACGTCCACGCGCTTCATGCCGTGCTCCATGGCGCGGCGACCCGCGGCCTCAGCGGCCATCTGCGCGGCGAACGGGGTGGACTTGCGGGAGCCCTTGAAGCCGACGGTGCCGGCGGAGGCCCATGAGATCACGGCACCGGTGGGATCGGTGATCGAGATGATCGTGTTGTTGAACGTGCTCTTGATGTGCGCCTGACCGGCGACGACGTTCTTCTTCTCCTTGCGGCGAAGCTTGGTTTTCGCGGCCTTCTGGCTCGCGGTGCGGCCTGCAGTAGCCAATTCAGTTACTCCTGGATTCTCAGTGTCTCAGCGGCCGCTATCAGCGGGCCTTCTTCTTACCGGCGACAGCCTTCTTCTTGCCCTTGCGGGTGCGGGCGTTGGTCCGGGTGCGCTGACCGCGGACCGGAAGGCCCATGCGATGACGACGGCCCTGGTAGGAGCCGATCTCGATCTTGCGACGGATGTCTGCAGCCACCGAGCGACGGAGGTCACCCTCGGTCTCGTAGTTGGCCTCGATGTGGTCGCGCAGGGCGACCAGGTGCTCGTCGGTGAGTTGGTGGACACGGAGGTCGCCACTGATGCCAGTGGCCGCCAGGGTTTCCTTGGCGCGGGTACGGCCGATGCCGAAAATGTAGGTGAGGGCGATCTCGAGCCGCTTCTCGCGCGGCAGATCGACCCCGATGAGGCGTGCCATCAGGCGGTTACCTTTCAATGCTGTCGAGCCGGCGGACCGACTCGCGAAGGTGTCTGGCGTGATGCGTCCCCTTGCCGCCTGGCATGGGCCCCGGCCTTCGTCCGGGGGTGGTCACCGCCGTTGGCCGGCGGTGTTGCTATCACGTTGGTGTGGTTATTCAGTTGTGGGTGGCCGGTGAGGGCCGGGTGTTCCGCGTCCCGCGCTTGGCGGGGCCTTGGACGAGCTCCTCGCTCAGCCCTGGCGCTGCTTGTGGCGCGGGTTGTCGCAGATCACCATCACGCGACCGTGCCGGCGGATCACCTTGCACTTGTCGCAGATCCTCTTGACGCTCGGCTGGACCTTCATCGAGCAACTCCTCGATCATCGCCGAGCACAGGGATGCCCTGTGGTTCGGACTGGTGGTGGATTTCTAGCGGGTCTTGCTCACCGGTGCCGGAAGACGATGCGTCCGCGGCTCAGGTCATAGGGGGACAGCTCCACGACCACCCGGTCGGCCGGAATGATGCGGATGTAGTGCTGCCGCATCTTGCCGCTGATGGTCGCCAGAACCTTGTGCCCGTTGGCCAGCTCCACGCGGAACATGGCGTTGGGCAGGGCTTCGACGACGGTTCCCTCGAGTTCGAGGGCGCCTTCCTTCTTCGCCATTACTCCCAATCGTTGAGTGGTTGTGGACGCACGCCTGCGCAGGCACAGGTCATGCAAGGGTCAAGACTACTTCACGCCCGGTTACCCGCCCAAATCGGGCCCGCGCGCCGACAGCAGCGGGTCCGTACGCCCCCGGCGGAATGAGTCCGTCGAAGGGAAGGTTACGCGTCGTATGCGAGCAGTGGTGTTCAGCGAGTACGGCGGCCCTGAGGTGTTGCACGAGACGGACCTGCCCGAGCCGCAGGCGGGCCCGGGCCAGGTGCGGATCCGCGTGCGGGCGGCGGGGGTGAACCCGTTCGACCACAAGGTGCGCTCCGGGATGATGGCCAGGGGTGCCGCGGCACCCGAGCGGGGTCCCGTCGTCCCCGGGCTGGAGGCGGCCGGTGTCGTGGACCAGGTCGGGGCCGGCGTCACCGGCGTGAGCGCCGGCGGCGAGGTGTTCGGCCTCGGTTCGTCCACCTACGCCGAGTACGCGGTGCTGCGGGCCTGGGCGCCGAAGCCGCCGGGCCTCTCGTTCGAGGACGCGGCCGCCCTGCCCGTGGCGGGCGAGACGGCGAGCCGGCTGCTGGCGACACTCCCCCTCGACCAGGGACAGGTCGTCCTCGTCCACGGCGCGGCCGGCAGCGTCGGCCAGGCGCTCGTCCAGCTGGCACGGCAGGCGGGACTGCGGGTCATCGCGACGGCCAGCGCGGTCAACCACGCCTGGCTCAGGCAGCTGGGCGCGGAGCCGGTGACCTACGGTGAAGGGCTCGTGGATCGCGTGCGCGCGGTGACGGGGACGGGCGTCGACGCCGTGTTCGACACCGCCGGCAGCCAGCTCGACGACCTGCTGGGGCTGGTGGACTCCCCCGACCAGATCGCGACCATCGCGAACTACGCCGCCGCCGACCGCGGCGCCCGGTTCACCGGCGGTGGCGGTGACGCCACTGCCGCACTGGCACGGATCGGGGAGCTGGCTGCGTCCGGGCGCTTCGGGGTGCGCGTGGCACGGTCGTTCCCGCTGGAGGAGGCGGCGGCGGCGCACGAGCTGATCGCGCAACGCCACGCCGCCGGGAAGATCGTCCTCGTCCCCTGATCGGGGACCCGGGAGGGGCGGATCTCCCATCGGTGGTCTCGGCGCCCGGCGCGTGCTTCCCGGCACGACTAGACTTGTCCGTCGCGCACCTTTGGCGAAGGACACCTCCGTGGATTCAGCTGGCACACCCCCGACCGCGCTCGAGCGCGAGTTGGCCATCGAACAGGCGCATGTCGATCTGGTCTACGAGCACCTCGAGCAGGCGACGCGATCGGCGCGCAAGGTCGCGTCGCAGGGCCAGGACATCTACCGGTCGGACCGGGAGACCTGGGTCCGGGAGGAGGACGGCACCGCCCTGTTCGAACGTGATGCGTTCGCGTTCCAGGCGGCACGGCGACTGGCCATTCTCGACGCCGAGCATGAGGGGCTGGTCTTCGGCCGGCTGGACCACACCGATGGGGAGATCCGCTACATCGGACGCATCGGGGTGCGGGACGCGGACTACGAGCCGCTCGTGATCGACTGGCGGGCCCGGGCCGCCGAGCCGTTCTACCGGGCCACGCCCACCGACCCGATGGACGTGGTGCGGCGTCGCGTGCTGAGGTGCCGCAACGACATCGTGGTCGGCATCGAGGACGACCTGCTCGACAACAGCCACGCCCGCGACGACCTCGTCATCATCGGCGACGGCGCGCTGATGGCCGCGCTCAAGCGGGCAAGGGGCCCGCGCATGCGCGACATCGTCGCCACCATCCAGGCCGAACAGGACGAGGCCATCCGCGCCGACCACCAAGGCGTCACGGTGATCGCCGGCGGCCCCGGCACCGGCAAGACGGTGGTGGCCCTGCACCGCGCCGCGTACCTGCTCTACTCCAACCGGCGGCGGTTCGAGCGCGGCGGCATCCTCGTGGTCGGCCCGAGCAGCCTGTTCATGGACTACATCGAGCGGGTGCTGCCCTCGCTCGGTGAGGACTCGGTGACGCTGCGCCCGATCGGAGGGGTGGCGGTCGACACCCTGGGGTTCACCGCGTCCCGGATCGACGCCGCGGAGGCCGCGGCCATCAAGGGCAGCCTGCGCATGGTGCCGCTGCTGAAGCGGCTGGTGAACCTGCCGCTGCTGGACCCGGGTGCCGACCAGCCGCCGCTGAGGGTCACGGTGAAGGGCGAGCCGCTCAGCCTGGACGCAGCCGCGCTGAGCCGCATCCGCCGCGACGTGCTCACCCGCACCAAGGCGAACGCGGGACGACCCGCGGCAGAAGCAGCCGTGATGGCCGCCTTGTACGAACAGCTGCCGGCCGAACTGGAGATGGACCTGGAGACGATGACCGAGCTGGTCAGTGACTCCGCGCTCTACCGGATGTTCCTGCAGGCGTGGTGGCCGGACCTGACGCCCACCGACGTCCTGCGACGGCTGGCGTCCCCCCAGGTGGTGGCGCGGGTCGGAGAGGGCATTCTGGACGGCGCCGAGCAGGCCGCGCTCGCCGCGTCCTACGGCTTCGACGACTGGTCGGTGGCGGACACGGCGCTGCTCGACGAGCTGGTCGCCGCGCTCGGGCCGATCACGCCCGAGGAGGCGGAGGACCCGTTGCTCTTCCTGGGCGAGGGCACCGACACGACCGAGCTCGTCACCACCGCGGACTGGCTGCGGGACGTCCGTGAGGTCGACCCGCAGGCCGACCCGCACGACACCTTCACCCACCTGCTGGTGGACGAGGCGCAGGACATCAGCCCGATGCAGTGGCGGATGCTGCGCCGTCGCGGCTCCCAGGCGAGCTGGACGATCGTCGGCGACCCTGCGCAGAGCAGCTGGCCGAACCTGGCGGAGTCGGAGAAGGCGCTGCAGGAGCTGATCGGCTCGGCCCCCAACCGGACGTTCCGGCTGTCGACGAACTACCGCAGCCCGGCGGAGGTGTTCGAGCTGGCCGCCGAGGTCGTGCGCCGCGACTTCCCCCGGGCCGACCTGCCGGTGGCCGTCCGCTCCACCGGGGTGGAACCGGAACTGCGGACCGCGTCGGAGCAGTCGATCGTCGAGGACCTGGACGAGGTGCTGGCACGGCTCACCGACGCCGTCGAGGGCACGATCGGCGTCATCGTGGCGCCGTCACGGCTGCCGGGGATCGCCGCCGCCGACCTCCCGTCCGCGAACGGCGACCGTGGCCGGATCAGCTTCGTGAGCCCGCTCAACGCCAAGGGACTGGAGTACGACGCGGTGGTGGTCGTCGGCCCGGACGAGATCGTGCAGCAGTCGCCGGGCGGCGTCCGGGTGCTCTACGTGGCGTTGACGCGTCCCACGCAGCGGCTGGTCACGATCGATGTGGGGCGATCTGCCGGAGCCTGGCGAGAATCTCTGCGGTAGCCCGGGAACGGTTCTGGGTGAAGAACTGCAGCCCCGGCGCGCCGCCGGCGAGGAGCCGGTCGCACAGCTCGACCGCGATCTCGAGGCCGACCTGCCGGACCGCCGCAGGATCGTCGGCGACGGCGTGCAGCCGGTCGACGACCGGGCGGGGCAGGTCGGCGCCGGAGAACGTGGCGAACCGCTCGATCTGGCTGACGTTGGTGACCGGCATGATGCCGGCGATGATCGGGATCTGTGAGCCGTGTGCGCGCGCCCGCTCCACCAGCCGGAAGTAGGCGTCGGCGTCGAAGAACAGCTGCGTGATCGCGAACTCGGCGCCGGCCTGCTCCTTCTCGGCGAGGATCCGGGCGTCGAGGTCGACGTCGAAGTGCTCGGGATGGCCGTCGGGAAAGGCCGCCACCCCGACGCAGAAGTCGCCGCTCTGCTTGACCAGCCGCACGAGGTCGGTGGCGGTGTTGAGACCGTCCGGATGGCGCTCCCACGCAGCGCGAGGTCCGCCCGGCGGATCGCCCCGAACGGCGAGGATGTGGGTGATGCCCGCTTCGGCGTAGGCGTCGATCGCACCGCGCAGCTCCGCCACCGACTGGCTGGCGCAGGTGAGGTGACCCATGGTGAGCGCGCTGGTGTGCCGCCGGATGAGGCGGGTCGCGTCGATCGTCCGTGCCCGCGTCGACCCGCTGGCCCCGTAGGTGACCGAGACGAAGTCGGGGTGCAGCGGGTCGAGACCGGTGATCGCGTCCAGCAGCTGCGCCTGCCCGGCGTCGTCCTTCGGCGGGAAGAACTCGAACGACATCGTGGCGTGGTCGCGGGAGGCGAGCACGTCGGCGATCGTCGGTTCGGGCGTGGGCATGGGGGCAAGGGTAGGCCAGCGCCTCCGAGCCGGGCAGTCTAGGCTCAGACCGTGGTCAACCTGGACGCCGCCGACCCGCTCTCGGCCGAACTGCGGGCCGCGGTGGGCCACGAACTGACCGCGTTCCTCACCTCACGCGGGCAGGCGCTGGAGGAGCTGGGACCGGAGGTCGCCGACCTCGTGGAGTTGGCGCGCGTGTTCACCGAGGGCGGGAAGCGGCTGCGTCCGGCGTTCTGCTGCTGGGGCCATCTCGCAGCGACCGGCGGATCGTCGGTGCCCGACCCCGTGGTGCGGGCTGCGGCGAGCCTCGACCTGCTGCATGTGAGCGCACTGGTGCATGACGACGTGATGGACGGCTCGGACACCCGACGCGGGGTTCCCGCCGCCCACGTCCAGCTGGCGCGACGGCACCGTCAGGAGGATCGCCGTGGCGGTTCGACGGACTTCGGGAGGGCCGGCGCGATCCTGCTCGGGGACCTGCTGCTGATGTGGTCGGTCGAACTGTTCACCTCGTGCGGCGTGGCGGCGGAGGCGCTGGCGGCGGCCCAGCCGGTGCTGGCGTCCATGCGGGCGGAGGTGACCGGCGGGCAGTACCTCGACATCACCGCACAGACCCGCTCCCCGCTGGACGCGCGGCGCGATCCTGCGTCCGTCCTGGCCCAGGTCCGGCGGGTCGTGGAGTACAAGACCGCGAAGTACACGGTCGTCCGTCCGCTCCAGATCGGCGCTGCCCTGGGCGGCGCCGGGCCCGAAGTGCTGCAGCAGTTGGGTCGCTACGGCTCGCCGCTGGGTCGCGCGTTCCAGTACCGCGACGACGTGCTCGGCGTGTTCGGGGACGAGGCCGTGACCGGCAAGCCGGCCGGCGACGACCTGCGCGAGGGCAAGCTCACCGTCCTCATCGCGAACGCGATGGCCGGCCTTGACGACGGTGCTGCGCGTCGGCTCGACCGCCTGCTGGGTCGTGCCCTGTCGTCGGCCGAGGTGGACGAGGCGCGCGAGCTGATCACCGCGTCAGGAGCGCTCGAGGCCGCGGAACGCGAGATCTCGTCGGCTGCCGGCGAGGCACGCGCCGCCCTCTTCGGGATCGCCGAGCCCGCGCGGGCCGGTCTGGAGGCCCTGGTCGACGTCGCGACGCGGCGCGACGCCTAACGGACAACCAGGGCGTTCAGCTCACCGACCGGCAGCGACCGACTGCCCGAGTAGGTGCCCGGCAGTGAGCCGGACGCGCCCAGCGCGCTCCAGGTGATGCGCCAGCGGGTGGTGGACGTGATCGTGTAGCTGCCCTTCGGCAGCGAGGACGTGAGGTAGGTGTAGCCGCAGTCGGGCGACTTCGATCCCGGCGTCACACGGGACGTGTACGGCGTCGACCGCGTGCAGGTGAGCGAGTGGCCGTCCCCCATGTCGAAGGCGGTCGAGAGCCACGTGGCGCGAAGAGTGAACGTGATTCCGTACGCGCGCACCCTGCTCGTGACGGTTCTGGGGCCGTTCGTCCACAGCCACAGCGGGTAGCCCACGGCGGCCATCTTCCAGTCGTTCGCCGTCGGGTCGGGACCCACCTGCGGCGTCGGGTCGGGCAGCTGCAGCCGGACGACCAAGGTCTTGGCCATCGCGCCGAGGTCGAGCACCAGGCGAGCCCGCGACGGCGGCTTGTTGCGGTCCATCGGCGTCGTGCAGGTGAACTCCTGATTCATCCGCCGGCACATCCCCACGAAGGCTCGCCACTCGGCGTCCGTGAGCTTCGGCTTGGGTGCCTTGCTCAAGCTTCGCCTCTTGGCGACGGCGCTGGGCTTCTTGTCCGAGGTGTGGTGCCGCTTGCCAGACACTCGGAGCCGACCTCGGTACTCACCATCCCTTGGATGAGTGACGATTGGGTCGCCCTCATTGCCACCTCCACCCGCGACGGCGAGCGGTGGAAGTGGAGCCAGAAGCAGAATGAGACTCAACGAGAGTGCCGTCCCTACTGATCTCACGCGCACGTCTGGCCCTCCTGACCGTCTGCACCCTGAATCTTCAGCACTCCATCGAAACGACCGAAATAAAGCAGGTCCACTCCTTTACGACCCGGCCCTATGTCCTTGCCGTGGAGTTGAATCCGAGCGGACGAGGCGTCGATACAGGCCCGCAGAGCGACTAGAGAGCCACCCTTCGAGACGCCAGGCACACGCACTAAGTTCGTGAGCGCAATCTCGCCGCCAACCAATTTCGATCGCTCATCAAGTAGCGATCGGTAGTAGTCCATTGAGTCCTGAAGGAACGCTCCTGCGGTGGTCTGCTTGATGACTTCTGTCGGCCCCGAGACGCCACCCACGCGGAGAATCCGCGAGTCCTCGGCGAAGAACTTGCGGTAGACAGCTTCGGCCTCGGCGTAGAGCTTGTCCTTGGCCACCATGTCGTCGTACTGGTGCTGTGAGCAGCTGAAGCCCGCGCCACCCGCCTCAGGGGTGCAGGTGAAGCTGGGGGCGGGCGAGAGTGTGGGGGTCGGTGCCTGGCACCCGGCCAGCAGGCACGCAGCGATACCGACGGTTACTGCGAGTCGCCGAGGCCGAGAGAGCATAGGCACCTCCTGGGGTGGCAGGAGTCTGGCACACCACCGAGCACCGAAGACAGACCCCGCGGGGGGTTATCCACAGCCGGTCGGGAAACTCGTACAGTCATCCACAGTCGGGACTCCGACGTCACGACAGGGTGGCGTAGCGGTGGTGCTGGCGCCAACGCCGCTGGCCGGGCGGGGCGCCGCGTCCCTCGGGCGCGCCGAATTGCGGGCGCCCGTTGGGGCAGAACCGGATCTGCCACTGGCTTTCGGCCCGCGCGGCCGGGTCGGGTTCGACGAGGTGATGATGGAAACTGCACACCGTGACGCCGTTGTCGTAGCTGGTGGAACCTCCCTGGTGCCAGGGCACGACATGGTGGATGTCGCAGTCGGCGGGTGGCCGGTCGCAGCCCGGGAAGGCGCAGCCCTGGTCGCGGGCAAGGATCACATCACGCAGCGCACCGGTGAACAGGCGGCGCCGGCGGCCGACGTCCAGCGGTACGGGATCGTGCGCGCCCATGACCATCGGCAGGATGCCGGCATCGCAGGCCAGGAGCCGCGCCTGCCGGGCCGTGATGGTCTGGCTGCTGTCGACCAGCGTGGCCGTGCCGAGTCGTCCGATGAGTGTCTCGTACGGGATCGTCACCAGGATGCGGGCCCGTTCGCCAGCCGCCCGCTCCGTGCCGGCGCAGCCGCTGTAGTGCTCCGCGAGCAGCACCAGGGCGTCCGCGTTCGCCTGTCCCTTGCTCAACTCCATCCCGGCGAGCGCGGCGCTCTTGCGGGCAGAGGCCGTCAGCACCCGCAGGAGCCCGATCAGCTTCTGCCCTGCCACGGCCGGTAGCTTCGCCTTCAGCTGGACGGATCCGTCCTCGGGGTCGTGCCACCAGGTGACGTGGCGGGTTCGGCGCTGTTCGGCCTCAAGCCGTTCCACCGCGCGGCGGTCGGCGTCCTCCCCCACGTCCGGGGCGACGACCTCGACGGCCCGGTTCACCAGCCGCGACAACCCGTACGGCCCGAACTCCGCACCGAGCCCGACCAGGTGCTGCTCGACCCGTTCGCGCGCCCCTTCGTCGAGCCCGTCGGGGAGCCGGTCGAGACCGGCGGTGATGACCCGCACCTGCTCCAGCGACAGGCGGCCCTGCGACATCGCACCTGCCACGAGCGGCTGCTGCAGGAGCTGGACGGCGAGCCGCACCTCCTGACGAGCACCCCGCGCGGTGTGCGTGTTGTGGTCGGCCACCCAGGACGCGGTGTCCAGCCCGGCCAGGCGCAACGTCGCTTCTCGCTTCTCCGCCTCAGCCAGCAGCGCGAGTCGGCGGGCTTGCAGCATCGTGAGCCGGGCCTGCAACCGTTCGAGCTCCGCGAGGACTTGTTCGTCTGATAGACGCCACCACTGCGGCCCCGCCTGCTCCTCCTCGAGCAGCCGTGCGATCAAGTGGTCGAGCACCTCAATGTGCGCGTCAGGCTCCGGATCGCTGTCGATCCAATCCTCCCACGCCGTTTCGCTCATGTGTTCGATTATATCGCGTCGAACCCACATTCACAAGGTGTTTTGGGGTACTTTTGCGGCTTGATAGACACGCCTTCGCTGTGCGGCACTCCCCGCCTACGACAGGCGCGGAGCACTTCGGGACGCTCCCGCCACTCGTCGCGCTGACGAGGGAAGGTGGCGATTAGTGGCGGAACATCTGGAAGGTCAGGTTCGCCATCGCGGGGTCGGAGTTCCAGGCCTGGCGGACGCGGTCCTTCAGGGCGATCGCGGCCGCCTCGGGGTCGTGCGCAGAGGTGATCGCGCGGGAGACCGCGATGCGCTTCGCACCGGCGTCGAGGACCTGGTCAAGGGTGGCGGCGGTGATGCCTCCCACGGCGAACCACGGCTTGGCGGCGGGGTCCCCCGGAGGCGCCACGCGGGTCGCGTAGCGCACCAGGTCGAGGCCGGAGGTGGGGGTGAGCCCGCCGAAGACCGGCCCGACGGTGAGGTAGTTCACGTTCGGATCCGCGAGGGCGGCGTCCACCTGCTCGGTCGAGTGGCACGATCGTCCGATCAACGCCCACTGGTGGAGGTGCCTCCGCGCCTCCGCCGCGTCCGCTCCACGCTCGGGCAGGTGCAGCAGGTCGGCCTCGAATTCCTCGGCGAGCGCCGTCGACTCGTACACGCTGACCAGTCCCTGGTAGTGGTACCCGACCTCCCGCATGACCTTGAGCGCCGCCAGCAGCCCGGCATGGTCGGCGCCGGGGTCGCGAAGCTGGATGAGGTCCACCCCGCCGGCGAAGCAGCTGTCGACGAAGCCGGACAGGTCGTCCTCGTCGCCCCGGACCCCGGTGATGAGAAGCAGGCGGGCGAGCCCGAGACGGGTGGCCAACCCCATGAGCGCGGTCATTGGTCCAGACTACGGCCGACGGCGCGTTGATCGCGATCTCCTTGGCCGGCGCTCCTACAATCGCCGTTAGGTCTGGACGGCCTACTTCCCCGACTTGTCCGGAGCCAGACAGTGACGACCATGAGCAACGCCGATCCCCTACTGGGGCACGTGCTGGACGGTCGGTACGAGATTCTCCGCAAGCTCGCCCGCGGCGGGATGGCGACGGTCTACCTCGCCACCGACCGCAGGCTCACGCGCACCGTCGCGGTCAAGGTGATGCACGACAACCTCGGGAGCGACCAGGACTTCGTCTCGCGCTTCGACCGCGAGGCCCGCGCAGCCGCCCGCCTCTCGCACCCGAACGTGGTCTCCGTCTTCGACCAGGGCATGGACGGCGGGCGCCCCTACATGGTCATGGAGTACGTCGAGGGCTCCACGCTGCGGAACCTGATCAGCCGCGAGGCGCCCATGGAGCCCCAGCGGGCGCTCGACCTGCTGATCCCGGTGACCGCCGCCGTCGCGGCCGCCCATGAGGCCGGCATCATCCACCGCGACCTCAAGCCGGAGAACGTCCTGATCTCCACCCGTGGCCAGATCAAGGTCGCCGACTTCGGGCTCGCCCGTGCCGTCACCGCCCACACCGCGACGGCCCAAGGCATGCTCATCGGCACCGTCTCCTACATCGCCCCCGAGCTGGTCACGCACGGCCATGCCGACACCCGCTGCGACGTCTATGCGCTCGGGGTGCTGCTGTTCGAGATGCTCACCGGGCGCAAGCCGCACACCGGCGAGACCCCCATCCAGGTGGCGTACAGCCACGTGCACAACGAGATCAGCCTCCCCTCGCTGAGCGCGCCCGCGCAGTGGCGGGACACCCGCTCCGCGGTGCCGCCCTACCTCGACGCCATCGTGACCTCGGCGGCGGCGCGCCAGCCGGCGGACCGCCCCGCGGACGCGAAGGTCCTCCTCGACCACCTCCGGCAGGCGCGCGAGGCCATCGAGCTCGGCGTGATGGACGATCCGCTGCTCACCGCCCGGATGCGCGAGACCGTGCTGGACGCGTCCTCCCAGGTGACCGAGCTGGTGCCCGCAGCCATCGGAGCAAACGCAGAGGTACAGCGGACCGCGACCCTGCGCTTCACTCCGTCCACCCCCATCAGCCCCAGCCACCCCGGCGCAGCCGACGGCATGCCGTACTACGACGCGCCGCCCGCCTCCGTCCCCAGCCCGGCGGCGGTCCCGCTCCAGCAGCGTCGCGCGCGGCGCCGGCGCCGGGGCGCCATCTCGCTGGCCATGGTCCTGCTGGTCACGGCCGTCCTCGGCGTCGGTGCGTGGTACCTGCTGGCGGGCCGTTTCATCGCCACGCCCGACTTCGGCAACCTCACCCAAGCGCAGGCCAACAGCCTCGCCGCCCGGAACGGCCTCCAGCTCTCGTGGGGCGAGGAGTTCGATGAGAGCGTGCCGGTGGGCCAGGTCATCCGCACCGACCCGGCCGCCGGCGATCGGGTGCTGCGCGGCGGCACGGTCACCGCCTACCTCTCCAAGGGCCCCGAGCGCTACCCGGTCCCGTCGCTGGTGAACCGCACCATCGAGGACGCGACCGCCGCACTCGAGGCCAGCCACCTCAAGGTCGGCAAGCAGGTGGAGGTGTACGACGAGACGATCGCCGCCGGCACCGTGGTCAGCGGGTCCCTGGAGCCGGGCCGGATGGTCAAGCCGGGCACCGTGGTGGACCTCAACGTGTCCAAGGGCCCCCCGCCGGTCAAGGTGATCAGCTTCAAGAACAAGCCGTTCGCCGATGCCGAGGCCTACTTCTCGAAGGCGGGCCTGGTCGTCCAGCGTGCCACCGAGGACGCCTTCAGCAGCACCGTGGACGCGGGCAACGTCATCTCCTCCGACCCCAAGGTGGGCCGAAGCGTGCCGCGCGGCGGCACGATCACCTTCACCGTCTCCAAGGGCCCGGAGATGATCACCGTCCCGGGGGTACGCGGACTCAGCCAGAAGGACGCGACCAGGAAGCTCAAGGATCTCGGTTTCAAGGTGGACGTCCAGCGGGCACTGCCGTTCGGCAGCACCTCCCTCGGCACCAATCCGGGAGAAGGCCAGCAGGCCCCGAAGGGCTCGACGATCACCCTCTACGTCGGCTGATCAGGCCGGTGTCCAGGCACCCTTGCCACGCAGGTCGGTGAGCTTGCACGGCGTCATGTCGGTGACGCGCGAGAACACCAGGCCCCAGCCCCGCTCGTTGAGCAGGCCGTCGTGGATCGGGAAGCCCTGGGTGGCACCCACCTCACGGGCGAAGTCCACCGTCTCCTTCATCGCGGCCCACGGCCCGTAGGACGGCACGGCCAGGACGTCGACGCCCGCCGGTGCGGTGGCAAGGCTGTCCCCGGGATGGAAGAAGGTCGGTTCACCCTCGCCGGTGACGACCAGGCCGACGTTCCCGATGCGCGGGATGTCGCGATGGATGACCGCGTGCAGTCCCCCGACCGCCGACACCCGCAGGCCCCCCAACTCCACGCTGGTGTCGGCGGTCAAGGGCTCGGCACGCTCGAGGGGCACCGCGTCGATCACCCCCGGCTCCACCAGCACCCGCGCCTGCGGGTTGGCCGCGACCAGCGCCGGGGCATGCTCGGGATCGACGTGGTCGGGGTGCAGGTGCGTCACCAGGATGGCGTCCAGGTCGGTCAGGTCGTGCCAGGCGTCGGAGATGTTGCCCGGGTCGATGAGGACGCGCATGCCGGCGGTCTCCACCAGGACGGTCGAGTGTCCGAGATGGGTGAGCTGCATGGTGACTCCTTCGTGGGGAAGGGGCCCGGGTCAGGCCCCTGAGGACGGAAGTGGCAAGACTGGTGGGTCAGGGCTTCAGGCGTTCGATCACGAAGTCCATCGCCATGGTGTACCCCATCGCGCCGAATCCGGTGAGCACACCGACGGCGAGGTCGGACAGGTAGGAGTGCCTGCGGAACTCCTCCCGCGCGTGGACGTTGGAGATGTGCACTTCGCAGAACGGGAGCGCCACCGCGGCGAAGGCGTCCCGGATGGCGACCGAGGTGTGGGTGAAGGCACCCGGGTTGATGATCACGAAGCGGGTGCCGTCGGCCCGGGCGGCGTGCAGCCGGTCGACGATCGCGCCCTCGTGGTTGCTCTGGAAGGTGTCGACCTCGAGGCCGGCGGCAGCGCCCTGGGCGACCAGGCCGACCTCGATCTCGGCCAGCGTGGTGGATCCGTAGATCTCCGGCTCCCGCGTGCCGAGGGTGTTCAGGTTCGGCCCGTTGATGACCAGTACATCCATGGCGTTACTCTCCCACGGCAAGGCGCCCGAGCGCGGCCAGGACCTGCGCGGCCGCCTCGTCCTTGGTGAGACCGTCGACGGGGACGACGATCGTCGCCGCCTCCCGGTAGGCGGCCTGGCGTCCCCCGTAGAGTGCGGCCAGGTCCGGGTGCTGGAGCATCGGCCGGGACGGGTCACCCCCCACGCGGCGCAGCGACTCGGCCAGGCTGACGTCCAGCAGCACCACGTCGTGCCCCTTCAGTGCTTCGCGGACCACGTCGCTGCCCAGCGCTCCCCCGCCGAGCGACACGACAGCCGGCGGCCCGCTCAGCAGCGACAGGATCGTCGCCGCCTCGAGCCGGCGGAAGGCGGCCTCCCCGTCCTCGCTGAAGATGGCCTTCACCGGACGGCCGTCGGCAGCCTCGACGGCGGCGTCGGAGTCGATGAACGGCAGGCCGAGCGCCGCGGCCACCCGCATCCCGGCATTGGTCTTGCCGGCACCCATGAAGCCCACGACGACGATCATGCGCCCGGACCCGGCGGGACGGCTCCCGGCACACCCCCGGACGAGGAGGGCTCGAGCGCGTGGCGGCCGGCGGCGAACATGGCCTCCAGCGGTGCCTCGTGGCCGGTGAACAGGGCGAACTGGCGCGCCGCCTGGTGCACGAGGAGGTCGAGCCCGCCGATGACGGACATCCCGGCAGCGGCGGCCGCGCGGGCCAGCGGCGTCGGCCAGCCCGCGTACACCGCGTCGAAGAGCAGCCCGGTCCGCGGGTGCAGCACTCCGACGTCCGCCAGCGCCCCGCCGGGCAGCGTCGACAGCACGGCGGGCTCGGCACCGGAGTCCCAGGAGTCCAGCGGTGCCGAGCTCACGTCCACGCCGGGAGCGGCCTGCGCCGCCCAGGTGCGGAACTCCTCGGAGCGCTCCCGGCTCCGGGCGTACACGTGGACAGCCGTGACACCGAGCTCGCAGAGCGCGAGCAGCGCTGACCGTGCGGTCGCCCCGGCTCCGAGGACGGCCGCGACCCTCCAGCCCGCGTCCCAGCCGGGGCGCACCGCGTCCACCAGGCCGGGAATGTCGGTGTTGTCGGCCAGCCAGCCACCGGAGGGCAGGCGCACGAGCGTGTTGCCCGCGCCGGCACGCCTCGCCGGAGCGGAGACCTCGGCGGCGACCTCGAGGCACGCCTCCTTCAGCGGCATCGTGAGGCTCAGGCCGCGCCAGTCGGAGTCGAGTCCGTCCAGGAAGGCCGGCAGGTCGGCGGCGAGCAGTTCGTGGCGGCCATAGCTCCAGCCCGTGAGGCCCAGGGCACGGTAGGCCGCGTTGTGCAGCGCAGGAGAGAGCGAATGGGCGATCGGCGAGCCCAGCACCGCGGCTTTCACCGGACCGCAGCCTTCACCGGACCGCCGCGCTCACGGCGCCGGCACCCCGGCCAGCACCGCGCCGACCAGGCGGCCGGCCCTGGTCGCCTCCTCGACGGTGACGTCCTGGTGGGTCACCGCCCGCACCTGGCGGGCGCCCACGGCGGAGAGCGCGACGCCGACCCGCGAGGCGGCCGCCACCACCTCGGCGGACGTCCGAGAGCCGGTGGCGAGGACAACGATGTTGGTCACCACGGAGGAGAGCCGGACGGCGTCCGGTGCCTGCGCGACCACTTCGGCGGCGAAGGCTGCGGCGGCGACGTGGTCGTCACCCAGGCGCGGCAGGTGGTGGTCGAGGGCGTAGCCCGCGGCCGCGGCCAGGACGCCTGCCTGCCGCCAGCCGCTGCCCAGCCGCTTGCGCTGCACCCGTGCCCTCGCGATGTTCGCCGCGCTGGACACCAGCATCGAACCGATCGGCGCACCGAGCCCCTTCGAGAAGCACACGTTGACCGTGTCGAACAACCGGCCGTACTCGGCGAGCGGCACGCCGGTCGCCACATGGGCGTTCCACAGCCGAGCCCCGTCGAGATGGAGCGCGACGCCGGCGTCGCGGCACAGCTGCGCCACCTCGACCAGGTGGTCGTACGGCTGCACCGTGCCCCCGCCGAAGTTGTGTGTGTTCTCCAGCGCGACGGCCGCCGTCGAGACCAGGTACGGGCCGGCGTTCGGGGTGATCAGGCCCGCGATCGTGGCTGCGTCACTGACCCCGTCCGCCGAGTCCCAGGTGCGCATCGTGACGCCGTGGAGGGCGGCGTGCGCCCCCATCTCGGCACGAGCGACGTGAGCGCGGACGTCGCACACGAGCTCCTGGCCAGGCTGGACCAGGCACCACACGCCGAGCAGGTTCGCCAGGGAGCCCGTGGTGCAGAACAGGCCCGCCTCGTGGCCGAGCAGCCCGGCGACCCTCGCCTCGAGCGCATTGACGGTGGGGTCCTCGGCGTAGACATCGTCCCCGACCGGCGCAGCCGCCATCGCTGCCAGCATGCCGGCGGTGGGACGGGTCAGCGTGTCACTGCGGAGATCGATCACCTAGAAGTCCTCGGGAGAGTATTCCTGCACGGGGTTGACCCGTCGGATCCGGCCGTCGGTGAGCCGCTCCGCCACCATGAACGCCAGTTCCAGCGACTGGTTCCGGTTCAGCCTCGGGTCACAAGCCGTCTCGTACCGGTTCGCCAGGTCGGCCTCGGCCAGCTCGCCGACACCGCCCACGCACTCGGTGACGTCGTCGCCGGTGAGTTCGATGTGCACTCCCCCCGGCCAGGTGCCCAGCGCCTGGTGCACGTCGAAGAATCCGTTCAGCTCGTCCACGACCTGGTCGAACGCCCTCGTCTTGTAGCCCAGCGAGGTCTCGAACGTGTTGCCGTGCATGGGGTCGCAGACCCAGGCGACCTTCCGTCCGGTGTCCTCGACCGCCTCCACGATCGGCGGCAGGACGTCGCGCACCTTGCCGGCACCCATGCGGCTGATGATGGTCAGCCGGCCCGGCTCGAAGTCCGGATCCAGCCGCTCGGCCAGTGCCACGGCGTCCGACGGCGAGACCGACGGGCCCAGCTTCATGCCGATCGGGTTGCGCAGGTGGCGGAGGTACTCGACGTGGGCCCCGTCCAACTGCCGGGTGCGCTCCCCGATCCAGACCATGTGTGCGCTCGTGTTGTACGGGGTGTCGGTGCGGGAGTCGATGCGGGTCAGGGCGTGCTCGTACTCCAGCAGCAGCGCCTCGTGGCTGGAGTAGAAGTCGACCGTCCGGAAGGTGTCGGAGTCGACTCCGCACGCGACCATGAACGCCAGTGCCCGCTCGATCTCCGCAGCCAGGCTCTCGTAGCGCTGCTCGACATTGGAGTTGCGGACGAAATCGGAATTCCAGCTGTGCACAGCCCGCAAGTCGGCGAAACCGCCGGTCACGAACGCGCGCAGCAGGTTCAGGGTGGCCGCCGAGTGGTTGTACACCTCGATCAGGCGACGCGGGTCGGGACGCCGGGCGTCCGTGCTGAAGTCGAGCGCGTTCACCGCGTCGCCCCGGTACGCGGGCAGGGTGGTGCCGCCACGGGTCTCGGTGTCACGGCTGCGCGGCTTGGCGTACTGGCCGGCGATGCGCCCCACCTTCAGCACCGGCACCTGGGCGGCGTAGGTCAGCACGACGGCCATGCTCAGCAGCACGCGGAGCTTGCCGCGGATGTTGGCAGCGGTCACGGTCTCGAACGTCTCGGCGCAGTCGCCACCCTGCAGCAGGAAGGACCTGCCTGCGGCCACCTCGGCCACCTTGGTCCGCAACTCGTCGCACTCGCCCGCGAACACCAACGGCGGACGCCGGCGCAACTCGGCGAGAACGCGCGACACCTCGTCCGCGTCCGGGTAGGCCGGTTGCTGGGCCGCCCCCAACTGGTGCAGTTCGGCCAGCGACGGAATGGGTTCCAACACGGCGGTCAGGATAGTCGCACGGCGGGAAGCTCCGGGGGCTGGGTGCCGTAGCCGGGACGCGGCAAGATCCGGGCGTCCGCTTCGGCGGTCGACAGCGACCCGCTCTTCAGTGACGTGCCGTAGGCGTCGACGTAGGTCTGGCCGGACAGGTCCTGGATGGCGGCCATGACCTCGTCGGTGATCCAGCGGAGCGTGGCGCGGTCATCGTGCAGCTCGGCGTAGGCCGAGAAGTCGAGCGGCTTGCCGAACACGACACGGGGACGGCTGATCCACGGAATCCCGAGCCGGGTCCTGACCGCCTCGGTGCGGAACACGGCGACCGGGATGACGGGGACGCCCGCGGCGAGCGCGAGCCGCGCAACACCGGTGCGGCCCTTGTACAACCGGCCGTCGGGCGAGCGCGTGCCCTCCGGGTAGATGCCGACCAGGCCGCCGTCGGCGAGCACCTTCAGTACCGGACCGAGGCCGTCGAGGCTCACCCGCCCGCCCGAGCGGTCGAGCGGCACCTGGCCGACCGCCTTCAGGAACCACGCGACGACCTTCGAGCCGAGCCCGCCCCTGCCGGAGAAGAGTTCGGCCTTCGCCGGGAACGTCAGCTGCCGCTTCATCATGGCCGGCATCACGAACGTGTCGCCTGCGGCGATGTGGTTGCTCGCGACGACGCCGCCACCGCTCGCAGGAACGTTCTCCTCACCCTCGATCCGGGCACGGAATCCGAACCGGACGACCGGGCGGAACAACAGGTTCTTGAACAGGTCGTACCACACGGCCGACAGCCTACGATGACCGCATGCAGGTGAGCGATCACGCCCGGCCGTTCTCGTCCGACGGTGGCCCGGTGGGGGTGTTGTTCTGCCACGGCTTCACCGGCTCGCCCTGGTCGCTCCTGGAGTGGGCCCGCGTGACGGCGGACGCCGGGTACCGCGTCTCGCTCCCCCGGCTGCCCGGCCACGGCACGACGTGGCAGGAGCTGAACCTCACCTCCTGGCGCGATTGGTACGCCGCCGTCGAGCGGGCGTTCCTCGAGCTGAGGGCTTCGTGCGAGACGGTGTTCGTCGCCGGCCTCAGCATGGGCGGTGCACTGGCGCTGCGGCTGGCCGAGAAGTATCCCGACGAGGTCAGCGGTCTCGTGCTGGTGAACCCCGCGGTCATCGGCGCACCACGGATGGCTGCCGTGCCGTTCCTGTCCCCGTTCAAGGGGTCGGCCAAGGCGATCGGCTCCGACATCGCCCAGGCCGGCATCCAGGAACTCGCGTACGAGCGGACGCCGCTGCGTGCCGCCAACTCGATGATGAAGATGTGGGTCGACGTCCGCGCCTGCCTTGACCTCGTCCACTGTCCGCTGCTGGTCTTCCGCTCGACCAACGACCACGTCGTCCCGGCAGCGTCCACGGCGTTCGTGCTCAGCCACGTCTCCAGTGACGAGGTCACCGAGCGGGTGCTCCCGCGCAGCTACCACGTTGCGACGATGGACTGGGAGAAGGAGCAGATCTTCAGCGAGTCGCTGGAGTTCTTCGCCCGGCACTCAGCCTGAGGTCCTGAGCCGCTCCAGCTCTGCGGTGTACCAGCCGGTGACCCGCCGGAGTTCGTTCGCCGTGACCGCCCCGCCGTCGCCGCCGGCCCGGTCGAGAAGGTCGCGCGACGCCTCGCCGGCCCGCGCCCTGAGCTGGTCGACGGCGACCTGTGCCAGTGCGTAGCCGGTGAGGTCATCCAGGTCGGTGGGCAGGGCGCGCGGCACCGGATGGTCACGCAGGTAGGCAAGGACGAGCCCGCGGTTGCGGGACGCCGCGACCGGGTCGGATGCTGCGGCCGCCGATTCGGCAAGCCCCTCGACCGCCCACGCCAGTTGGCCCGAAGGACGGCAGGGCGAGCGGGTGGCGACGTGGACCCCTTCGTGGACCATCGTGCTGTCCAGCCACTCGGCCGGCTGCCCGAGAACAGCCGGGTTCACGACGATCCGCGGGGTGCCGCTGTCGCAGGTCGAGACGGCGGACGCGTTCACGCCGTCCTTCCCCGTCCTGGCCGCGAACGCGGACGCGTCGGCGGGGATCTCGACGACGAGCCCCCCGGGCCAGGCGTCGGCGCCGGGCGGGTGGAAGCGGGCGACAGCGTCGACGGCATGGTCGATGCGGTCGGCCCACTGCCGGCGCGAGGCCTCGTCCAGGCCGGCGCTGAAGAGGGTGCCGTGGACGGCGTCCGTGACGTCGGTCGGCCCGAGCACCCAGATGGGCGGGTGTGCCGCGGTGACCGAGCGGATGCGGCCGGTGGCGTCGCGTTGCACCGTGAGCGTGACGGTGGCGGGCATGGCATCGCCCCGCTCGCCGGACGTCACGGACAGGGTGTGGTCGTCGGGCTGCGCGATCGAGGCGACCGTCGCGTGCCGGAGGATCCGGAACCACCGCCGCCCGTCGGCGGACGGGTCGTGCTGGGCGGAGAACCCGTCCGCGAACGCGTCCTCGCTGTCAGCGGCGAGCGCGGCGTTCAGGCGGTCGGCGAGGGTTCCCGGCGCGATCGGGGTCGCCGTCGGCCCGACCGGCGCGGTACAGCCGGCGACCAGCAGCAGGGCGGCCGGCCAGGAGGCTGCTCTCAGCCGACGATGCGGCGGGCGCCGGCCCACGGTGCCGGGTAGGACGCCAGGGTCTGGATGACCAGGTCGGAGCGCGGGTTGCGGGCGTGGACGATCTTGCCGTTGCCGATGTACATGCCGACGTGGTGGATGGGGTGGTACCAGAAGATGAGGTCACCGGGCTTCAGGTCGGCCTTCGAGACCGGGCGGCCGATCCGGGACTGTGCCTGGGACGAGTGCGGCAGGTTGATGCCGACGGAGCGGTAGGCCGCGAGCATGAGACCGGAGCAGTCGAACTTCGTCGGGCCGGACATCGACCACACGTACTGGCCGATCCTGACCTTCGAGGTCGCGTACTTGATGGCGCCGAGCGCCTTCGCGTTGGCGGTGATGCCGTCGAGCTCGTTCGGATTCCAGCCGGTGCTCCCGCCGTCGGCGGCGTCCAGCTCGGCACGCTGCTGGGCGGTGAGCTGCAGCACCAGGGCCTGTGCCTGATCGACCTTGTCCTGCATGTCCTTCTTCAGCGCGGCCAGCTTCTGCTCCTGGTCGGCGAGCGCGGCGTTCTCCGCCGCCTCGGTGCGCTGCATGTCGGTGAGGTTGGCCTGCTCCGCCTCGTGCTCGGCGAGGGTGGCGTTCATGTCCTGGTCGACCTTGTCGGCCGTGGAGAGGCGGTCGAGCATGGTGTCGGGGTCACCGCTGGTGAAGATCTGGACCGTGGGGTCCACCTCACGGTTGCGGAACTGGATCAGGGCGATCGCGCGGACCTGCTCGCCCAGGGCGTCCACCTTGGCCTGCTGGGCGGCGATGTCGCCCTTCAGCACATCCAGGCGGGCCCTGCTCTCCGCCAGGGCCTGCGCTGCGGCGTCGTAGTCCTCGCCGACCTGGCTGGCCTGGTCCTCGAGGGCCAGCACCTGGGCCTTGGCGTCCTTGAGCTTCGTCTCGGTCTGGGTCGGCTTCCTCGGGGAAGGGGAAGGCGAAGGAACGGGGGCCGCCTGTGACGTGGCGACGGGCTGGCCACCGAGCAGCACGAGTGCCGCCACGGCAACGGTGATCGCGTTGCGCACGCTGCGCCCTGCCGCCATGAAGCACCCTCCCGCTGAAACAAAACTGAGAAAATCCTAAGGGAGGGCAGTCGGGAAGGCAACTCCGTCCTGATCGGTCGGGGGAACGGAGCGCACCAGCCGCAAGGGCGGAAGCAGCCCCGAATCGGCCATGGCACGCAGGGCCGCCTGCTCCTGGTCATCGAGCAGGAGCTCGTCGGCGGGCTCTCCGAGGAGCACCGACACCACACAGTCTGCGCAGGCGGGGCCACGCGCCCGGCAGGTGCCGCAATCGACATGCAGTACGTCCATATCCACATCGTGGCGGCCGGCTCTGACACCGGCTCCCGGGCCCACCTAGGCTGAGCGGGTGCTGGGCCGTCTGCTGGTTGCGACCGCGGCGGTGTCGCTGCTCGCCGGGTGCACGACAGCCGCTCCGCCACCGACGAACACGTCCGCGACCGGGACGGTCTCTCCCGCGGGCGGCTGGACACGGGTCGAGCTGCCCGACGGCGTCCGCGCGGCGTCCCTGGCCGCTGCCGGAGACCAGGTCCTCGTCGGAGGCTTCGCCGGCAGTGGCGCGGCGGGAGGCGGGCAGACACCCGATGACGCCGTCCCCTCGCTGCTGGTCGTGAGGTCGGTCGCGGTGGAGGGCTCCTTCCAGCTCCGTCCGGCCGAACCGTACGCCGAGGTGGCCACCCTCGAGTCGCTGGCCGTGGCCGGCGACGAGGTCTTCGCGATCGGGAAGGCGGTGGGTGGTGCGCACGCCAATCCACGACTGAGCGTCTGGGACGGCTCGCTCGCCGGCCGTCGCCTCACCAGCCGTCCTCAGGAGTTCTTCACCTTCGGCGGCCACGACGCCGGTCCGTTGCTCGGCACGACGAAGGTGGGTGGCACCCCGGTCATCTTCGGCAGCCGGGTGGCAACGACCGGGTTGTACGGGGTGGTGTGGACCCGGAAGGGCCACACCTGGACCCAGCAGGCCGCCCGGCCGGAGCTGACGTCCTCCCCCGACCGCGAGTTCAGCTTCCTCTCGTTCGCCCGGCTGGGCGACAGCCTGGTCGTGGCCGGCGACGAGCTGGGACTGGCGGGTGGGCTGAACCAGTCGCCCGTGGCGTTCGTCGGCGCGATCCGCGGCGGGTGGCGCCAGGTGGGTCTCCCCGTGCCGGGCGGCCTCACCCGCCTGCCTGGCCAGCTGTCCCGTGCCACCTCGATCGCGTGCCCGGAGGAGGGGGACACCTGCTGGACGGCGGGCTGGGTGCGCGGGCATCCCCTGGCCTGGCCGCTGAGGGTCGCTCCGGCCGCGGCGGGGGACGCGACGGTACTCCCCGGTGATCCGCCCGCCGGGGACGCCGCCGCGGTGCTCGCGCTCGCCGCCGGTCGCCCGGTGGTGTTCACCAACGCCGCCGCACCGACCGTCCAGCTCGGCTGCCCGGACGGCTGGCGGACGCTGCCCGCGCCCGCGGCGCCGGTGAGCGCTGCCGTCGTCGCGGGCGGCGGGTTGTTCGCGGTGTCGGGGGACGCGCTCTGGCGACTCGCCGTTCCCACGTGTGGGTGAGTGTCACCGGGGCGGTCTAGCGTCCCGTTCGTGACCACACCAGCCCTGGCGCAGCCGAGCTTCGAGGACCTCGGCCGGCCCCTGGCGCAGGTCACCTTCTGCGTCGTCGACCTCGAGACCACGGGCAGCACCGGTGAGGACACCATCACCGAATTCGGCGCGGTGAAGGTCCGCGGCGGCGAGGTGCTGGGCGAGTTCCAGACGCTGGTGAACCCGAACACCCACATCCCCGCGCTGGTCGCCGTCCTCACCGGCATCACCGACCTGATGGTGGCCGGGGCCCCACGGCTGCCGGAGGTGCTGCCGAGCTTCCTCGAGTTCGCTTCCGGTTGCGTGCTGGTCGCGCACAATGCCGGTTTCGACGTTGGTTTCCTCAAGCGGTCGTGCGGCCAGCTCGGCTACCCCTGGCCCGACCACGAGGTGCTCGACACCGTTGCGCTGGCCCGCCAGGTGCTGCTGCGCGACGAGGTGCCCAACGTGAAGCTGTCCACGCTGGCCGCCCACTTCCACACCAGCACCACGCCCAACCACCGCGCCCTCTCCGATGCCCGGGCGACCGTCGAGGTGCTGCACGGGCTGCTGGAGAGGGTCGGCAACCTCGGCTGCCACACGGTGGAGGACCTGCTCGAGTTCACCCGGCGAGTCTCGCCCGAGCGGCGGGCCAAGCGCGGCTTCGCCCAGGGCGTGCCACAGGCGCCCGGCATCTACCAGTTCGTCGCCGATCTGGTCGGGCCCGACGGGCGACGACGCCGGCAAGTGCTCTACGTCGGCAAGAGCCGCAACCTCCGCCGCCGCGTGGCCAGCTACTTCACCGCCGCGGAAACGCGCCCGCGGATCGACGAGATGGTGCGCATCGCCACCGGGGTCGAGACCACGGTGTGCCGGACGCCGCTCGAGGCCGACGTGCTGGAACTGCGGCTGATCGCCGCCCACTCGCCCCGGTACAACCGCCGCTCGAAGTTCCCGGAGCGGCAGGTGTGGCTGAAGCTCACGTCGGAGCCGTTCCCCCGGTTGTCGATCGTCAAGGCCATCGCGGGTGACGAGGCGCTCTACTTCGGCCCGTTCCGCCGGCGCACCGCTGCCGAGCAGGTCATGATGGCGATCTACGACGCCTTCCCGATCCGCCAGTGCACGGCCCGGCTCTCGCCGCGGAAGGCCACCAGTCCCTGCGCGCTCGCCGGGATGGGGCGCTGCTGCGCACCGTGCGAGCTGGCGGTCACCCCTGCCCAGTACGCCGAGATCACCGACCGCGTGCGCGAGTGCCTGACCCGTGACGTACGCCCCCTCGTCCGGCGGGCGGAACCACGGCTGGCCCAGCTCGTGCGTGCCGAGCGGTTCGAGGACGCGGCGGTGCTCACCGACCGTGTCGAGGGCTTCACGCACGCCGCCCTGCGGCACCACCGGCTGGCCAGCCTGGCCCGCTGCCCGCAGATCGTGGCCGCGTACCGCAGCGATCCGGGGTGGGAGATCCACGTCATCCGGTACGGGCGGCTGGCCGGAGCGGCCCTGGCCCGGCCGGGCGACGTGCCGCAGCAGGTCGCCCGCGACGCCGTGACCGTCGCCGAATGGGTCGCACCCCCGGTCGGCCCTGCGTCGGCCGCGATCGTGGAGGAGACCGAGCGGATCGCCGACTGGCTGGAGCGTCCCGGCGTCCGCCTGATCGAGATCGAGGGGGACTGGAGCTGGCCGCTGCGGATCGGCCCGGCGGCGTCGGTGCAGATTAGGATCGGCGCATGATCACCGCGATTGTGTTCGTCAAGGCCGACGTCGCCCGCATCCCCGAGGTGGCCCAGCAGATCGCCGACCTCGAAGGGGTGTCAGAGGTGTACTCGGTGACCGGCACGGTCGACCTGATCGCCATGGTCAGGGTGCACACGATCGACCAGGTCGCCGACACGGTCAGCGACCGGCTCAACAAGGTCCCCGGTGTCGAGGGGACGGAGACGCACGTCGCCTTCCGCGCCTACTCGACCCACGACCTCGAGGCCGCCTTCGCCATCGGCGCCGAGTAGCCGTTCCCCGGCGCAGGACGAACGAGCGTGCGCCGGTCAGTCGGTGACGGTCACCGAGTTGATCACGACCGGGTCGACCGGACGGTCCATGCGTCCCGTCGGGACGGAGGCGATCTCGTCCACGACCTTGCGGGAGGCCTCGTCGGCCACCTCGCCGAAGATCGTGTGCTTCCGGTTCAGGTGCGGCGTCGGGGCCACCGTGATGAAGAACTGCGAACCGTTGGTCCCGCGGCCCATGCGCAGTCCGGCGTTCGCCATGGCGAGCAGGTAGGGCTTGTTGAACACGAGTTCGGGATGGATCTCGTCGTCGAAGGCGTAGCCGGGGCCACCGGTCCCGGTGCCGAGCGGGCAGCCGCCCTGGATCATGAACCCGTCGATGACCCGGTGGAACCCGAGGCCGTCGTAGAAGTTGCCGGTGACGGGCTTGCCGGACTCGGGATCGGCGTACTCCTTGGTGCCGGTCGCCAGCCCGACGAAGTTCGCGACCGTCTTGGGAGCCTGGTCGGGGAAGAGGTTCACGACGATGTCGCCGTGATTCGTGTGCAGGGTTGCCTGGGCCATGTGGCCTTCCTTTCTACTGCGGTCGCCCCATCCTGACAGATGCTGTGTTTCGCAGCTTCGCTACGGGTACGGTGGGACCTAACCGAGCATGCGGGAGGCAGTAGTGAAGACGAAGAAGTTGCTTCAAGCGGTCGAGGACGGCACCGAGACCGTGGTCGAGTACCTTTCGCCGTACGTCGAACAGGCCCTGCGTGAGGGCGGCGAGTTCGCCGACCACACCTATTCGCGCATCCGCCCTGTGCTCAAGGACGCCGGCATCCGCGGCGCCCGGCTGGCCGCGGACACGTTCGAGCGCGTGCACCCGGTGCTCGATGAGGCGCTGGACCGCGTCTCCCCCGCGGTCGATGGTGCTGTGAAGGTCGTGAAGCCGGCCGTCGAGGACGTGCTGCAGCGGATTCCCCCAACCGTCGAATTCGCTCGCGAGCGGGTGCAGGAGGAGTACCTCCCGCGTGTGGCCGATGTCCTGCGCGAACTCGCCCGCCAGCCCCTGGCCCGCGAGCTGAAGGTCGCCGCGGCGTCCGCAGCTCTCGCGAAGTCGCTGGAGAAGGCGTCGAAGCCGAAGCGGTCGGGATGGAAGACGTTCGGCAAGATCGTGCTCGCCGTCGCCGTGCTCGGCGGTGTGGTCGGAGCCCTTCGCAGGCTCCTGTCCGACCCGTCCACCGGCTGGGAGACGCACACCCCCAAGTCCGCGTACGTGGCGGACCCGGTCGCCGATGTCGCCGACGACGCCAAGAACGCTGCGGCGGACGCGGCCAAGGCGGCCGGCGCCGCCGTCGAGGACGTCACCGACAAGGCAGCCGATCTCGCCGACGACGCCAAGGACGCGGCGGCGGAGGCGGTCGACGACGCCAAGGACCAGGCCGGCGAGGTCACCGACGACATCGAGGACAAGCTGAACAGGCTCGCCGACGAGGCCGAGGGAGACGATGCCTCCCCTTTAGCCGTTAACCCCTACGGCCAGGGCTCGTACGTGGGTGACGAGCCGCCCGAGGGGTTCACCATCAAGGGCAACGACCGGTCGATGAAGTACCACGTCCCCGGTAGTGCCGCATACGAGCGGACGATCGCCGAGGTCTGGTTCGACAGCGAGGACGCCGCGCAGGCGGCTGGTTTCGTGCGCGCCCAGCGCTGACCGCGGAGTTGCCGAAAAACTGAAGTTCTCCTGAGAATCCGGAGTTCCCGCTCACACGGGGGCTCCGGATTCGACTTTCCCGGGTGTGCGGGACATCGACTCATCCTGGGTGCAGGCGGCACCCTTCCGTGCCCTGGTCGGGCGGCTGCTCGACGTGACCGGCCTTCCGTGGCAGGTGCTCGCCCGGCAGGCCCGGGTCCCCCCGGCGGTCGTCCACCGCCTGCTCTACGGTCGCGACGGCCGCAGGCCGGCGCGCATCCCCCCGGATTGCGCCCGCCGGCTGCTGGCCCTCGACGAGCGCTCGCTGCTGAACCTCGCCCGGACCCACCGCAGTCAATAGGCTTCCCGCGTGTCCGTCCCCGCGCTCGCCGCCCTCCTCGCGCTCGCGCTGGGCGGCGTCCTGGCTGCGGCGACGCCTGCCCTGCTGCGGTGGTGCCCGCTCCCACCCGACGCCGTGACGCTGGACGGCAGCGAGCTGCCGCCCTTCGCGGAGTTGGCTTCGGCCCGTTTCCGGGCGAAGGTGTTCGCGGTCGCGACGGCAGCGGGCGCGGTGGTCTTCGCCCTCACCGACCCGCGCGACTGGGCCGCGTGGGCACCGCTCGTGACGCTGGGCGCCCTGCTCGCGCTGGTGGACCTGCGCACCGCCTATCTCCCGCTACGACTCAACTACCTCGCGCTCGGCCTCTGCGTCATCGGCGCGTGCATTTCGGCCTGGCTGCGCGGCAGCTGGCCACTGTTGCTGAGCGCCGGCGCCTGCGGGCTGGTCGCGACCGTGGTCTTCTGGGTGGTCTGGCGCGTGAGCGGCGACCGCTTCGGGTTCGGCGACGTTCGCCTCGCCGGGGTGATCGGTGTGGTGACAGGGACCCATGGGGTGGTGCTCACCGTCTGGGCCTTCCTGCTGGGCAGCCTGGTGGGGGCGGCGTGGGGCGGCGTGCAGTGGGCACGCCGGGGACGCGACGGCGAGTTCGCCTACGGTCCCGCCCTGCTGCTGGGACCGCCGCTCGCGCTGGTGGTCAGCTCTGTCGTGCGGCCTGGCTGACGCGCACCCAGGTGTCGAGGACGCGGGACGCTGCTCCGGAGTCGATGGCCTGGTAAGCCTTCGCGAGCGGAGTCGCGAACTGCTCGGCGAGCGGCGCCCCGAGGTCAGGTCCCGCGAACGCCAGCTGCGCGGCCGCCGCGTTCAGGGCGACGATGTCGCGCACCGGCCCGGGGCGGCCGGCGAGCACGTCCCGTACCACGACGGCGTTGTGCGCCGGGTCGCCCCCGACCAGGTCCTCGCGCCCGGCCGCAGCCACGCCGAGCTCTGCCGGGTCCAGCCGGGCCTGCACCACCTCCCCGCCGCCGATCAGCCAGACGGCCGACGGTGCCGTGGTGGTCAATTCGTCCAGGCCGTCCTCGCCGTGGAACACCAGCCCCCGGTTGCCGCGCCCGGCGATCACGCCGGCCATGAGCGGGGCCATCCGTACGTCGGCCACACCGACGGCCTGCGCCCGGGGACGCGCCGGGTTCGCCAAGGGGCCGAGGAAGTTGAACGCGGTCGGGACGCCGAGCTCGCGACGCGCCGAGGACGCGAAGCGCAGCGCCGGATGGTACAGCGGCGCGAACAGGAACACGATGCCCGACTCGGCCAGCACGGCCGACTGGGCGCCGGGCGGCACATCGATGGCCACCCCTAGCGCCTCGAGGCAGTCCGCGGTGCCGCAGGCGCTCGAGGCGGCGCGGTTGCCGTGCTTCACCACCGGCACCCCGCACGCCGCGCTGACAATGGCCGCCATTGTCGACACGTTCACCGTGTTGGCCCGGTCGCCGCCCGACCCGACGACGTCGACGGCCTCCCGGTCGAGATCGATCGCCGTGGCGCGGGAGAGCATCGCCTGGGCCAGGCCGGTGAGCTCCGAAACCGTCTCGCCCTTGGCGCGCAGGGCGATCGCGAAGCCGGCGATCTGCACCGGCGTCACCTCCCCCGCCAGGACCTGGTCCATCGCCCACGCAGCAGCCTCCGGGGCCAGGTCGCCGCCCCGAACCAGCTCCGAGAGGAGTCCTGCCCAGGTGAGCGTCACGCGGTCGCCTTCTCCGCCAGGCGCCCGCGGAGCAGCTCGGCGGCCGCGGCCGGGAGCCGGACCGGGTCCACCGGATAGGGCGTGATGGCGTCCGCCTCGGACCAGGTGGCCAGCCAGGCGTCGGCCGCCCGGGCGACCAGCAGCAGCACCGGGGGGCAGTCCGTGATCTCGTTCTTCAACTGGTGGCACAGGCCGATACCGCCGGAGGGCGTCGCCTCACCGTCCAGGATCACCAGGTCGATGCCACCGGCGTCCATCGCCTGCAGCACGACCGGCTGGGTCGCCACCTCGTACACCTCGAGTTCGGGCAGGTCGGCCGCCAGCCTGCGGCCGAGGGTCAGGCGCACCTGCTCGCGGGTCGTCCGGTCATCGGAGTACAGCAGCACCCGAGCGGTCGTCTGGTCGGTCATCGGTCTTCCTTCTCCGGCGCCGCTGCCCCGCGTCCGCCTGTGGCGTCATCGTAACCGGTTCGAGCGGCGCCTCCGGCGGCCGCCCGCTGCTCAGCGAGCCGCTCCTCCCGGTCGAGCCGGCGGTCCTCGCGAGCCGCCTCCCGACGGCTGTCGGCGTACCACTGCGCCAGGAACACCGCCATGATCACGCCCATCGTGAGGTCACCGGTCGACCACATGATCGCTCCGGCGTAGTACTGGTCATCGATCGGGCTGGGCGGCCAAGCGCGCCCGAAGGAGACGTACCACTCCTCCGCGATCAGGCGGGGCGAGCCCATGATCGTGGTGCCCAGCCAGGCCTGGGCAGGCATCGTGATGAACAGCAGGAGCATCCGCATCGGGTAGGGCAGCCGGTTCGGCATCGGATCGTTGCCCAGCAGCGGGATGAAGAAGAGACAGCCCACGGTGACCATGTAGACGTGCAGCAGGTCGTGCGCCCAGCTCACCCGGAGCGTGTAGGGGTAGATGGACGTCAGGTAGAGCGCGAAGGGTGTGGTGATCAGCAGGGCTGTGGCCAGGACGGGGTGGAACAGCACCTTCAGCGGCCACGAGTGGAGCATCCGCGTCACACGCCGCCGGCCCGTGCCACCCAGGTTGCGCAGCAGCAGGGTCACCGGCGCGCCGATGGCGAGGAACACCGGCGTGATCATCGTCAGCATCATGTGCTGGACCATGTGCACGCTGAACAGCACCGTGTCGTAGGCACCCAGGGCACTCATCCCCGCGACCGTCGCGGTGCCGATCCCCCCGGCACACCACGACCAGGTCCGGGCCGCCGGCCAATGGTCACCCCTGGACCGCAGCCGCCAGACGCCCCACAGGTACAGCCCGAGGCCCACCGCGGCCGGGATCGCGAACAGCCAGTCCCATTTCCACTCCGTCAGCAGAGTCAGCCAGGTGAGAGGTGGCGGCTGGTTGGTTGGATCGGCATGGAGCGGCACGATCCAGGTGTTTCCCATGCCCCCAATTATCCGTGTCACGAGGTGCCCATTAGCGCAGCCATTGGACATAATGGCGCAATGGCCCACACCACACCGCTGAGCGCACCGACCGGCGTCCCGCGCGGAGCCCTGCACCCCGTGGCGTCCAGCCGGCTGCAGGGGGTCAGGGGCCGGCCCGACACGCTCGCTGTGGGAGTGATCATCTGGCTGGCCAGTGAGTTGATGTTCTTCGCCGCACTGTTCGCCGCCTACTTCTCCCTGCGGGAGACCACGGGCGCCGCCGCGGCCGCCGCCGGCACCACGAGCATGTGGGAGTGGGGCTCGAACCACCTTCTCAACGACTGGTTCGGGGTGAGCTTCCCGTGGTTCGCCACCATCAACACCACGATCCTGCTGCTCTCCTCGGTCACCTGCCAGCTCGGCGTGCACGCCGCGGAGCGGGGACAGGTGGGCCGTAGCGGCTCCCTCGCCAACGTCGGCGGCTGGGGCCTGCGGGAGTGGTACACCCTGACGTTCGTGATGGGCGCCGTCTTCATCGGTGGCCAGGCTTACGAGTACGCGAACCTCGTGAACGAGGGCTTCGTGATCTCCACCAACGCCTACACGTCAGCGTTTTTCCTCGCCACCGGGTTCCACGGGCTTCACGTGGTCGGCGGCTTGGTGGCATTTTTGCTTATGTTGGGACGGACGTATATGTCCCGCCGGTTCACGCATGAGCAAGCCGTTCACGCGATTGTGACCTCGTACTACTGGCATTTCGTCGACGCGATCTGGGTCGTGCTCTTCGGCGTGCTCTACCTGCTGCGCTGACCTTCCAAGGAGGAACCCCGAATGAGATTCCTGGCCCGTGGAGGTCGGTCGTCCTCTCGCACCTCGCTGCGCCGTTCCCGCGCGGCGCGGCCGGTCCTGCTGCTGCTGAGCCTGTTCCTGGTGGGTGCCGGCTACGCCGCGCTGTCCCCGGCAACGGAGTCGGTGGCCGACGGCGCCGCAGACGCACAGCTGATCGCGCAGGGGAAGGCCCTGTTCGCGCTGAACTGCGCGTCCTGCCACGGGCTGCAGGGCGAGGGCCTGGCCCAGCAGGGCGTCCCTGCCCTCACGAACGTGGGCGCGGCAGCGGTCGACTTCCAGGTGAGCACCGGTCGCATGCCGATGCCCAACCCGCTGACCCAGGCCCCGCAGAAGGAGAACACCTTCACCGAGGACGAGATCGCCGCGATGGCGGCCTACGTCGCCAGCCTCGGGGACGGCCCCGGAATTCCCACCGAGGACCAGTACAACCCGGCCGGGATGAGCTCCGAGGACGTGGCCCGCGGCGGCGAGCTCTTCCGCACCAACTGCTCGGCCTGCCACAACTTCCGGGGCGCCGGAGGCGCGCTGCCCAACGGGCTGGTCGCGCCGAACCTGCAGGGAGCGACCCCCAAGCAGATCCTCGAGGCGCTGCGCACGGGCCCCGGCCAGATGCCGGTGTTCGCTCCCGGCGCGCTGCCGGACGAGAACGCCAAGCAGGTCATCGCCTACATCGAGCAGGTCAACGCGGTGCCGTCCGCCGGCCTGAGCCTCGGCGGTATCGGCCCGGTGGCCGAGGGGTTCTGGGCCTGGGTGGGCGGCATCGGTTCGCTGGTGTTGTTCGCGGTCTGGATCGCTTCCCGGGGGGCACGCGCATGAACGAGCTCGAGAACGACCTGCCGGTCCCCGACCCGGGGCTCGAGGAGCACCCGCCGCGCTTCACGGACGTCGATCCTGCCGCCGCGGATCGCGCGTACCGGCAGATCGTGGCCATGCTCGCCGCTGTCCCGGTGCTCGTGATCGCCTTCCTCGTGGTGTACTTCGCCGTGCCGCGCGACGCGGAACTGGTGGTGTTCGGCACGAACTTCAAGATGCAGACGACCCTGCTCGGCCTCACCGCCGGCATTGCGACCCTGCTGATCGGCGTCGCCGCCGTCCAGTGGGCCCGGACGCTGATGAGCGACGAGGAGATCGTGGGCGACCGGCACGGCGCGGCCTCTCCTCCCGAGGCGCGGGAGCGGGTGCTCGCCGACCTGGAGACCGGCATCGAGGGCTCGGCGATCCGCCGGCGGAAGCTCCTCGGCACCGGCATGGCCGGCGCGCTGGGCATGATGCTCCTGCCCGCCGTGGTCAGTCTGGCCGACATGGGCCCGTGGCCCACCGCCGACCTTCGTGCGAAGACCATCGAGAAGACCCTGTGGGCCGAGGGCGTCCGCCTGGTCAACGACGTCACGAACATCCCGCTGAAGGCCACCGACCTGGTGGTCGGCCAGCTGGTCAACGCCCAGCCCGAGAGCCTGGCGAAGGTCGAGGACGCCGCGGAGTACCAGCGGGACAAGGCGAAGGCGTCCATCATCGTGGTCCGGATGGACCCGAACAGCATCAAGATCCCCGACTCCCGGCGTGACTGGCAGGTCGACGGCATCCTCTGCTACTCCAAGATCTGCACCCACGTCGGCTGCCCGATCAGCCTGTGGGAACAGCAGACCCACCACCTGTTGTGCCCCTGCCACCAGTCCACCTTCGACCTCGGGAATTCCGGGGTGGTCGTGTTCGGGCCGGCTGCGCGCTCCCTGCCGCAGCTGCCCATCACCACCGACGCCGAGGGGTATCTGGTGGCCAGGAGCGACTTCACCGTTCCGGTGGGGCCCAGCTACTTCGAGCGTGACTCCTCGAAGGACTTCCAGGAGGGTGACCGCTGATGGCCAAGCCAGCAGAACTCAACCCCGAATCGCCCGCTCTCGAGGTCAGGACGCCTCCGGCGAGGAAGGCCACCAGCAAGCTGGCCGGCCCCGCCACCTGGGTGGACGACCGGATCGGGATCGCCAAGCTCGCCGGGAACATCCGCAAGATCTTCCCCGACCACTGGTCGTTCCTGCTCGGCGAGATCGCGCTGTACTCCTTCGTCATCCTGTTGCTGACCGGCGTGTTCCTGACGATCTGGTTCAAGCCGTCCATGGCCGAGGTCGACTACGCCGGCAGCTACCAGCTGCTGCACGACGTGCGCATGTCCGAGGCGTTCGCGTCCACGCTGAACATCAGCTTCGACATCCGCGGTGGGCTGCTGGTGCGCCAGATCCACCACTGGGCGGCCATGCTGTTCGTGGCTGCGATGACCGCGCACATGCTGCGGGTGTTCTTCACCGGGGCGTTCCGCAAGCCGCGCGAACTCAACTGGATCATCGGCATCGGCCTGTTCTCGATGGGCCTGGTCGAGGGGTTCGCCGGCTACTCGCTGCCCGACGACCTGCTGTCCGGCACCGGCCTGCGGTTCGTGGACGGACTCGTCCGCTCGATCCCGCTGATCGGCACGTGGGCGGAGTTCTTCGTCTTCGGCGGGGAGTTCCCCGGCACGCTCGTGATCCCCCGGCTCTACATGGTCCACATCCTGCTGATCCCCGGCCTCCTGCTCGGCCTGATCAGCGCACACATGGCGCTGCTGGTCTACCACAAGCACACCCACTGGCCCGGACCGGGACGCACCAACCGCAACATCCAGGGCTACCCCTTCTTCCCGATCTACGTCGCGAAGGCCGGCGGGTTCTTCTTCATCGTGTTCGGCATCACGGTCCTCATGGGCGCCGTGCTGCAGATCAACCCGGTGTGGCTGTTCGGCCCGTACAACCCGTCCCAGGTCACCGCGGGATCCCAGCCCGACTGGTACATGGGCTTCGTCGAGGGCGCCATCCGGATCATGCCGAACTGGGAGTGGCACATCGCGGGCACCACCTGGTCGTGGAACATCTTCCTGCCCGGCGTCGGCCTCATGGGCCTGCTCTTCACCGGCCTGGCCCTCTACCCGTTCATCGAGGCCTGGATCACCGGGGACAAGTCCGAGCACCACCTGCTCGACCGACCCCGAAACGCCCCGGTGCGCACAGCGATCGGCGTGGCCGGCATGACGGCGTACGCGATGTTCTGGCTCGCGGGCGGCAACGACATCATCGCCACGCAGTTCCATGTCTCGCTGAACGCGGTCACCTACTTCATGCGGGTGGCGGTGTTCGTGATGCCGGTGATCGCCTTCATCGTCACCAAGCGCATCTGCCTGTCGCTCCAGCGCTCCGACAAGGAACGGGTGCTGCACGGCTCGGAGTCGAACATCATCGTCCGCAATCCCGATGGCGGGTTCAGCGAGGCACACGTACCGCTCTCCCAGGGCGAGGCGTACACCCTCACCCGGCATCCGCAGCCGAAGGCCCTGGTGCCCAACGGCGTGAAGGTCGGACGCGTCCGCCAGCAGCTGTCCCGCTGGTACGCCAACGGCCAGCTGCCCAAGCCGACCGCCGCCGAGGTGGCCGAGGCCGAGCACCACGGGGCGATCGAGGCTCCCGACACCGACGAGCGGGTGCTGGAGTCGAGCGAGGCCGGGGACGCACACTGAGCCCCCTGGTCGAGGTGGTGAGGGCCGGCGCCGCGCTGCCCTCACCGGAGGAGGTCGAGCAGCTCTACGCGATGGCTTCCTCGCGCGGCCCGCTCCCGGAATCCTCCGACGTCGCCGAGCTGTACGCGACGCTGTACGACCTCGCGCTGGACCGCGCCGACCTGGTGGCCGTGACCGCCCGCGAGGTCGGTGAGCTGATCGGGTTCGGCTACGGCCACCGCTGGCGCTGGGAGGAACAGACCGACGAATGGTCGCGCGACCTCGCCGAAGGCCTCGAGGGCCGCGCGGCCGGGCTGGAGGACTCCTTCGCCGTGCAGTTGCTGGCCGTGCACCCGTCCTTCACCCGGCACGGGATGGGGTTCGAGCTGCTGAAGCAGTTGATGGTGGCCTCGGGCGCAGGCGTGCACTGGCTGACCGTCGCCGACGTCGACTCACCAGCGCGTCGGCTGTACCGCAGGATGGGCTACCGCCCACTCGGCCGCGGCCCCGAGGCGCCCAACGGTGAGCCCGGCCTGGTGCTGGTACACGGCTGACTCCTCCCGCCCCGGGAGAGGGGCCGGGTACCCTTTCCCCGTGCGTTTTCTCACCGGCAAGCCCGAGTACGACCTGACCTACGACGACGTCTTCATGGCGCCGCGCCGCTCGTCGGTGACCTCCCGGCTCGACGTCGACCTGACCAGCACCGACGGGCTGTGCCTGCCATTGCCGCTCGTGGTGGCGAACATGACAGCGGTCGCCGGACGCCGGATGGCCGAGACCGTCGCCCGCCGAGGCGGCATCGCGATCATCCCGCAGGACCTCCCCGTGGACATCGTCGGCGGCGCCATCGCGAAGGTGAAGGCGGCACCGACGGTCTTCGACACCCCGCTCACGATCGGTCCGCACGCCACGGTCGGCGAGGCGCTGATGCTGCTGCCCAAGCGCGCGCACGGCCTGGTCGTCGTCGTGGACGCGGGCGGCGCGCCGGTCGGGACCGTGTCCGAGGCCGAGATGGAGGGAATGGACCGCTTCGCACAGGTGCACGAGGCGATGCTCACCGACCTCACGATCATGTCGCCGGAGGCCACGCCCACCGAGGTGTTCGATGAGCTCACGGCTCGACGGCACAAGGCTGCCCTCGCGGTGCGCGACGGCCGGCTCGCCGGCCTGCTCACCGTGCGGGGAGCCCTCCGGGCCGCCCTGTACACCCCGGCCCTTGACGCGGACGGACGCCTGCGCATCGGCGCGGCCGTGGGCATCTCCGGCGACGTCGAGCACCGGGCCGAGTCGCTGCTCGAGGCGGGGGCGGACGTGCTGGTCATGGATACCGCCCACGGCCACCAGGAGCGCATGATCAGCGCGGTGCAGCGGTGCCGCGCGGTCGTGGCAGCATCCGGCAGGGACGTGCCGATCGTCGCCGGCAACGTGGTGACCGCTGACGGTACGGCCGACCTCATCGACGCCGGCGCCGATGTGGTCAAGGTCGGCGTGGGCCCCGGCGCGATGTGCACCACCCGGATGCAGACCGGTGTCGGCCGCCCGCAGTTCTCGGCGGTGCTGGAGTGCGCGCAGGAGGCGAGGGACGCCGGCCGCAGCATCTGGGCCGACGGCGGCGTCCGTCACCCGCGCGACGTGGCCCTGGCCCTCGCCGCGGGAGCCGGAGCGGTGATGATCGGCTCCTGGTTCGCCGGCACCAACGAATCGCCGGGCGAGCTGCTCTACGCGTCCGACGGCCGGCCGTACAAGGAGTCGTTCGGCATGGCGTCCGCCCGCGCCGTCCGCGCCCGCACGCGCACCCAGTCGGCGTTCGACCGCGCCCGCGCTGCGCTCTTCGAGGAGGGAATCTCGAGTTCACGGATGTACCTCGACCCGGCGCGGCCCGGCGTCGAGGACCTGCTCGACTTCATCGTGTCCGGCGTGCGCAGCTCCTGCACCTACGCGGGCGCCCGCACCCTCAAGGAGTTCGCTGCGCAGGCGATCGTTGGCGTGCAGTCCGCGTCCGGCTACAACGAGGGACGGCCGCTGCACTCCAGCTGGTGAGCATTCCCCGTCATCGACCACCGTCAGTCCGGCGTGGTTGACTCCCAGCATGCCCAATTACCTGACCGTGATCGAGGACGAGTCCGAACGGTTCCTGTCGGCGGTGCTGGCTGCCGACCCGGCCACCCGGGTGCCGACCTGCCCGGAGTGGACGGCGGGCGACCTGCTGTGGCACCTCACGGAGGTGCACGCCTTCTGGGCTGGCATCCTCGGCTCCGGAGCGACCACGGACGAGCAGTCCGAGGCGGTCGAGGCGGCCAAGCCGGAGCGTCCCGACAGCACCGAGGCGGTCGTCCGGATCTTCCGGGAGCAGACCGCTGAACTCCTGGCCCAGCTGCGCCGGCGCAAGGACACCGAGGCGGCGTGGTTCTGGCTCGACACCGCCCAGAACGTGGGGTCGACGAGACGGATGCAGGCGCACGAGGCGACCATGCACCGGCTCGACGCGGAAATGGCCGCAGGACGGCCGCCGACGCCGGTGAGCAGCCCCGAACTGGCGATGGCAGGTCTGGCCCACGGCGTCGAGGTCATGTGGGCCTGGTGGGGCACCCTGCCCGGGTTCACCTTCACGCCGACCGGTGGCGCGGTCGCCCTGGTCGGAGAGGATCTGGGCGAGTCCTACCTCGTGCAACCCGGCCGCTGGCGTGGTGTCGGCCAGTCGGGAAAGTCCTACGACGAGCCCGGCGCTGTCGCGGCGCCCGGGGCCACACCGTCGGCCACCATCAGCGGGACAGCCGAGCAGGTGTACCGCTGGCTGTGGGGTCGCGGCGACCTGCCGCCGACCGTGAGCGGTGACCAGGCGTCCCTCGACGCGCTCACCAGGGCCCGCGACCAGGGCATGCAGTAGCGCTCAGCGGGCCGCCAGCGGATCAGGCATCGGGATCCCGAGCGCCAATGACAACTGGCGGTAGCCCTCGCTGACCTGGCTGTCCGGCCCGAATTCGCGGTCGGGTGCGATGAAGTCGTGCGGCAGTTTCGCCGACGCCGGCACCTGGTAGATCTCCACCTGTGCGGCAGGAGTGATCTGACGGATGAGTCGCTCGTTGAAGTCGGCGTCGATGCTGGCGTCCCCCGCGTTGCGCACCAGCAGGACGGTGCCCTTGACCGTCCCTGCCGGCTTCCGCTCCACCCACAGGCGCATGCCGAGGAACGCTGCGATCCCCTTCAGCGAGTAGCGCGGGTAGATCATGCCCTCCACGTTGTCGGCACCCTTCTCCGGCGCCCACCAGTTGTACAGGTCACTCGGTGACAGCCGGAGGGCACGGGCCATGGGCGGCACCTGCCAGCTCGGGTAGCCGCCGGGGTTGAGCAGCGGCGAGACAAGGATCGTGCGGTCGACCTCCGGCCTCTCGGTCGCCGCCCAGGTGGCCAGTGCTCCACCGCCCGAAAGGCCCATCACCCAGACCTTGTCGCCGAGGCCGGCTGCGATATTGATCGCCTCGTCGGCGAAGCCGCGGAGCTCCTCGGCCGTCAGCCTCGAGAACTCGTCGGTCATCTTGTTGGCGAGGCCGTGGTGCGGCATGCGAGGAACCCAGACGTTGTAGCCCTGGGCCTGGTAGGCCTTCGCCACGAGCCGGAAGCCATCGGGGGTGTTGGTGTAGCCGTGGAAGATCACCAGGGCCACCGGCGTCCGTGCACCGGTGAGGTCGGCGATGCTTCCGCCGCGGGCGAGCAGGGGCATGTCGGACTCCTGGCCGAGCACGGCATCGATCGCCGCCGAGGCGTCGGCGTAGGACGCGTACGGCCGCGAGCGGGCGGTCAGGTCGGGGTCGACGACGGGGGTGAACAGCACCACCGCCGCGAGGGCGATGAGCGCGAGCAGGGCCACCAGGATGCGGCCCACGATGCTACGGCGACGAGGGGCCATGAATTCACGCTAGGGCCCTCGAAGGCCACCCGCGGGTGAACAACCGGATTCTTGAACGTTATTAAGGATGTGAGCGAGCCGACGCCGCAGGGCACAAACATCAATCCCTGTGTTCGCGGTGCGTCCGAGCGTTAGGTTGACGCCCATGGGTTCTCGTGTCGACACGACCACCGACCGTGACGTCGAGCCGTGGAGCCGTCATGGGCGGCGCTGAGGTCGGGCATGCTTACGTCCAGGGTCCTCAGATGGATCCCTCTGCCGATCAGGCGCATCGCGCGGAGCAGTTGCGCCGATGGGAAGAGGCTGCGGAGTGGCCGCTCACGGTAGTGGCCCTGGTCTTCCTCCTTGCCTATGCGGTCCCGATTGCGATCACTACCGGTCCTGACTGGCTGGCACCCACGTGCGAGGTGGTCGTGTGGACGGCCTGGCTGCTGTTCGCGGCTGACTACGTCACAAGATTCTTCCTCGCGCCCCGCAAGTGGTCGTTCGTCACGTCGAACCTGATCGACCTGGCTGTCGTTGCGCTCCCCCTCCTTCGACCGTTGCGCCTGGTGCGCTTGTTGGCGCTACTTTCGATTCTCAACCGCACCGGCACGCGAGAGCTCCGCGGGCGGGTGGTGATCTATACGGCCGGCGCGACCCTACTCCTGATCACCATCGGGGCCTTGGCAATCACCGAAGCGGAGCGAGGAGAGCCAGGTGCCTCGATCACGACTCTTGGAGACGGGTTCTGGTGGGCGATGAGCACCATCACGACCGTCGGCTATGGCGACCTCTATCCGGTGACCATCACGGGCCGATTCGTCGCCGCGGCTCTGATGGTCGGCGGAATCGCTCTCCTTGGGGTGGTCACGGCAACGATCGCGTCGTGGTTGGTCCAGCGCGTCTCCGAGGTCACAGAGCTCGAAGAGGCGGCCACGCGCGCCCAAGTCGAACAGCTCGCGGACGAGCTCGCTGCCCTTCGGGCCGAACTGGAACGAAGTGGTCGTCACACGCTGGCCGACGACGGACCGACACCCCCAAGGAGTGACGCTAGTGCTGGTACTCGCGCCGGTAGTACTGGTAGCACCAGCCGGTGACCGACCAGATCCCCATTCCCATGCCGAGCAGGGTGAGCCACCAGCCGAACACCGGTCCGAGCGCCATCATGAGCACTGTCAGGGCTGCCCAGAACGGCCAGAGGCTGCGCGACGGGAAGAATCCGACCTCACCGGCGCCCTCGATGATCTCGCCGTCCTTGCGGTCCTCCGGACGCGGGTCGATCTTGCGCGACTGGATGGTGAAGAACACCGCGATCATGCCGAAGAACGCGAGCGTCAGGATCAGCGCCACGGTGCCGATGACCTCGCGACTCATGATCCAGTAGATCGGCGCAACCACGACGAAGAACGCCGCCACGATCGCGAAGATGAACCGTTCGGCCTTCACTTGGTCACCTCACCGGTGGTCGCGCTCTCGATGACCTCGCGTGCGGGGTTGATCGGTTCCGGAATGGCGGGGTGCATCGCGTCGAACGCCGGAGAGATCGAGCGGATCCGCGGCACCTTGTCGAAGTTGAAGCGCGGCGGCGGGCTCGAGGTCGCCCACTCCAGCGACCGTCCCCATCCCCACGGGTCGTTCACCTTCACCAGCGGGGCCTTGCGGCTGACCCACACGTTCCACAGGAACGGCAGCATCGAGACGCCCAACAGGAACGCACCGACCGTCGAGACCTGGTTCAGGAACGTGAAGCCCTCACCGGGCAGATAGTCCGCGATCCGGCGCTGCATGCCCTCCACGCCCAGCCAGTGCTGCACGAGGAACGTGGTGTGGAAACCGATGAACAACAGCCAGAAGTGCAGCTTGCCCATGCGCTCGTCGAGCATTCGTCCGGTGAACTTCGGCCACCAGTAGTAGAAGCCGCCGAACATGGCGAACACCACGGTGCCGAACAGGACGTAGTGGAAGTGGGCCACCACGAAGTAGGTGTCGGAGACTGGGAAGTCCAGGGGCGGGGAGGCCAGGATGATGCCGGTCAGACCGCCGAACAGGAACGTGGTGAGGAAGCCGAGGGCCCAGACCATCGGTGTGTCGAAGCTGATCGCTCCGCCCCACATCGTGCCGATCCAGTTGAAGAACTTCACCCCGGTCGGAACGGCGATCAGGAACGTCATGAAGGAGAAGAAGGGCAGGTTGACCGCGCCGGTGACGAACATGTGGTGCGCCCACACGGCGATCGACAGGGCCCCGATGCTCAGGGTCGCCGCCACCAGGCCGATGTAGCCGAAGATCGGCTTGCGGCTGAACACCGGCAGGATCTCGGTGATGATGCCGAAGAACGGCAGCGCGATGATGTACACCTCGGGGTGCCCGAAGAACCAGAAGAGGTGCTGCCACAGGATCGCACCGCCCGTTGCCGGGTCAAGGATGTGGGTCCCGAGCCGGCGGTCGGCCTCCAGCACCAGGAGCCCCGCAGCCAGCACCGGGAAGCAGATCATCACCATGATCGAGGTGACCAGGATGTTCCAGGTGAAGATGGGCATCCGGAACATCGTCATGCCGGGTGCACGCAACGTGATGATCGTCGCGGTGAAGTTGACCGCGCCCAGGATTGTCGACAGGCCCATCACGTACAGGCCCATGATCCACAGGTCGCCACCGATCCCGGGCGAGTTCACCGCATCCGACAGCGGCACATACGCGAACCAGCCGAAACTCGCCGCACCACCAGGGGTGAGGAAGCCGGCGCAGGCGGTCAGCGAACCGAAGAGGTACAGCCAGTAGCTGAAGGCGTTCATGCGCGGGAACGCCACGTCCGGCGCGCCGATCTGCAGCGGCATGATCGCGTTCGCGAACGCCACGAACATCGGCGTCGCGAACATCAGGAGCATCAACGTGCCGTGCATCGTGAAGAACTGGTTGAACGTCTCGTAGTGCAGGAACTGCAGACCGGGGTAGGCAAGTTCCGCCCGGATGGCCAGGGCCAACAGGCCGGCGAAGCAGAAGTAGAGGAATGCGGTGACGAAGTACATGTTGCCGATCACCTTGTGATCGGTGGTCGTGAGCAGCTTCATCGCCAAGGCACCCCAGCGCCGGCGCTCCACCAGGGGGCGGGCCTCGACCTCGTCCAGGCCGACCCTCGCGACAGCCGTCATTTCTGCTCTCCCTCCGCCGCGGGGACGCTGGGCACGGTGTTCGGGTATTCGGGAGCCTTGATCTCGCCGGTCTGGCCGGCCGCCTTCAGCGTGTTCAGGTACGCCGTGTAGTCGTCCTCGCTGACCACGTGGACCGTGAAGAGCATGGCGGCGTGGTACGTGCCGCACAGTTCGGCGCACTTGCCGGAGAACGTGCCGAGCTTGTCCGGCGTCACATCGAAGGTGTTCGTGCGACCCGGGATCACGTCCAGCTTGTAGTAGAACGCAGGAACCCAGAACGAGTGGATCACGTCCGCGGAGTGCAGGTTGAACCGCACCGGCTTGTTCACCGGGAGGTAGAGGTCGGGGATCTTGTCGATCGTGCCCGCCTCATGCACGTCGGCGCCGACGGCCGGGTTGCCCGACTCCATGTAGTTGAACGTCCAGGACCACTTCTGGCCGACCACGTTGATCGTGTGGACGGGCTGGTCGGTGACCTTGGCGTTGACATTGTTCTGGGTCTGGACGGTGTAGAAGAACAGGACCCCGATGATCAGGAACGGCACCAGCGTGTAGAGCAACTCCAGCGGGAGGTTGTACTGCTTCTGCTCGGGCAGGTGGTCGGCGCTCTTCTTGCGATAGCGGAACGCCACCCAACCGATGAGCCCCCAGACGAAGACGCCCACAACCAGGGCAGCGATCCAGGCACCCGTCCAGAGGCCGCCGATCATCGGCGCGCGGTCGGTGGCAGCCTCTGGCAGCCCGAACCGGCCCCACTGGGCCACGGTGTCAGCACTACACCCGGCAAGGGCGAGTGCGCCGACCCCGGCCGCCGCGACGAGCAGGAGCTTGTTCGGGCGGAACTGTCGACCCACGAGGCGGCCCTTCCGGTTCGATTCCTACACTGCGATGCGCGAAACCCTAGCTGGCGGGTCAGCTCAGTGGAAGCTGTCCCCGCAGGCGCAGGAACCCGTCGCGTTCGGGTTGTCGATGGTGAACCCCTGCTGCTCGATGGTGTCCACGAAGTCGATCGTGGCGCCTGCGAGGTAGGGGGCGCTCATGCGGTCGGTGACCACGCTCACGCCGTACCAGTCGGCCGCGACGTCGCCGTCGAGGGTGCGGTCGTCGAGCTGGAGCTGGTAGCGCAGGCCCGAGCAGCCGCCCGGAGCGACCGAGATGCGCAGCGCGAGGCTGTCCACATCCTCGTTGGCGATGAGGTCCTTGACCTTCTGCGCGGCCACCTCGGTGAGGACGATGCCTTCGGTGGTGATCTGGGTGTCAACAGTCATATCTGCCTGGGATCCTTCCGGACTGAGCGTTCGTCGGTGGCAACCTCCCCTGTGGGGCGGTTATTCCGCACGCGTTCAGTCTACGTGAGCGCTCGGTGAACCAGATACCCAGCCGCCCGCGATGCGGGCCCCCACCGCGGCCAGGTCGCGCGCCTCCACCGTCGTGGACGGCAACAGGTGGGCGGCCTCGATGCCCAGCGTGCGCAGCTCCCGACGGGCCAGTCCGGCGCCCGCCGTGACCAGCAGGCAAGGGCGTTGGGCCTCCTCCGCCCACCGCGCGACCGCCGTGACGACCGGGCCGCCGCGGTCCAGGGCCGAGAGTTCGGTGCAGCCGGTGACGACGAGGTCGGCGGCCGACAACGTGCGCCCGAGAGCCGCTTCGGTATAGCAAAACTGCGTAGCCGCCATGAGTCGCCCTCCGGACGCGAGCACCGCGAGCCCGGTGCCACCGGCCGCACCGCCGCCGGGCGCGGTGTCCAGGCCCGCGCCCAGCGCCCGTGCGCGTTCGGCGAGCGCAGCGTCGGCGGCGAGGAGGTCGGCGACGTCGAGCCGCGCGGCGAACGCCCGCCGGGCGAGGCCGCCACCGATGCCGGTCGCCGGCACCTCCAGCTCGTCGGCATCCACG
>JAEVYS010000070.1 GCA_023392635.1 Actinomycetes bacterium | reverse complement strand
CGGTGAAGCCCTGGCTGAGCCCGCGGTGGGTGAGGGGTATCCCCGCGAGCTCCGGACCGGCGATCGCGGACGACACCCCGGGGATGACGCGGACGGGGATGCCGGCGTCCACGCAGGCCAGCCATTCCTCCGACCCGCGGCCGAGCACGAACGGGTCACCGCCCTTGAACCGCACCACCATCGCCCCGGTCCGGGCGTGCTCGACGAGGAGCCGGTTGATCTCGTCCTGCGGCACCTGCCGCCCGCCCGGGACCTTCGCCACGTCGATCAGCAGCGCGCCCTGCCTCACCTCAGCCAGGCAGGCAAGGGGGGCGAGGTGGTCGTAGAGCACGACGTCCGCCTGCCGCAACGCCCGAAGTCCGCCGACGGTCAGCAGGTCCGGATCGCCCGGGCCCCCGCCCACCAGCACGACCTCGCCGGCACGGTCAGCCATCCGCGCCACCGATCAGGCGCAGGAGCCGGTCCCGCAGCGCGCGCGCGGCCAGCGGGTCGTGGTTCGTCAGGACGCCGATCGTCGCGTCACCGACCGCGCCGGTGGCCGGCGTCCAGGCCGTCCCCAGTTCCGCCCGATCGGCACGCACGCAGAAGGTGTGCCGGGCCTCCGCCGCCGCAGCGACCCGCGCGTTGACGTCGGGTGAGTCCGTCGCGGCCAGCACGTACCACGCGCCGTCGAGGTCGTCCTCCGTGAACTCGCCCTTCCGCCAGGCCAGGGCGCCGGCCTCGGCCAGCGCGGCCAGCTCGGGGTGGAGCACCGGCGAGACCACCGTCACGTCCGCCCCGGCGGCGAGCAGCTTCGGCACCCGGCGCCGGTGCACGTTCCCCCCGCCGACGGCCACCACGCGGCGTCCCGCCAGGAGCAGGCCGGCGAGGTAGGCCGGCGCACCCCGACCGCGCGTGGTCGTCATGGCCGCCTCCCTTCGACGGGTGGCACCCTAGCGGTCAGCCGGCGTCGACCACCGGGAAGACCAGCTTCGTCACGGTCTTCGCGGGGTCCTCGTCCGGCTCGCTCAGGTACAGCTCGTACATGGACGGGGCCAGCTCGTGCCCCTCCAGCTCCAGCCAGGGCATCAGTTCCCCGTACGCCTCGGCCAGCTGCTCGTACGGCCCGACGTGGGTACCGACGACCGCTCGCACCGCGGGGTGCTCGGTGACCGCGAGGCCATCGACCGAAACCACCTCCCCGATCCCGAATCCGATCTCGACGTCGACGCTGTCCGTCGGCATCCCGAAGTACTCCGCGTACGCCGGTCCGCGCACCGGCACCCCCGCCCCACCGAGCAGCCGACCGACCTCCTCATACGTCGGGCCGAACGCGTCGGAGAGCTTCGCGCGCGGCACCGTCCGGCGGATTCCGGCGCTCACCCAGGCGCCGACGTGCTCGATGTGCGGATCGACCCCGGCCATCGCTTCCTCCTGCCGCTGTGACCCCTGTCACGCTAGACCGCCACGTTGGCCGCGTCGAGGGTCCGCTATCCTTCCGGCATGCACAGCGACCGGAGGCCGGGGCGAATGCCCGCCCGTTGCGGTGCCTGCTGTCGGTGTTGGCGCTGACCGAGCCCGACCGCGGACGCACGTCCGCACGCCCTCTTTCACGCACACCGCGTCCCGAACGTCCCGGGACCTCAGCCAAAACCGTCCGGCCGACTCAGGAGCCAGCCACATGACCAAGACCGCCGCCCGTCTCGCCGCAGCCCTCGCCGTGTTCGCGCTGAGCGCGTGCACCGCGTCCCCGGCCCCGACACCGGCCGCCACCGGCAGCGCGCCGCAGCGCGGCGGCACGATCACCTACGGGCGCCCGGCGCCGGTGACCTCGTTCGACCTGAACAACCAGATCACCTCCAACAACGCCTTCGCCATCGACAAGGTGTTCGAGCCGCTGGTGTCCTTCGACACGGAGGGAAGAATCATTCCCTGGCTCGCCGAGAAGTGGGAAGTGAGTTCCGACCAGCTCACCTACACCTTCACCCTGCGCGACGGGCTGCTGTTCTCCGACGGGGCCCCGGTGACCGCCAAGGACGCGAAGTTCTCCCTCGAACGCCACCTCAAGGTGCAGGGCCCGCTTCCGCTGCAGGCGCCGATCGCGAGCATCACCGCCACCGATGACAAGACCCTCACCATCGTGCTGAAGAACGCCTACACCCCGTTCCTTTCCGAGCTGTCCGGCTTCTCCAACGGCATCTTCCCCGCCGACTTCGGCGGGAGGAGCGAGAAGGAGTTCTTCGCCAAGCCGATCGGGACCGGGCCGTGGGTGGCCGACTCGTGGGATCCCAGCGGCGACACGAGCTTCACCGCCAACACCCACTACTGGCAGGCGGGCAAGCCGTACGCGGCGAACCTGGTCTACAAGGTCGTCGCCGACGACAACCAGCGCATCCAGCAGCTCGAGGCGGGCCAACTCTCCGGCATCGAGGGCGTCGCGCCGGCCACGATCGCCCAGCTCAGCGGGAACACGAACGTGACGGTGTCCCAGCTGGGTTCCTGGGAGGTCGAGCAGGTGTTCTTCAACACCCAGAACCAGTACTTCGCCGACCCCCACGTCCGTCGTGCCATCGCGCTCTCCCTGAACCGGGACGCCATCACGCAGGCGGTCACGTTCGGTGCGGCGCAGACGGTGAAGACGCTGATCCCGCCAACGATCGAGTACTCCGCCGACGTGAAGGCGCTCGACAACGACCCGGCGGCCGCGAAGACCGAGCTGGCGGCGTCGAAGTTCCCGGACGGGTTCACCGCCACGATCCTGATCGCGTCCGGGAATTCGGTCCGCACGCAGGAGGCGCAGATCATCCAGGAGGCGGTCAAACCGCTGGGCATCACGCTCAAGATCGAGTCGATCGAGCTGAACGCCTTCCGTGAGCGGTTCTTCGCCTACAAGTTCGACGCCATGATCAACTCCGGGCAGAGCGACGCGCCCGACCCCGACGGACTGATCGCCTTCCAGACCGACCCGAAGGGGTTCAGCAAGTCGTACTGGACGCACTACACCAACGACCGGGTCACCCAGCTCGCCGAGCAGGGCCGCACCACGCCGGACGGTGAGGCGCGGGCGAGGATCTACGCCGAGATCCAGCAGATCCTGGCCGACGACGTGCCCTACATCCCGCTGTACAACACGAAGAACACGGTGGCCTCGCTGGCGTCCGTCCACGACCTGACGCCCCGCATCAACGGCAGCGTGCTGTTCCAGGACGTCTGGCTGCAGCACTAGCGCGGGCCGGGCGTTCGCCAAGCCCGGCTCCGACGGGGAGAATCACCTCATGCGTTGGGTGGGGCGCTCGCTGCTCGCCGTCGTCCCGGTGACGATCGGCGTGGTGATCTGTGTGTTCCTCCTGCTGCGCATCGTGCCGGGCGACCCGGCCGTGATGATCCTGGGCGAACGGGCCACTGCCGCGTCCATCGAGGAACTGCACCGCCGGCTGGGCCTGGACCTGCCGGTGGCCCAGCAGCTCGGCGACTGGCTCGTCGGCGTCTTCGGTCGCGGTGACATCGGCACGTCGCTGGTCACGTCCCAGCCGGTGCTCGGGCTCGTCGCGTCCCGGGCGGGACTGACCGCGGCGCTGGTGCTGCTCAGCGTGGTGTTCACCGTGCTGATCGCGGTGCCGCTGGCCCTGCTCGCCGCCAGCCACAAGGACGGCCCCCTCGACCACGTGGTGCGGGTGGTGCCCACGATCGGCATGGCCATGCCGGCGTTCTGGGTGGGGCTCATCCTCATCCTCGTGTTCGGGGTGCACCTGCGCTGGCTGCCCGTGGGCGGCGTCGGCACCGGGCCGGGCGAGCCGCTGCGCAGCCTCGTGCTGCCCGCGCTCACCGTGTCCCTGGGCATGTCGCCGCCGTTGGTGCGCGCGCTGCGCGAGCAGCTCGTGGAGGTACTGGACGCCGACTTCGTGGTCACGCTGCGGGCGGCCCGGCTGCCGTCGTGGCGGGTGCAGGCGCACGTGCTGCGCAACGCCGCGGTGCCGACAGTGTCGTTGCTGGGGCTCAACGTGGCCTACCTCATCGGCGGCACGCTGGTGATCGAGAAGGTGTTCGCGATCAACGGGCTCGGGGCCCTGCTGTTCTCCTCGATCAGCTCCCGCGACTTCCCGGTCGTGCAGGGCATCGCGCTGGTGCTGGCCCTGACCGTGGTGGTGGTCTCCTTCCTCACCGACGCGCTGGTCGCGCTGCTGGACCCGAGAGTGAGGACGGCATGACCGGCGGACCGAATTCGGAACCGTCCCCAATCGGGACCACCGGCGCTCCTGGACCGAATTGGGGACGGTTCCGAACTCGGTCCACCGAGCCGCGTCCCGCCGTCCGGTGGTGGCGTCGAGCGCGACGGACGCCCGCCCTGGTGGCGGGCGCGATCATCCTCGCCGTGATGGTCGTACTGGCCGTGTTCGCCCCGCTCATCGCGCCGTACGACCCGAGTGCCCAGGACCTCGCCCACGGACTGCAGCCGCCCTCCGGCGCCCACTGGTTCGGAACCGACCAGCTGGGACGCGACATCCTCTCCCGGGTGATCGCGGCCGCCGGCACCGACCTGCGCATCGCGGTGCTCGCCGCCGCCACGCCGTTCGTGGTCGGCGTCGTGCTCGGCCTGGTCAGCGGCTACGCCGGTGGCCGACTCGACTGGGTGATCGGACGCGTCGTCGACACCTTCGTCGCCTTCCCCTTCTACGTGCTCGTCATCGCTGTGGTGTTCGCCGCCGGCACCGGGGAGCGCGGCATCTACGTCGCCTACGCACTCGTCGGGTGGATCAGCTACGCCCGGGTGGTCCGCGCCCGCACCCGCACGCTGTGCCGGGAGGGCTGGGTGCAGGCCGCCTACGGCGGCGGGCTGTCGCACCCGCGGGTGATCGCCCGCCACGTGCTGCCCAACGTCCTGCCGCTGGCGGTCGTGCTCCTGATGACGGAGATCCTGCTGATCATGGTCGCCGTGGTCACGCTCGGCTACCTGGGGCTCGGCGTCCAGCCGCCCACCCCGGACTGGGGGACCATGATCAGTGACGGGCAGCTGTTCCTCACCACCCGGTGGTGGGTGCCCACGCTGCCCGGGATCGCGGTGGTCACGACGGGCGTCGGGTTGTCCCTGCTCGGGGACGGCCTTGCCGACGTGTGGCGGCTGCGATGAGGGTCACCGACCTGCGCGTCCTCGGAGAGGTCGAGTTGCTGCACGGCGTCACCTTCGAGGTCGGTCCCGGCGAAGCGGTCGGCCTCGTGGGGGAGTCCGGCTCGGGCAAGAGCCTGACGCTGCGGGCCATCATGGGCATCCTGCCCCGTGGCCTCGTCCGCAGCGGCGGCACCGTCGAGCTGGACGCGAGGCCCGCCATGATCTTCCAGGACCCGCTCACCTTCCTCGACCCCCTGTCCCGGGTGGGCGACCAGGTCGCCGAGGTGTGCCGGGTGGTCGGCCGCCTCGACCGCAGGAGCGCCCGCGCGAGGGTGCTCGACCTGCTGTCCGACGTCCGGCTGCCCGAACCGGTGGTCCTCGCCCGTCGCTACCCGCACCAGCTCTCCGGCGGGCAGCGCCAGCGGGTCCTGCTCGCCCTGGCGCTCGCCCAGGATCCCGGCCTGCTGCTGTGCGACGAGCCGACAACCGCCCTCGACGTGACCGTCCAGCGCGAGATCCTCGACCTGCTGGCCACCCTGCAGCGCGAGCGGGGACTGTCCCTGCTGTTCGTGAGCCACGACCTCGCCGTGGTCGGCCGGCTCTGCGACCGGGTGGTCGTCCTCCACGAGGGACGGGTGGTCGAAGCCGGCCCGACCCTCGACGTGGTGACCGCGCCACGCGACGCCTACACCCGCAGCCTCGTCGACGCCGTCCTGCCGCTGCCCCCGCTGGAGCCCGCCGATGACTGAACTCGAGGTGCGGGACGTCAGCGTCGAGTACGACGGACGCCGGGTGGTCGACCGGGTGTCGCTGCGCGTCGCTCCCGGGACGATCGTGGGACTCGTCGGCGAGTCCGGTTCGGGCAAGACCACCCTCGCCCGGGCGATCGTTGGCTCGGTTCCTGTGGTCACCGGCTCGATCACGCTCGGCGGTGAGGGGCTCGGCTCGCGGCGCAGCCGGGCGGAGCGGCGGGCGGTCCAGCTCGTCCAGCAGGACCCGTTCGCCTCGCTCAACCCGCTGCTCACCATCGGCCAGGTGCTCGAGGAACTGCTCCGCGTCCACGGATTGCCGCCATCCGACCGGTCCCGGCCCGGCGCCGGGCGGGGGTCCGCGACCCTGCGGCGCCGGCGCGCGGAGGAGCTGGTCGCCCTCGTCGGGCTCCCGCCGGACTCCCTCCACCGCTACCCCCGCCAGTTCTCCGGCGGCCAGCGCCAGCGGATCGCGATCGCCCGCGCCCTCGCCGTCGAACCGCGGGTCCTGGTGGCGGACGAGCCCACCAGCGCGCTCGACGTGTCGGTACAGCGGACGGTGCTCGACGTCCTCTGCGGTCTCGCCGGGCGGATGGAGCTGGCGGTGCTCCTGATCTCGCACGACCTGTCGGTGATCCACGCCGCCTGCGACGACGTGGCCGTCCTGAAGGACGGTCGGCTGGTGGAGCACGCCCCGGCGGCGGAGTTCTTCGCCCGCCCCCGTCACCCGTACAGCCGGGAACTCCTGGAGTCGGTGCCGCGCCTACCCGGGCGGCCGGCATGAGCGGGTTGCCACAGGTCGGCGAGAGGGTCGGTCGGGTCGGCGGTGCCTTCGTGCTGGGAGCGGACGGGGTCTTCGGCCTGCGCGACATCGACATCGACGCCGGGCTCGTCGCTGCGCCCGGGACGCAGCCGGACGGGGCGCGGGTGGCGGCGGACGGCCTGTGGGCGACCCCCGGGTTCGTGGACGCGCACACCCACCTGGCCTGGAGCGACTTCGACGCGCACGGGTTCGACCCCGAGGGCGCCGCACGGAACGCCCGCGCCACCCTCGCCGCCGGCATCACCACCGCGCGTGACGCCGGCGGCTACGGCCCGGAACTGCTGCCCCTGCTCGCCGGCGCGCCCGGTCCCCGGCTACGCCTGAGCTTCGACATCCTCGGCCCGTCCGACGCCCTCGGTGCGTGGCACCTGCGGGCACGCGTGGCCGCCCTGGCGGAGGCCGGCGCGGACTGGATCAAGGTGGCGGGCACCGGTGGTGTGGGCGCGGGTACGGCGCAACAGGAACCGGTGTTCGACCATGCCGGGTTCGCAGCGATCCTCGACGAGGCCGAGCGCGCCGGTCTGCCGGTGATGGTGCACGCCTGGGGCGGCCCGGTCATCGACTGGGCGATCGACCTGGGCGCGCGCAGCATCGAGCACGCCGTGCTGCTCACTGCCGCGCAGGCGGAGCGCGCGGCGGGAGCAGGGACGTTCGTGGTGCCGACGGTGTGGATCTACACCGACGTGCTGCGGCTGGCCACACAGGGAGCACTGCCGGCCGCCCTCGCCCCGGCGGCGCGCCGCGCGGTCGAGGCCCACCCGGAGGCGCTGCGGCGCTGCCTGGACGCGGGCGTGCGTCTCGCGATGGGTACCGACGCCGGCCTGCCGTCCCAGCACGGACGCAACCTGCACGAAGTGGCGGCGATGATCGACGCGGGAGTCCCGACCGACCTCGCACTCGTTGCCGCGACCGCGAACGGCGTCCGGCTGCTCACCCCCGACGCCGAACCGCCACTCGTCCCCGGCACCCCCGCCGACCTGGTGCTGTTCGACCGCAATCCGGCTACCACCGAGGCGTTGCGCGATCCCGCCGCCGTGGTGGCGGTGGTCCAGGGGGGACGGGTCGTCCACCGCCGCGAACCAGCCCGGGCCGCAACCTCACCCGCCGGGGTGTGAACGGTCCTCTCCCGGCAGGGGCGACCGATCGCGGTCGCGGCGCCGGCTAGACGCTCAGGCGCGCCGGGTCGACGCGCCGGCGGAAGAGCCCCTGCGACGCGGCAGCGGCTGCCGGCCAGTCCGCCGCCGCGCGGCGTGCGGCGTAGTCGGCGGGGTGCGGGAACGGCTGCATGCCCCGTCCGGTCGGCACGGTGACGAGCGGCAGCGTGACCGGCTCTGCTGCCGGTTCGACGCGCTCGAGGGTGGCGAGCGCGGTCTGGGGGAGAGCGAGCGGTTCGATCGGGCCCTGGCTGTCGGTGGGCTCGGCAACCGGTTCGACCGCGCGGAGGTGACGGGGCACGTAGTCGCTGCCGGCGGCGTCAGGCAGGGCATCGAGGAAACGAGAGCCGTACACGGGTCAGTCCTTTGCTGGGTGGAAGGAGATCGGCGTTGCTGAAGAGGGGAGGCGATCGGCCGGGTGGGCGGCCGCCTGCTCGCGGACCCGTCCCGGGCCGGCGGCGAGCGCGGGCCGGCCGGTGGCCCGGCACATGGCCGCCATCAGCGCTGCTCCGCCACTCCGCGATTTCGCGTGCATTTCTAGGACCCCTCCCGGATGCACTCCGAGCCTTTCATGCAGTGATGACAAGCCGTAAGGCCCCTTCCGGGTGACCCCCGCGCGGGGGGATCGGGTATCACCGTGGACCGGTCGGGCCTCTGCTGTGCACGATGCGGCCACCGGGCCGCCGAAGGGGAGGAGCAGCATGAGCGTTCCGTTCGAGAAGGTGCCGATCGACGTCCGGCGCCGCGCCGCCAGGGCCCTGGCCGCGCTCACCGACGAGCACGTGTCACCGCCGTCGCGGCGCAGGTCCGAGCCGCGGTTCGGCATGGCCACGCCGATGTACCGGCCCGACGTCGAGGACGTCGCCTACTGGGAGATCGAGATCGAGGGGGTCGTGACCACCCTGCCCGACCCGCGGGGAGACCGCGCCGTCGAGTACGACCGCGGGTTCCTCATCGTGGCCACCGGCCCGCACGACGTGCCGGTGCCACACTTCAGCCTGGAACTCGCGCCGCCGAGCCATCGGCTCGCCCGGCTCGGCGAGGTGGCCCGCGTGGTGAAGCTGGACTCGCTGTGCTACGCGGCGGAGGACGCCAAGGGCACCCTCATCGGCCAGATCGGGACCATGCCCCCCAAGCTCGCCGGCCTGCCGGCCGAGTTGCCGGCGAAGCTGCCGGCGGGTCGCGCGGTCACGACCGGCAGTAGGGGCGAGGATCCCGAGAAGGCCGAGCCGCTGAAGCTGAAGGTGACGAGGGAGAAGCGTCCGGTCAAGGCCGGCCCGTGGCGGTCCTGGCGCGAGCTCACGAAGGGCTACGCGGCGTCGTACCGGCACCATCTCGCTGCACTCGCCGAGCGTGCGGTGCCGCGCTGGGAGACCGAGCGGCTCACCGAGGAGTTCGGCGAGGGCGTCCGCTCGGGCGAGACCCGCACCGTGCTGCTGCTGGCCGAGGGCGACTTCACGATCAGTGGGCCGGCGGCCGACCTGGTCACGGCGGAACTGAACCCGCAGCCGCTCCCGCCCCGGCTCGTCCTCACCCCGCGCGCGGACGTGAGCGTGGCCGACACGAGCTTCGAGGTGCACCTGCACTATGCCGGCGAGGACGAGGTGCTGAGGTTCTTCATCGTCCCCGAGGACGCCCCCACCCTGTCCGCGCCCGGCACCGGGCCCCTGGGAAGGATCGTGTCATGACCTGGAACATCTTCTGGGCCGGCAATTCCGGCGACCAGCCCGCCTACAACCAGTTCGACTTCCAGGGCTGCGCGGTCGGTTGCGGCCCGACCGCGTGGGGGATCCTGTTCGGCTGGGGCGACCGACAGGCGTCCGGCGGCAACGCCTACTGGGCGGGACGCAACGGTCTCTACCGGGCCAACGGTGGACGGGGCGCCGACGCCGTCGCGCCGATCGCGCAGGACGGCGGCGTGAACAACATGATCACCGAGCTGCACGGCCAGGTCGCCACCTTCTGCGCGTTCGGGTCGGGCGCGACGACGCCGTGGGACATGCCCGGCGCCTGGCAGTACCTGAACGGGCGCAGCTACACGCGGCTGGACACCCACTGGAACACCTTCGGGATCCACGAGACCCGGCTCGCCAACTACGCCGCCAACTCGATCGCGTACCGCCGCACACCCGCGGTGATCGGCACGGGGTGGCTGAGCCACTACCCGGTCGCGTGGGGGTACGCCTGGCAGCAGCGGGTGGTGCGCCACTCGTTCCTGTGGTGGAGCTGGGACGAGACGGTCACCGACACCTGCTTCTACGTCAACAACGGCTGGGGTGGCGGCGGAGCGGGGGAGTGGATCGACGCCGGCACGTGGTTCGCCGGCGAGATCTATCCCTGAGCGGGTCAGGCGAGGGCGGCCCGGATGCGTTCGGCGTACTCGGCCTCCTCGCCGCCGGCGTAGTGGGTGCGCGGCCAGAAGAAGCCGCGCAGCCCGTCGCCGCGCCGGCGGGGGACGACGTGGACATGCAGGTGCGGCACCGACTGGCTCACCACGTTGTTCATGGCCACGAAGGTGCCGTCGGCGCCGAGCGCCTGGCCGATGGCGGAGGCGATGCGCCGGGTCGCGGTGAACAGCGGTTCCATCAGCTCGCCGGGGAGGTCCAGCAGGGTCTCCACGTGACGGGTGGGGCACACCAGGACGTGGCCCTTGAACACCGGCCGGTGGTCGAGGAACGCGAGGACGGTGTCGTCGCGCCAGACCTCGGTGGTGCGGAGCTCACCGGCGATGATCTGGCAGAAGATGTCCGTGGCCATGCAGCGATTCTGCCAGCGCCCACCGACGGCCACCGGACGGGAAAAAGGCCCCCGCACCGTGGTGCGGGGGCCCGTTCTCTGGTTCAGGTCAGAGCGGGGTGATGTTCGAGGCCTGCGGGCCCTTGGGGCCCTGGGTGATCTCGAACTGCACCTTCTGGTTCTCGTCCAGCGTGCGGAACCCGGAGGTCGAGATCGCGCTGTAGTGGGCGAAAACATCGGGGCCGCCGCCGTCCGGGGCGATGAAGCCAAAGCCCTTCTCGGCGTTGAACCACTTCACAGTGCCAGTGGCCATGCACTAACTCCTTCTTGTGCGTGCAGCCCCGCCGTCCGGAGCCGCCTTGTTGTCCCGCACCCCCCCGAAGGAGCTTCGCCCCGCTTCCCGGCACGGGAAGCTGAGCCGGTACAGCGACTACGCGATGAACGATAGCGGCTGGTCCCCCTTCTGGGGAACAGGCTTTCCGCGCGAGCCTGCGCTCAGTTCCCCTCGGCGTCGAGAGCGTCCACGCCGCGGTCGCCCACCCTGACGACGAGGGCGCCTGGCCGCACCCGTGCGTTCATCCGGGTGCGCGGGCCCACGGCGTCGCCGTCGAGCTGGGCCTCGATCGGCTCGCGGGTGGCCACCCGGACCTCCTCGGAGGTGAGGTGGACGAAGGCGGGATGCCCGCGGCGGCGGACCGAGACCACGTTCAGGGCGATGGCCAGCCAGCCGGAGATCGATCGGGGAGAGGCGAGGACGGTGTCCAGGTGGCCGTCCGTGAGCTGTGCCTCGGGGATCAGGCGGAGCCCGCCGGTCAACTCGCCGCAGTTCGCCACCAGCACCGTACGGGCGTGCTGGCTGACGGCTCGCTGCCGGTCAGCCGCGACCCGGACGCCGAAACCGATACGGAACAGGGCGGCCGCGCCCGAGACCACGTAGGCGAACCACCCGACCTTCTTCTTCAGCCCGTCGTCCACCCCGGCCATCATCTCGGCGTCGAAGCCCATTCCGGCCATCACGAGGAACACCGCCGGCTCGTCGTCGTCCCACGACACCTCGCCGACGTCGATCGTGAGCTCCGCGCCACCCAGGGCGATGTCGAGCGCCGACTCCAGGTCGTCCACCGGGAGCTTGAGGTTGCGGGCCAGCAGGTTCCCGGTTCCGCCGGGAAGCAGGCCCAGGGGCAACCCGGTGCCGACAAGGCCGCTGGCCACGGCCCGCACGGTGCCGTCGCCGCCCAGTGGACAGACCAGGCGGGCACCGTCGGCGACGGCCTGCCGGGTCTGACCCTCACCGGGATCCTCGACCGTGGTCTCGTACCAGGTGGGTTCGGGCCACTCCCGCGCGGCGCACAGGCGCGCGAGATCGGCCTTGACGGCGGCGAGGTCGGTGAACTTGCTCGGATTCACCACCACCGCCCAGCGTTGCGGAGCGGTTCGGTCGGGCATGCGCGCACTCTACGAGATGCGTCCAACGGCCGAAACGCCCCGACGGTGCCCGCTCACGTCTAGGGTCTGGTCATGAGGACCAATACGGCGTTGCAGGTGATCTTCGCGTTCTTCCTCGGGCTGGTCGTGGTGGCGTTCGTCGGCATCGGCGTGAACACCTTCTACCCGGAGCCCGCCTACTCCGGCGACTACTACCCCGACTCCCTCCACTCCGACTGGCGGCTGACGACCGGCATCATCCTGCTGGTCGCCGCCACGCTGCTCCTTGCGATCTCCTTGTTCCTGCCGGAGGCGCAGGGCGTGCTGTCCAACGGCATCCTGCTGGGCGGGGTGTTCACGATGGTCTACGCCGTGGGAATGACGGTGACCAGCGACCGGAGCGTGGTGCGATTCGTCGTGGTCGCTTTCGCGCTCGCGGTGACCATCGGCATCGGCTACCTCAAGTTCGTCCGCGGCCGCCGGCGGCGCGCGGCAGCGGCCGGGGCGACGGCGGTCGCCGATGATGCCGCGCAGGGCGAATTCGCGGGGCGGCTGGCGACCGTCGAGCGCAAGCTGGACGCCCTGGCCCGCGCCCTCCAGGGCTGACCGACTCGTTTATGCTCGCCTCATGAGTCAGCAGCCGTGGCCGCCGCAGGTCGGGCAGATCGCGAACGGCCACCAGTGGAACGGCACCCAGTGGGTCCCGTTGCCGTCCCCGCAGCAGGTTCCGCAGGTGGGGCAGGTTGCGAACGGTCATCGGTGGGACGGCCGGCAGTGGGTGCCGCTGCCGCAGCAGGCGCCCCAGGTGGGCACGATCGCGAACGGGCACCGGTGGGACGGCCGGCAGTGGGTGCCCCTGGCGGCGGCGCCCGCTGCGCGTGTGCACCCCGTCCTCGCCGAGCTGCGCACGTTCGCCGAGGCGTGGGTGTTCGACTGGAGCCAGCAGTCCGACGCCATCGTCTTGTCGCGGGTCGTCGCCGAGCGGAAGCAGGGTGCGTCGGCACCGCGCGTCGAATACCGGGCCAGGGTCCGGGTGGATGATGCGGCGTGGGAGGTGCGTTTCGCCGACGAGCTCACCGAGTCGGGGGGCACCCCGTCGGCCACCGGGGCGCCTGCGGGATCGCCCGCGGAGTCGATCGAACAGCAGGCCGAGCGCCTGGGGGCGAACTACCCCATCGACTTCCGCTACGACATGGTTCGCGACCAGGTCAGGGGCATCGCCGAGGGCGCCCACTACACCTTCCGCTACGGCCCCTGGTGACCCTGCCCTAAGGCGTCACCGACGCGGTCAGGAACGGCTTCGCCCCGTCGCTGCTGGTCACGGCCGCCTGCCACGCCCCGCCCTCTCGTCGCCACCACGCCGCCACCGTGCCGGGCAGCAGGATCGGCCTGAGGAAGTCCACCTCCACCGCGTAGGCATCCGGCAGCCGGGGGTCCAGGGCGGCGAGGAGCCGCGCGTGCGCCCACATCCCGTGCGCGATCGGGCGCGCGAAGCCGAACGCACGGGCGGCCAGCCGGCTGGTGTGGATCGGGTTCGGGTCGCCGGAGACGCGCCGGTACTCCCTGCCCAGACCGGCGGGCAGCCGCCAGGTGGCGATCGGAGGCGCCGGGTCGAACCCCCGCCGTGGCGTCGGAACCGGCTCCCCAGGGGCGGCCGCCCCGGGTGCGAGGTAGGTGCTCACGCCGTCCCAGACCAGTTCGTCCGCGACCCGCACCTCGCCGACCAGGTCGAGCAGCGCACCCCTCCGGTGCGCCCGGAGGTTCCCGGCCCGTACCGACACGTCCAGCGGCTCGGACGCATCGACCGGACGGTGCAGCCGCATCCGGTTGCGCACGTGCACCACACCCGCCGGCCGGATCGTCGACTCCGGAGCGCTGAGCAGGTACAGGTGCAGCGGGAAGGCGAGCACGTGCAGCCAGGTCGCCGGGACGCGGTCGCGCAGGGGGAAGCCGCACACGCGGTCGTAGTCGGCGAGACGGGCCAGGGACGGGGCGACCCCGGGGACCAGCACGGTACGGCTCGGGAGGCGTGCCTCGCCTCCACGCGCGGGCACCAGGGCCCTGGCGAACCGTGGCCCGAGCCTCGGCATCGCCTCCAGGAGGTCCACGTCGCGGTCCATCAGGCGCCGACCAGGTTCTGGCCGCACACCCGCAGCACCTGACCGGTGACCCCGCCGCTGGCCGGGTCGAGGAAGTACCCGATGGCCTCGGCAACGTCCACGGGCTGCCCGCCCTGGGCCAGGCTGTTGGCCCGGCGGAACACCTCGCGCTGCAGGAACGGGATCCTCGCGGTCATCTCGGTCTCGATGAAGCCGGGAGCGACCGCGTTGACGGTGATCCCGCGCCGGGCCAGCTCCCGCGCCTCTGCCCGGACCAGCCCGATCACGCCGGCCTTCGACGCGGCATAGTTCGCCTGGCCCTTGTTGCCGGCGATCCCGGAGGTGGAGGCGATGCCGATGATGCGTCCGCCGTCGGCCAGCCCGCCGGCACGGCCGTCCAGGAGCACAGGGTTGATCCGGAGCTCTGCGCCGAGGTTCACCGCGAGCACCTGCGCCCAGCGGGCCGCGTCGGTGTTGGCCAGCAGCTTGTCCCTGGTGATGCCGGCGTTGTGCACGATGGCGTGGATCCGGGCCTCGGCGCCGTGCCGGGACGCGACGTGGGCAGCGATCCGCTCGCCGGCGTCCGCGGCGGTGACGTCGAGCTGCAGCGCCGTACCGCGCACGCGGTTGGCCAGGGCGGCCAGCGACTCTCCCGCTGCCGGGATGTCGACGCACACCACGATCGCGCCATCCCGCGCGGCCACCGTGGCGATCTCTGCGCCGATGCCGCGGGCGGCCCCGGTCACGACCACGATCCGGCCGGCCAGCGGTTCGCTGCCGAAACCTGCCTTCGCTGCCGAGTTCTCGATGGCGGGGGTGGCTTTCGGTAGCGAACCGGAGTCACCCTCGGGGGTGGCGGAGCCGAGGAAGGACGGCGCGGCGTCGCGGAGGGTCGGTCCCACCGTCCACGCCTGGCCGTCGACGAAGGCGGAGCGTCCCTCCAGGAGGAACGAGAACGTGGACGCGAGGTCGGACGGCGCCGTACGCGGCGCCACCAGGACCAGGTTCGCGGTCGCGCCGTGGCGCAGCTCCTTGCCCACCGTGCGCATGATGCCGTCCAGGGCGTGCCGGACGGCGTTCGCCTCGATGCCGTCCACCTCCGCCTCGGCCACGAGTACCACCCTGCCGGAGCCTTCGATCGCCCTCATCGCAGGCCGCAGCACCGCGCGCACCTCCTCGAGCTGATCCACGCGACGCAGCCCGCGGGCGTCCACCACGACGGCACCGATGCGGCCAGGATAGGTGGGCGGGGCGTCGACGGACGCACCATCGTCGGTGAGCGGTGACGCGGTCTGGACGCCGAGCATCCGCAGGGTCTCCGCGACCAGCCCGGAACCAGCCGGCGAGGCGAGGACCACCGGCCCGTCGGGCCGTGTGCGTCCGCGGCGCAGCACCGGGGGCTCAGGGAGCCCGAGGCCGCCGGCGACGGCCCTCCCCGGCTGGGAGGAGAGGACGCGTTCGAGCACGCCGGCCATCACACCGCCTCGAGGATCGCGACGACACCCTGTCCGCCGGCCGCGCAGACCGAGACCAGCCCGCGTGCGCCCGCCCCGCGCTCGTGCAGGAGCTTGGCGAGCGTGGCGACGATGCGTCCGCCGGTGGCGGCGAACGGGTGCCCCGCGGCGAGCGAGGAGCCGTTCACGTTCAGCCGGCTGCGGTCGATGGACCCCAGCGGCCCGTCGAGCTCGAGCCGTTCGCGGCACCAGGCGTCGGACTCCCACGCGGCCAGGGTGGCGAGCACGGTGGACGCGAACGCCTCGTGCACTTCGTAGAGCTCGAAGTCGCCCAGTGCCATGCCCTGCCGGGCGAGCAGCCGGGCGACGGCGTGGGCGGGCGCGAGGAGCAGGTCGTCCCCGCTGGTGTGGTCGACGGCGGCCACCTGCGCGTCCACCACCCGGGCGAGCGTGGGCAGGCCCTGGCCCTGCGCCCACGCCTCGTCGGCGACCAGCACCACCGCTGCGCCGTCGGTGAGAGCGGTCGAGTTGCCGGCCGTCATGGTGTCGCCGAAGACCGGCCTCAACGCGGCGAGCTTCTCCAGGGAGGTGTCTGGCCGTAGTACATTGTCCTTCGTCACCCCCAGGTAGGGCGTCACGAGGTCGTCGAAGAAGCCGCTGTCCCACGCGGTGGCCAGGTTGTGGTGGGACGCGGCGGCCAGCGCGTCCTGCGCCTCGCGCGTGACCCCCCACGCTGCGGTCGTCCTCGCCTGGTGCTGGCCCATCGACAGGCCGGTCCTCGGCTCGATGACCTGGGGAGCCACCGGGGCGAGGTCGCCGGGCCGGATGCGGGCGAAGGCCTTCAACTTGGCGGGCAGCGTCCGGGCCCGGTTCGCCGCGAGCAGCGCGCGACGGTAGCCCTCGCTGACCGCGATCGGGGCGTCGGACGCCGAGTCGACGCCACCGCCGACCCCGACGTCGGCCTGGCCGAGCGCGATCTTGTTCGCGATGTACACCACGGCCTCCAGGCCGGTGCCGCAGGCCTGCTGCAGGTCGACGGCCGGCGTCGTGGGCGCGAGCGCGGAGGACAGCACCGCCTCGCGCGTGAGGTTGAAGTCGCGCGCATGCTTCAGCACGGCTCCCGCGGCGACCTCGTCCAGTCGTCGCCCGGCCAGGCCGAACCGGGCGGCGAGGCCGTCGAGGGCGGCGGCAAGCAGGTCGGAATTGCTGGCGGACGCGTACGCCCCGCCCGCCTTCGCGAAGGGCGTCCGGTTGCCGCCGACGACCACCGGCCTACGGGGAAGCTGCATCGGTCCTCCTCAGGATTAATCGATACCGACGGTAGCAGATACGAAAAGTACTGGGTACTGTGGGGACATGCAGACCGACGGACGCGACACCCGCTGGGCCGAGCACCGCCGGACCCGCCGCCGGGAGCTCGTCGAGGACACCCTCCGGGCCATCCGCAGGCACGGCGCGGGCGTGGGAATGGACGAGATCGCCGCCCAGGCCGGCACCTCCAAGACCGTGATCTACCGGCACTTCGGAGACCGGGCGGGCCTGTACGTCGCGGTGGTCGCGAGCGTCCACGACTTCATCCACGCCGACCTCAGGGCCGCTCTCGAGCTCGCCGACGCCGCCGATCTGTCCCGGCTCGCCCACGACCTGGCCGACGCCTACTTCGCACTCGTGGAACGCGATCCGGAGATCTACCGCTTCGTCCTCAGCCCTCCGGCGACCGAAGCATCGCTCGACCCGTACGGCGGACTGCCCGAGCTGATCGGGGAGCACGTGAGCAGGGCGATCGCCGGCCACCTCGTGCGCCAGGGACAGGACCCGGCCTGCGCGACCACATGGGGCCACGGCCTGGTCGGCTTCATCCGCGCCGCCGCCGACAGCTGGATGGCCACCGACCCCCGTCCGTCCCGCGCCGCCGTCCTCACCCACGTCGACACGTTCTTCACCCCGGCGCTGGCCACCGGGCTGGCCGCAGTACCACACAGACAGGAGCACCGATGACCCAGGTGATGGACCCCTCCACCCGCACGAGCGGGCTGCCGCCGGTCCCGGGGGAGCAGCTCACCGAGCTCGGGGCTGCCCTGCGACGCGCACTGGACGGCCAGTGGGCCGAGCGAAGGGCGCAGGCCCGGGCCACCTTCCCTTCGGCCAACCTGCTTCGTGACCCCGACCTGACGATCAGGGAGTCGCGCGACTGGGTGCTCGCCCGCCTGCGCGAGCTCGTGGATGCGGGCTTCGGCGCCGCCGGCGTGCCGCGCAACGCCGACGACGTCGCGGATCCCGCCGCGGCTGTCGTCGCCTTCGAGCTGTTGGCCCACGGCGACCTGTCGACCCTGATCAAGTCGGGGGTGCAGTTCGGGCTGTTCGGCGGTGCCGTTGCCAACCTCGGCACCCGCTGGCACCACGACACCTTCCTGCCTGCGATCACCAGCGCCGAACTCCTCGGCTGCTATGCCATGACCGAACTCGGCCACGGTTCCGACGTCGCCGGGCTCGAGACCACGATCACCTATCTCCCGGAGTCCGACGAGTACGAGATCCACTCCCAGACTCCCGGCGCCACGAAGGCCTACATCGGCAATGCCGCGCGGGACGGCTCGATGGCCGTGGTCTTCGGCCAGTTGCTCGTGCACGGCAGGAACCACGGCGTCCATGCGGTGCTGGTGCCGATCCGGGACGAGCAGGGCCGCGACCTCCCGGGCGTGACCACGTCCGACCACGGCGGGAAGGGTGGCCTGCAGGGGATCGACAACGGTCGCCTCCGGTTCGCGCGCGTCCGGGTACCGCGGCAGATGCTGCTCGGCCGGTACGGCGGGGTGGACGACAGCGGGCACTACGCCTCGTCCATCGACAATGCGAACCGGCGCTTCTTCACGATGCTGGGGACGCTGGTGCGCGGACGGGTGTGCATCGCCGCCGGGGGCGGCATCGCCGCACGGCGCGCGCTGTCGATCGCGACGCGCTACGCCCTGAAGCGGCGGCAGTTCACCGCGCCCGGGCGGCCGGACGGCGTCCTGCTGCTCGACTACCTCACCCACCAGCGGCGGCTGATCCCTGCGATCGCCCGGGCGTACGCGATCGGCTTCGCCCAGAACGAACTCACCGAGGCGCTGGCCCACATCCAGGGAGGTGCCGAGCACACCGAGCGTGAGCAGCGGCAGCTGGAGACGCGCGCAGCCGGACTGAAGGCCATGGCCACCCGGTTCGCCAACGACGCCATCCAGGAGTGCCGCGAGGCGTGCGGCGGTGCCGGCTTCATGGCCGAGAACCGCCTGGTGGGCCTGCGCGCGGACGCCGACGTGTTCGCCACCTTCGAGGGCGACAACACGGTGCTGCTGCAGCTGGTCGCCAAGGCGCTCCTCACCGACTACAAGCAGGTCTGGGGCGACATGGACCGGGCCGGCATGGTGCAGGCCACCGCGCGCATGGTCGGTGGCGCGGTGCTGGAGCGCACGGCAGCCAACCTGCTGATCGACCGGCTCGTGCGCGCCGCCCGGCGCCGTCCCGAGGAGCTGGCGCTGGTCGACCGGGGCTGGCACGCCTACCTGTTCGAGGAGCGTGAGCGGCACTCGCTGGAGTCGCTGGCCCGCCGGATGCGGGCCGCCAACGGACGCGACTTCGAGGCGGTCAACCGTCTCGCCGACCACATGCTGTTCGTCGCCCGTGCCCACCTGGAACGGGTGACGCTGGAAGCCTTCATCGCGGGCATCGAGGCCTGCGACGATCCGCAGGCGCGGCACGTCCTCGAGCGGCTGTGCAGCCTCTTCGCGCTGGGCAGCATCGCGCACGACGCCGCCTGGTTCCTCGAGCACAACCGCATCTCTGCCGCCCGCGCGAAGGCCGTGAACGCGCAGGTCAACGCGCTGTGCGCGGAACTGCGTCCCCACGCGCTGGAGGTGGTGGAGGGGCTCGGCATTCCCGAGCACTGGCTGGGCGCGGCCTTCCTCGCCGATTGACCGGACGCGGTTCGCCAAGCCCGGCGACGTGGAGCAGGATGGGTCCATGGACTCCACGGCGCGGATCGGCTGGTGGCCGATCCTGCACCTGGTGGTGGCACTGTCGGCGCTCGCCCACGGACTGATCATCGTCCTGGTCTGGGCGGTGAACCTCGCCCTCGCCGGCGACCGTGTGGCCGCCGCCGGCGTGGTCGGCACGATGCTCGCCCTCGGCTGGGTGGAGATCGCCCTCGGTGCGCTGGTGATCGGCGGCCTGGCCGTCGGCACGTGGTTGCACCGCCCCCTGTGGGGGCGAGGAGTGGCGTCGGTCATCCTCGGCATGGTGCTGCACTGGGGCTGGTGGCTGATCGACCGCCGGTTCGACGTGTTCGGCACCGCCGCGCTCGCCGTGGGCGACCCGGCGCTGGTCGGGCGTCTGGAGGCCCGGCTGTGGACGATGCTCGCCGTGGACGTCGTCTCCGTCCTGCTCCTGCTGCTCGGTGGCTTCCTGTTGCTGAGGCACCGGCCGCGCAGCGTCGGTGAGGCCGACGAAGGCGTGAGCGGTCCCGACGAGGGCATGTTCGAGCCCGACCAGGTCGCCGTCGGTCAGGAACCGACCGCGGGCACGGGCTGAGTGCCGCCGCGGGCTCGCGGGTAACGGATTCTCGTGGGTGGGCTTCGTGGCTTCGTGCTGGTCGGGGGCTGGCCGGGCTCCGGCAAGACGACGCTGGCCCGCGCCCTGGCCGCCGAGCTCGACATGGACTACCTCGCCAAGGACGAGGTCAAGGAAGCACTCATGGACGCCCTCGGTGCACCGGAAGACGTCGCCGAATCCCGACGCCTCGGACGCGCCGCCGTCACGGCCGTGCTCCGGGCCGCGGAGGGGTGCCGGTCGGCGGTGATCGACAGCACGTGGTTCGGCTACTCCCGTCCGCTCGTCGCCCGGCTGCGTGGACCACTGGTCGAGGTCCGCTGCGTCGTCGGCGTCGACATCGCGCGCGAGCGGTTCCTGCGCCGGCGTCGTGACCGGCGGCACCTCGACGCCGCACGAGAGGAGGCGGAACTGTGGGGCGAGCCGGTGGTGCCTCTGGATGTGGGCACCCTGGTCGAGGTGGACACCAGCCGTCCGGTGGACGTCGCCGCGGTCGCGGACCGCGTCCGGGCCGCCCTCACCTCGGACGCTGAGCGTTAGCCCTCGACATCATCGGCTCACCCACAGCGCGCGCGGTCAGGCGAGGCCGAGGAAGCGGCGGCCGAGGGCTGCGGCGAGGGCGCCGGCGATCACCACGACGATGTAGGGGGCCTTCAGCCGGAGCGCCAGGGCGCCTGCCGCCAGGGCCAGCAGGCGCGCGTCGAGCTGGATCGCCTGGCCCTTGCCGACGGTGTTCATCACCGTGAGCGAGGTGAGCAGGCCGACCGTGAGCGCACCAGCCAGGTCGTGGAACACGGGACGGTCGAGCACGGACTGCGGCAGCAGGTACCCGGCGAGCTTGATCAGGTAGGCGGCCACGCAGGCGCCGATGACCCAGGCCCAGGGCGTCATCCCGCCACCTCCGGGACGCGCCGGCGACGCCACGCCCACCAGCCGGCGGTCACCGCGGCGGCGACCAGGACCGGGATTCCGGGCGGCACCAGCGGCAGGGCCAGGATCGTGGCCATGGCCGCCACCACGGCGATCGCCACCGGATCGCGTCCGCTCAGCCGCGGCCACAGCAGGCCGAGGAACGCGGCGACCGCCGCGCCGTCGAGGCCCCACAGGGCGGGGTCGCCGATCGCGTCCCCGGCCAGGGCACCGACGAGGGTGAAGCTGTTCCACAGCAGGTACACACCGAGGCCGGCGGTCCAGAAGCCGCGCACGCGCTCGTCGTGGTCGTCCTGGGCCGTCGCGGTCGCCGTCGACTCGTCGATCGTCAGATGCGCCATCAGCGGGATCAGCCGCCCCGGCGGCCGGACCAGGGCCTTCAGCTGCATGCCGTACACGCCGTTGCGGACGCCGAGCAGGGTGGCGGCCGCCCAGGCGGCCGCTCCCGTCCCGCCACCGCCGATGACCCCGAGAAAGGCGAACTGCGAACCGCCGGTGAACATCAGGGCGCTCAACGCGCAGGTCTGCCAGACGTCGAGGCCGGCCGCGACGGACAGCGCGCCGAACGACACCCCGTAGACGCCCACGGCGGCCGCGATGGACAGACCCATCCGGACGGCGGGGGTGAAGCTCGTCGGCAGGCGCACGGCCGCCACGCTAACGCACGCGTGCCGCGCGGCTCCCGGGAATCTCAGCCGGTCACGGACCGATCCGCCGGCCCGACCTCGCGGCGGACGGGCCCTCCTCCCGGCGCGACGGTACGGTCAGCGCATGGACGTGACGACCCGCCGCACCCTCACCCCGACCCGGCTGCCCGATCGGGCGGGCAGCGACCGGGCCGCGCTGGATGCGTTGCTGGACGAGGGGCTGGTGGCCCACGTGGGACTGGCGCTGGACGAGGGTCCGCTGGTGCTGCCGATCGGCTTCGCCCGCGACGCGGACCGGTTGATCCTCCACGGCTCCACCGGCTCGCGGTGGCTCCGCGCGCTCGCCTCGGGGGCGGACGCGTGCGTCACGGTCACCAGCCTGGACGCGTTGAAGGTGGCCCGCTCCGCCTTCGAGTCGGGCATGCGTTACCGCAGCGCCTGCCTGTTCGGACGCTGCACGCCGCTGTCGGGAGCCGACGCATCCCACGCTCTCGAACTCCTCACCGACCGCCTGCTGCCCGGCCGGACCCGGGAGATCCGACCCAGCACGCCGAGGGAGCTGGCGGCCACGATGGTGCTGGCGCTCCCGATCCGGGAGTGGTCGCTGAAGTCCTCGGACGGCTTCGCCGAGGATGCCGACGACGACCTCGCCGGGGACGCGTGGGCCGGCGTCGTCCCGTTGCGGAAGGGCTTCGACGAGCCGTTGCCCAACCCCGACCTGCGCGAAGGGATCCCCCTCCCCGCGTCCGTGCGCGCGCTGCTCCCCTGAGCCCGCGGCGGACGGGGGTTCGGGAGCGGCGGGCTAGCGGGCTTCCTCGGGGTAGGAGTCGTCGAACTCGGCCACGATCGCGGTGCTGTCGTCACCCAGGTCCGTGCCGCGCGCCTTCGCGACCGCCTTCATGAGGTGGTACAGCACCAGCGCGGTGACGGTGCCGACGGTGACGCCGCCGAAGGTCATGCTGCCGATCGTGAAGGTGAAGTTCGCGATGCCCATGATCAGGCCGATCGCCGCAGGGATGAGGTTCACCGGGTTGGTGAACGCCACCTTGTTGTCGATCCAGATCCGGGCGCCCAGGAGGCCGATCATGCCGTACAGGACGGTGCCGGCGGCGCCGATCACGCCGGCGGGGATCGTGGCGATCGCGGCTCCGAACTTCGGGATGAAGGCGAGGACGACGGCGATCGCGCCCGCGATCCAGTACAGCGCCGTGGAGTACACCTTCGTGGCGGCCATGACGCCGATGTTCTCGGCGTAGGTGGTGGTCCCCGAGCCGCCGCCGAAGCCGGCCAGCGTCGTGGCGACGCCGTCGGCGAGGAGCGCGCGTCCCATGGTCTTGTCGTAGTTGCGTCCGGTCATCAGGGCGACGGACTTCACGTGGCCCACGTTCTCGGCGATGAGCACCAGCACGACCGGGAGGAAGAGGGCGGTGACGCTGAAGTCGACGGTCGGCAGGGTGAACTGCGGGAGCCCGACCCACGCTGCGGCGTCCACGCTCTTGAAGTCCACCTGTCCCTGGAAGAGGGCTGCGACGTAGCCGACGACCACGCCCAGCAGGATCGAGAGCCGGCCCAGCAGCCCGCGGAACAGCACGGTGATCAGGACGATCGCGATCAGCGTGACCCAGCCGGTGAGCGGTGCGGCCCAGAACCCCGACTTGTTCGCCTCGCCCCAGGCCGCCCCGGCCAGGTTGAAGCCGATCAGCATGACGATCGTGCCGGTCATCACCGGCGGCATCAGGGCGTCGATCCAGGCGGACCCGGCGAGATGGACCACGGCGCCGACGATCGCGAGCAGGATGCCGGTGAGCAGGATGCCGAAGAGCGCCTTGCCGATGTCGTCGCCGGCCTTCGACGCCAGCACCGGCGAGATGAACGCGAACGAGGACCCCAGGTAGCTCGGGAGCCGGTTGCCGGTGATCACCAGGAACAGGATCGTGCCCAGGCCGCTGAAGAACAGCGTCGCGGGAATGGGGAACCCGGTGATGAGCGGCACCAGGAAGGTGGCCCCGAACATCGCCACCACGTGCTGGGCCCCGAGGCCCACCATCTTCCCCCAGCCGAGGCGTTCGTCCGGCTTGACGACCGCCCCGGGTTCGAGTGTGCCGTTACCGTGCAGAGTCCACAAAGCCATGAAATCCCCTTCGCCGAGGCCGAGCGCCGTGCGCACTCTATTGGGGCCCCCGGGCACACGGACGGACGGAATTCCCCGGTGAGATAGCTGCGCGGGAGGACGCCGTTCGACTAGTTTCTGGGGCGGTGTTTCCTCCGTGCGGACGCGGCCGCGTCGGCGCCGCAGCCCTCCTGCCCGGGCTCAGATCCAGGACCGCAACCACATGCGCGACAACCAGTCCTTGTACAGCATCAGCTGGTCGGTGAGCACAGGGTAGATGTAGGCGAAGTCGAGGACGACCAGCGCCACCAGGACCCCGACGATGATCGCCCCCCGCCTGCGGTTCGGCCCGTCGGGCGGCCCGAGGACCAGCCCCAGCACCATCGCGAGGATCGTCACCGTGAACGGGACGATGCAGATCGCGTAGAAGAAGAACACCGGCCGGTCGGCGTTCGGGAACCACGGCAGGTAGGTCGACATGGCGGCGAGGAAAGGGACGCCGAAGCGCCAGTCGCGCCCCCCGATCCACCAGATCACCCCGACGAACAGGGCGAGGAACGCCATCCACCACAGGATCGGCGTGCCCATCGCCGAGATCACCCGGATGCAGGTGTCGTCGCCGGCGGCCGTACAGCCGTCCACGCCGGGCTTGATGTCGTTGACCGCGTCGATGCCGATCGGGCGCGCCATCACCAGCCAGCCGATCGGATGCGCATCGTAGGGGTGGGTCTGGTTGCGGATGTAGTCGCCGGTGTGGAAGTTGTAGATGTCCTGGTGGTACTTCAGGAACGAGGCCCACATCTCGCCCAGGTGCACCGTCCACGGGCTGTCGGGGTGGTCCTTCCCCCAGCTCCGGTCGTAGCCGTCGGACGTGACCAGCCAGCCCGTCCAGGACACGACGTAGAGGACGCCGGACACCAGCACCAGCCGCACGAACGCAGGGATGCCGTCGATCAGGAGCGCCTGCCAGGCCCGCCAGTCGGCACCGGCGAGCCGGCGTGCACCCACGTCCCAGACGACGCTGAGGACGCCCATCGTGGCGAGCACGAAGATCGAGTTCCACTTCGTCGACAGCGCCAGCCCGAACATCACGCCGGCAGCGAGCCGCCAGGGGCGCCACCACACGACGGGGCCGAACCGTCCGCCGAAGTCGGCCTGGCCCAGCCGATCGAGGTGGTCGGCGAGCCGCCCGCGGTACCCGTCGCGGTCGGCGATCACGCACGCGACCGCCGACACCAGGAAGAACGCCTGGAAGATGTCCAGCAGCGCGATCCGCGACATCACGAACGACAGGCCGTCGAAGGTGATCAGGACGCCGGCGATGCCGCCGACCAGCGTGGAGCGGGACAGTCGCCGGGCCATCCGGATGGTCATGAAGACGAGCAGGGTGCCGAAGACCAGCGGCATGAACCGCCAGCCGAACGAGTTCATCCCGAACAGCTGCTCGCCGATGCCGATCAGCCACTTCCCCAGCGGAGGATGGACGACGAACTCTGCCGTCTGGCCGTAGGAGTTCACGTCCCCGGCCGCGATCTTGGCGTCCGAGCCCTTCGGCCAGTCCCGCTCGTAGCCGAACTTCCACAGCGTCCAGGCGTCCTTGGGGTAGTACGTCTCGTCGAACACGAGCTTGTTCGGGTAGCCGAGGTTGATGATCCGGATGACGAACGCGAGCACGGTGATGCTGATGGTCACGGTCCAGCCGGCCAGCCTGTCGCGCAGCGCCGCCTGCCCGTCGCGCAGGCGTTCCACCGTGCTGAGGTCGTCGCGGTAGACCGCCCGGCGCAGTCGCGCCCACGGCTTCGCCGCCGGTTCGGCCGACTCGGCGCTGTCGGGCTCCTCCCAGGCGGGCGCGTCGTCCGTTGCGGACGCGGCCCTGGCCTCGGGTCCCCAGTCCGCTTCGGTCACGCCGACATCCTAGGTGTCCGGCGGGAGGGGACGGCCCACGACGCCGCGATCAGGAATACTGCACAGGTGGACGACAGGCGCGAGAGCGGATCGCTGGTGCTGGCCGGTACGCCGATCGGCAACGTCGACGACGCCTCGCCGGCCCTGCGGGACGCCCTGGCGACCGCCGACGTGATCGCGGCGGAGGACACCCGTCGCCTCCACGGCCTCCTCGGGCGGCTCGGCGTCTCCACCAACGCCCGGGTGGTGTCCTACTTCGACGGCAACGAGGCGTCCCGGGTCGGGGCGCTGCTCGCAGCCCTGGCCGAGGGCCGCACCGTGGTGGTGGTCTCCGACGCCGGCATGCCCACCGTGTCCGATCCCGGCTACCGGGTGGTTGCGGCCGCGATCGAGGCCGGCCTCCCGGTCCGTGTGGTACCGGGCCCGTCCGCGGTACTGGTGGCGCTCGCGTTGTCCGGCCTGCCGACCGACCGGTTCTGCTTCGAGGGCTTCCTGCCGCGCAAGGGCGGTGAGCGGCGGCGCCGCCTGCGGGAGCTGGCCGCCGAACCGCGCACGATGGTGTTCTTCGAGGCGCCCCATCGACTGGTGGAGTTCCTGGCCGACGCCCGGACCGCCTTCGGCGACGAGCGGCGGGCCGCGGTGAGCCGCGAGCTGACCAAGACGTTCGAGGAGACGCGACGGGGGAGCCTGGCCGAGCTGGCCGACTGGGCGGCCGACGGCGTCCGTGGCGAGATCACGGTGGTGGTCGCCGGAGCAGCCCCTGCCGAGGTGTCCGTCGGGGACGCCGTCGCGCTGGTGGCCGAGCGGGTCGCCGTGGGCGAGCCGTTCTCCGCCGCCGTCGCCTCGGTCGCCGCCGATGCCGGGGTGCCGAGGAAGGCGTTGTACGCGGCCGCGCTGGCCGCGCGGAAGGAGCCGTCGTGACCGACCCCCGCGTGCCGGACGGGCTGCCGCCCCTCCCCGAACCGCTGCCCGCAGCGACCACGGACGCGCACACGCATGCGTTGAGCGCGCAGGAGTACAGCGGGCTCCCGGTGACCGCCGCGGTGGGGCTGGCGGCGGCGGTGAACGTCACCCGCCTCGTCGAGGTCGGTACCGACGTCGCCTCCTCGGCGGACGCGATCCGGCTCGCCGAAGCGAACCCCGCGGTCGTCGCCGCTGTGGCGATCCACCCCAACGACGCCGCGAGGCTCGGCGACCGCCTGGACGCCGGGCTGGCGGAGCTCGCCGCGCTGGTGGGGTCCTCGCCCCGCGTCCGGGCGGTGGGGGAGACCGGCCTGGACTACTTCCGCACGCGGGAACCCGAGGGCAGGGCCCGGCAGAAGCACGCCTTCGCCGCCCACGTCGGTTGGGCCCGCACGCACGACCTGGCCCTGGTCATCCACGACCGGGACGCCCACGCCGAGGTCCTCGACGTGCTGGACGCGGAGGGCGCGCCGGACCGGGTGCAGCTGCACTGCTTCTCCGGCGACGCCGCATTCGCCAGGAAGTGCCTCGACCGCGGCTACTACCTCTCGTTTCCCGGCACGGTCACCTTCCGGGCGAACGAGGAGCTGCGCGAGGCGCTCGACCTGACCCCCGCCGACCGCCTCCTCGTCGAGACCGATGCCCCGTACCTGACCCCCCTGCCGCACCGTGGCAAGGCGAACTCCAGCTACCTCCTGCCGCACACCGTCCGGTTCGTCGCCGAACGGCGGGGCGCCGACCTCGCGGAGCTCTGCGCGCAGCTCGCCGCCAACGCGTCCGCCCTCTTCGGGGAGTGGTGAGATGAGCCTCCTCGATCCCCGCACGATCCGGGCGCTCGCGGCAGAGCTCGACCTGCGTCCCACCAAGCAGCGCGGCCAGAACTTCGTGCACGACCCGAACACGGTCCGCCGGATCGTCGCGGCGGCGGGCGTGCGTCCCGACGACGTGGTGCTCGAGATCGGTCCCGGCCTGGGCTCGCTCACCCTCGGCCTGCTCGAAGTGGCCGCCGGGGTGGTCGCGATCGAGATCGAGCACAGCCTCGCCGAGCGGCTGCCGCGCACGGTGGCCGAGCGCATGCCTCAGGTGGCCGACCGGCTGGCCGTCGTCGAGGCGGACGCGCTCACCGTCGACGCGCTGCCCGACCCGCAGCCCGGCCTCGTGGTCGCGAACCTGCCCTACAACGTGAGCGTGCCGGTGCTGCTGCACGTGCTGGCCCGCTTCCCCACCGTGCGCGGAGGCCTGGTGATGGTGCAGAGCGAGGTCGCCGACCGGCTCGTCGCCGGCCCGGGGTCGCGGACCTACGGCGTCCCCTCGGTGAAGCTGGCCTGGTACTGCGCGGCCCGTCGCGTCGGCAGCGTGCCGCCGACGGTGTTCTGGCCGGTGCCGAACGTGGACTCCGGCCTGGTCGAGCTGGTGCGCCGGGAGCCTCCGGCCACGACCGCGTCCCGGGAGCAGGTGTTCGCGGTCGTCGACGCGGCCTTCAACCAGCGTCGCAAGATGCTCCGCTCGGCACTGGCCGGACTGTTCGGCTCGGGGGCGGCCGCCTCCGAGGCGCTCGCGCGTGCCGGCGTCGACCCGCAGGCACGGGGCGAGGTCCTGACGGTCGCCGACTTCGTCAGGGTCGCCGAGGTGGCCCCGCGCGGGGTGGGATAGCCTCGCGCCATGGCAACACCGGTGACCGAGGCTGAGGTCGTCCGCGTCCGGGTGGCCGGCAAGGTGAACCTCGCCCTGCGCAGCGGCCGCCGGCGTCCGGACGGCTACCACTCGCTGGCCACCGTGTTCCAGGCGGTCTCCCTGTTCGACGAGGTGGACGCGTCCTGGGGCCGTCCGGGCCGGTTCGCGGTGAAGGTGCTGGGCGAACAGGCCGACCTGGTGCCCACCGGCGACGCCAACCTCGCGGTGCGGGCCGCCCGCCTCCTGGCCACGACCTGGGGCGCGCACCTGCCGCTCGGGGCCGACCTCGTGATCCGCAAGTCGATACCGGTCGGCGGTGGCATGGCCGGCGGTTCGGCGGACGCCGCCGGCGCGCTCCTCGCCTGCGCAGTGCTGTGGGACCTCGACATCTCCCCGGACGAGCTGCGCACGCTGGGAGCCCAGCTCGGCGCGGACGTGCCGTTCTGCCTCGCGGGCGGCACGGCGCTTGGCACCAACCGCGGCGACGAGCTCGCGCCGGTGCTGAGCCGGGGCAGCTACCACTGGGTCCTGGCCTTCAGTGATGGCGAGCTGTCGACGCCGGCGGTGTTCGGGATGTTCGACGAGCTCGGGCTCGGCGCGGAGCGGCTCGAGGTGCCGGAGGGGATGCTGAACGCCCTCGTCAGCGGCGACGTCCAGGCGCTGGGGCGCACGCTGACCAACGACCTGGAACCGGCCGCGCTCGCGCTGCGTCCGCACCTCGCGCAGCTGCGGGAAGCCGGGGCCGAACTCGGTGCGATCGCGTCGGTCGTGTCGGGGTCCGGACCCACGGTGGCGTTCCTCGCGGCGAACGAGCCGGCGGCGGTCGACCTCTCGGTCCGCCTCTCCAGCGAGGGCCTGTGTCGTGCCGTGAAACGGGTCAGCGGGCCCGTTCCCGGTGCGCGCCTCGTCGTCTGATCAGCTCGCGCGCGCCCCGGACGTGGCGGCAGGCTGGGCCTCGCGCCCGGGCATGATGCGGGCGACCAGGATCAGGCCGGAGAGCAGGACCGCGGGCACGAACATGGTGTGCTGGACGCCGATCGTGCCGACCAGCCATCCGATCAGGGCCGGGGCGATCAGGAACGTCGCGTACCCGAAGGTGACGACCACGGCGAGGCCGCGCCCACCGGCGGTGTGGCCCGCGACGGCGTACACCTGCGGCGCGATCATGCCGATCCCGAGCCCCACCAGCGACCAGCCGACCAGCAGCATGGGCAGGCCGGTGCCGAGCGCCGCCACGAGGTAACCGAGCGCAGAGCAGGCGCCGCCGAAGGTGGTCACCGCCCGGCGTCCGAACCGGGCCACGAGGAAGTCGCCGAGCAGCCGGATCACGACCATGAAGGCCGCGACACAGGTGAACCCGAGCGCTCCGGTGGTCGGGTCCACGCCGGTGATCTGGGTGACGTGGTAGCCCGACCAGTCGTTGGCCGTCCCCTCGCCCAGTCCGAAGGCGATCGCCATCAGGCCGAGCAGGTACGCCGAGCGGGGGATCGAGGTCCTGGCGCCGGACTCGTCCTCGTGCGCGACCACCGCGGTCTCGGGGGTGATCCGCAGCGCCACCGCGATCGTGACCAGCCCCAGCGCGGCGGCGATGGCGGTCGTGGCGAGCACCGTCGTCCCCGGATCGCGGTTGAACAGGGGGGCGAGGAGGACGAGGATGACCGCGCCGAGCATGTTGCCGACCGACCACATGCCGTGGAAGAAGCTCATGATCGGCCGGGGACGGTTCTGCTCCACCTGCACGCCGATGGCGTTCATCGCCACGTCGATGCCCCCGTTGCCGATGCCGAGCAGGATGCCGGCGCCGAACAGCAGCGGCAGCGTCGGGGCGAGGCCGATGCCGAGGATCGCAACGACCAGGATCGGCAGGATCGCCAGGGCGACGCGTCGGGCACCGAGCCGGTCGGCGAGGCGTCCGGAGAGCTGCATGGACGCGATACCGGCCAGGCCCATGCAGATGAAGAACATCGAGAGTTGCCAGGGGGCGAGCTGGAATCGCGCCTGCAGCGTCGGGATGGACGCCGCGTAGGCACCGATGACCAGCCCGTTGTAGCCGAACAGCAGGACGACCGCTGACGCGGCCTTCCGGGAACCCAGTGAGATCACCGGCCCACTCTACGCGAGAGCGCTCCCAATTGCCGAGTGGCGTTCGGTATTTCGCGGCCGCCGAGCGGAACCAGCCGGCACCACCGAGCGGGAGGCGGGAACGCTACGGCTGCACCCGCAGCTGGGGGGACGGGTCGAGGTTGCGCATGCCGTTCCAGGCGAGGTTCACCAGGTGCGCGGCGACGACGGGCTTGGGCAGGGCCTGCTCCTCGCGGGTGTCCATCCACCACTGGCCGGCGAGGGCGACGAGGCCGACGAGCATCTGGGCGTAGAGGGGAGCGGTGGCGGCATCGAGATGGCGCTTCTCGAACTCGTTGGCCAGCAGGCCCTCCACGCGGGACGCGATGTCGGAGAGGATCGTGGCGAACGATCCCTCCCCCGACGTCGCGGAGGAGTCGCGGCTGATGATCCGGAACCCGTTCGGGTTGTCGTCGATGTAGTCCAACAGGGCGAGCGTCCCCAGCTCGATGAGCGCGCGCGGATTCGCGCGGGGAGTCGTGATGGCCGTCCGGATGGCGTCGTGCAGCGTCCGCACCTCGCGATCCACGACCACCGCGTAGAGGCCCTCCTTGCCGCCGAAGTGCTCGTACACCACGGGCTTGCTCACGCCCGCGTGAGCGGCGATCTCCTCCACCGAGGTGCCTTCGAGCCCGCGCTCGGCGAACAGGGCGCGGGCGACGTCGATCAGCTGCTCACGGCGCTCGCCGCGCGTCAACCGGACGCGGCTGCGCCGCGCGCGTGCGTTGACCTGGGCGGTGGGCATGGCGACAGTCTGGCCCTCGCCGGGTGCGATTGCGAAACCGTTCCGGGGATTCGTACGCGAGTGTCGCCCGACCGGCGCGGATGCAGGCGGACGCCCGCCCCCGTAGAGTGAGGGCCGGCCATCTCCACACGGCCGTTCCCCGGTTGGTCTGCCGGCAGGGCCCGCCTGACTTTGAATCAGGATCAGCGACGCAGGTTCGACTCCTGCCCGGGGAGCGCGCGAGGCTGGTGCGACCCGGCAGGCCGGGGGTTGACTGGAGCGATGAGCGACCTGGCGCTGGCAGCCCGGAAGGTCCTGGCCGACAACGACACCGGCACGTTGGTCAAGGCGGCGCCGGAGCTGTACCCGCACCAGTGGAGCTGGGACGCCGCCTTCGTCGCGATGGGGCTGGCCACGTACGACATCCCCCGGGCGCTCGCCGAACTCGAGCACCTGCGACGCGCGCAGTGGCGCTCGGGGATGATCCCCCACATCGTGTTCTCGCAGGCTCCGGGCTACTTCCCGGACGCCGACTGGTGGGGCACCGCGGGGCTGGGGCCGGACGGCATCGCGACGTCCGGGATCTGCCAGCCTGCGGTCCACGCGATCGCCCTGCGCCGTATCAGCCGGAGGGCCGCCGGCACCCCCGACGAGCGGGTGGTTCTCGGGTACCTCCGCGACACCTTCGACTCCTGGCTGGCATGGCACCGCTGGCTGCACGAGGCGCGCGGCGCCGGCTCCGGGCTGCTCACGATCTACCACGGGTGGGAGTCCGGCATGGACGACTCGCCCCGGTTCGACGGCCCGTACCGCCGCGTCCGCCCGGGACGGATGCCGTCCTTCACCCGCACCGACACGGCCACGGTGGCCGACGCGGGCCAGCGTCCGTCCGACGCCGAGTACGCCCGCTACCTCTGGCTGGTGCGCCAGCTGTCGTCGGTGGGGTACCGCGACGACGAGGTGCGGGAGGCCTGCGACTTCCAGGTGAAGGACGTCTTCGCCTCCGCGGTCTACGCGCTGGCCTGCGACGACCTGGCTGCGATCGCCGACGACCTGGGGCGGGACGTGGACGCCGCCCACCTCCGCCGCTGGGCCGACGAGTCCGCCGCTGCCGTTGACGGCACCATCGATCCCGCGACGGGCCTGGCCCGCGACATCGACGAACGAACCGGGCAACCGATCGGCGTCCCGTGCGTGTCAGGGTTCGCGCCGCTGCTCTCCTCGCGGGAGCCCTCCGTCCGGACCGGCCAGCTCGCCGTCCTCACCGGCCGGAACTGGCTCGGCGCGCCCGGCCTGGCCTTCCGCGTGCCCTGCTCCACGTCGTCCACCTCCCCGGCCTTCGACCCCCGGCGGTACTGGCGGGGCCCCAACTGGCCGGTGATCACGTGGTTCCTCGCGTCCGGGCTGCGCCGCGCCGGCGATGTCGAGGAGTACGAGAAGCTCAGGACGGCCGCCCTCGCCCAGCTGCGGGACCTGAGGTTCGGTGAGTACTACGAGCCGTTCACCGCGGAGCCCCTGGGGTCGGCAAACCAGTCGTGGACCGCTGCGGTCGCCCTGGAGTGGCTCGCCGCCGAGCCGACAGGCTGATCAGTCCGCGTCGCAGGCGTCCCGGCCATGCCTCTCGATGCCGGCGTTCTGCGCCGCCGAGGGATTTCGGGACGGGTGTCTCGACCCCATGAGAAGCGGGGGTCCGGCGCAGATAGGATGAGCCGGTCTCCCGGGCTCGACGGCCTCGCCACGTGGCGTCGCAACAGGGTCCTGTCCGGAGAGCGGAGATCACCGACGCTGGGAGTGCCCGTGGCCGAGCAGGACGCAGAGAACCGGGTGGCAGCGGTCGTCATCATGGCGGCCGGGGCCGGCACCCGTATGAAATCGGCCATTCCCAAGGTCCTGCACCGGATCGCCGGCAAATCCATGGTCGCCCTCGCCATCGACACCGCGGACGCGCTGTCGCCGGACCACCTCGTGGTCGTCGTCGGCCACCAGCGGGAGCTGGTCACCGAACACCTCGCCGACATCGCCCCCCACGTCACCATCGCGGTCCAGGAGCGCCCACGCGGCACCGGGGACGCCGTCCGCGCCGGCCTGGCCGCCCTCCCGGGCGTCGCCGGCGAGATCGTCGTGACCTCCGGCGACGTCCCGCTGCTCGCGCCCCAGACGCTTCTCGACCTCGTCGCCGCCCACCGCGAGGGGGGCAACGCCGTGACCGTACTCAGCGCCGTGGTGCCGGACCCGACCGGCTACGGGCGCATCGTGCGCGACGGGGACCAGGTGGCCCGGATCGTGGAGCAGTCGGACGCGAGTGAGGCCGAGCTGGCCCTCGCCGAGATCAACTCCGGCATCTACGTCTTCGATGCCGCCACCCTCAGCGAGGGACTCGCCGCGCTCCAGGCGGCGAACGCACAGGGGGAGCTGTACCTCACCGACGTCATCTCCCACGCCCGGTCGGCCGGCCGTCGCGTCGGTGCGCGCGTCCTGTCCGACTACCTGCAGACCGAGGGTGTGAACGACCGCGTCCAGCTCGCCGAGCGCGCCGCGGAACTCAACCGGCGCATCCTCACGCGCTGGATGACCGAGGGCGTCACCGTGCTCGACCCGTCCACGACCTGGGTGCACGCTGGCGTCGACCTCGCCGAGGACGTGACCCTCCTTCCCGGCACCTCGCTCGAGGGGGCGACCTCGATCGGAAAGGGGGCGACGATCGGCCCGGACACCACGCTGATCGACGTCGAAGTCGGGGAGAATGCGCGCGTGCTGCGCACCCACGCCGAACTCGCCGTCATCGGTGACGGCGCCACGGTCGGCCCGTTCAGCTACCTGCGTCCCGGCACCGAGATCGGCGGGCGGGCCCACATCGGTGCCTTCGTCGAGACCAAGAAGGCCGTGATCGGGGACGGCGCGAAGGTGCCCCACCTCACGTACTGCGGCGACGCGGTGGTCGGGGAGGGCAGCAACATCGGTGCCGGCACGATCTTCGCCAACTACGACGGGCTCGGGAAGTACACCTCGACGGTGGGGGCGCACTCCTTCGTGGGCAGCGACTCGGTGCTGGTCGCACCGGTGCACATCGCGGACGGGGCCTACGTCGCGGCCGGATCCACGATCACCGCCGACGTCGGGCCGGGCGAGCTCGCGGTCTCGCGCGGGCAGCAACGCAACATCCGGGGCTGGGTGGCGCGCAAGCGCCCGGGCACCGCGACGGCCGCGGCCGCGGAGGCGGCCCTGTCCCACACCGACCCCCGCGAGCACGCGGCCGAAGGAACGGAGTCCGGCGAGTGAGCGGTATCAAGCGCCCCACCGAGAAGCACCTGATGGTCTGCACGGGGCGCGCGTTCCCCGAGCTGGCCGAGCAGGTCGCCGAACTGCTGGGCGTCGACCTGGTGCCGACGAGGTCGCTCACCTACGCGAACTCCGAGATCTACGTGCGGTTCGAGGAGTCGGTGCGCGGCGCCGACTGCTTCGTGATCCAGGCCCACCCGGCGCCGGTCAACGAGTGGCTGATGGAACAGCTGATCATGATCGACGCGCTCAAGCGGGCCTCGGCGCGGCGCATCACCGTGGTCTCGCCGTTCTACCCCTACGGCCGCCAGGACAAGAAGCACGCCGGGCGCGAGCCGATCTCCGCACGCCTGGTGGCCGACCTGTACAAGGTCGCCGGCGCGAACCGCCTGATGTCGGTCGACCTGCACGCCGCGCAGATCCAGGGCTTCTTCGACGGTCCGGTCGACCACCTGATGGCCCTGCCGGTGCTGGTGGACTACATCAAGGCGTCCTACAACACCTCCGAGATGACCGTGGTCTCCCCGGACGCCGGCCGCGTCCGCCTTGCCGACGAGTACTCCGACCGGCTGGGGACGCCGCTGGCGATCATCCACAAGCGGCGCGACCCGAACAAGGCCAACGAGGTGGCCGTCGGGGAGGTGGTCGGCGACGTCGAGGGCCGGGTCTGCCTGCTCGTGGACGACATGATCGACACCGCCGGCACGATCTGCCAGGCCGCCGCAGCGCTGAAGGCGCACGGCGCCAAGCGGGTGATCGCCGCCGCGACCCATCCGATCCTGTCGGGGCCTGCGCCACAGCGCCTGAACGAGTCCGACTTCGAAGAGGTGATCGTCACCAACACGCTGCCGATCCCGGACGGTGTCAACGTGCCGAAGCTCACCGTGCTCTCGATGGCGCCGTTGATCGCGCAGGCGATCCAGGCGGTGTTCGAGGAGGGCTCGGTCGCGTCCCTGTTCAACGGCGCCCACTGATCCGCCACCGTCGTCCGCTCCCCGACCGCCGGGCCCTCGGCCCGCGACCGGACCGTCCAGCGGGTGGATTTCGGCGTCCCGCTCCGGTGACGCTAGACTTCCGGGGTTGCCTCGGCGAGGGGCCGAAAAGGCCCGTGATCGACAAGGCGGAGCGCTGAGCGCCGCCGGTCCTCCCTCGCCGAGACGTAGATCTGTACGACGTTGAGGAGCAAGAACAAAGTGTCTGAGAGCAAGATCGCAGCGGTGACCCGCACCGAATTCGGCAAGGGCGCGGCCCGCCGTACCCGTCGCGCCGGCCTCGTGCCGGCCGTCCTCTACGGCCACGGGACCGATCCGGTCCACCTGTCGCTGCCGGGGCACGAGGTGCTCCTGGCCCTGCGCGTGGCCAACGCGGTGCTCGAGATCTCCGTGGACGGCGCCAAGACCCAGCTGGCCCTGGCCAAGCAGGTGCAGCGCAACCCGATCAAGGGCAGCATCGAGCACCTCGACCTGGTGATCGTCCGCAAGGGCGAGAAGGTCACCGTCGAGGTCCCGCTGCTCGTCGTGGGCGACCACCCGAGCGACCGCATGATCGTCATGGACCAGCAGACGATCAGCCTCGAGGTCGAGGCCACCCACATCCCGGCCGACATCGAGATCGACATCACCGGCCTCGAGATCGGCGACACCGTCACCGCGAAGGACCTGAACCTGCCGCAGGGCGCGGTCTTCCCCGGCGAGCCCGACGACCTGATCCTCTCGGTCTCCGCGACCCCGAGCCAGGCGGCGCTGGACGCCGAGCTGGCCGGCGAGGGTGCCGCTGAAGAGGCGGCGGAGGCCGCGGAAGAGGCCTGATCCTCCGTCATGTCTACCTGGCTGTTGGTCGGGCTCGGTAATCCGGGCCCGACCTACGCTTCTCACCGGCACAACGTCGGCTACATGGTGGTCGACGAGCTCGCCCGGCGCGCCGGCGTGGCGTTCAGCGGCAACGGCCAGCTCCGGGCCGAGATCGCCCAGACCCGGCTCACCTCCGCCGGTGGTCTCGGGGGTGTCGGCGCCGAGGCGGAGAGGCTCGTCCTGCTCAAGTCACGGACGTACATGAACGACACCGGCGCGGCGGTGTCCAAGGCGCTCGGGTACTTCCGGATCCCGCCGGAGAACATGGTGGCGATCCACGACGAGATCGACCTCGAGTTCGGCCAGCTCCGGCTGAAGTTCGGCGGCGGCGACAACGGCCACAACGGCCTGAAGTCGATCCGCCGCAGCATCGGGACCGGTGACTTCTTCCGCGCCCGCTACGGCGTCGGCCGCCCCCAGGGCCGGCAGGACCCCGCGGACTACGTGCTCAGCCCCTTCCCGGCCTCGCTGGCCGCGGACGTCGCCGTGGAGGTGGGTCGGTGCGCCGATGCCGTCGAGTCGCTGCTCACGGTCGGCCTCGACGCCACCCAGGGCCGGTTCAACTCCTGACGGCGGCGGCCGCGCCCGCGCGACGCCGGACGGCGCGGTCCCGGACTGCCGGTGTCGGTGGCGCTGGGTAAGGTGATGCGGTGATGCTGAACGGCCTGGTGGACTTCGTCGGCAGCGACCCGGTCCTGGCCGAGGCCATCGCGGATTCCCGCACCGGACGCCTGCCCGCCCTCGACCTCACCCTTCCCGAGGCCGTGCGACCGCTGTTCGTCGCCGCGTTGGCGGGACGGGTCACGCGCCCGGTGCTGCTGGTGACGTCCACCTTCCGTGAGGCCGAGGCCGCCACCGCCGCGCTGTCCTCGCTGCTCGGCGAGGACCAGGTGGCCTACTACCCGGCGTGGGAGACCCTGCCGCACGAGCGGTTGAGCCCGCGGTCCGACACCGTCGGACGCCGCCTCGCGGTGCTGCGCCGGCTGGTCGGGAACGACCCGCAGCCGATGCCGCGGGTGGTCGTGGCGCCGGTGCGTTCGGTGCTGCAGCCGCAGGTCACCGGTCTGGGCGACCTGCTGCCGGTCACGCTCGTCGCCGGCCGGGACTACGACCTGGACGATGTCGCGCGCGGCCTCGTGGACGCCGCTTACCTCCGGGTCGACCTGGTGGAGCGGCGTGGCGAGTTCTGCGTCCGCGGCGGCATCATCGACCTGTTCCCGCCGACGCTGGAGCACCCGGTGCGGATCGACTTCTTCGGCGACACCGTGGAGGAGATCCGGCCGTTCGCCGTCGCCGACCAGCGGTCCTTCGACACCACGCTGCCCGAGGTCGTCGCGTCCCCGTGCCGCGAACTGCTGATCACCGACGAGGTGAAGGCGAGGGCAGCGGCGCTGGCCGCCGTGCACCTCAACGCGCCCGGCAACCTGGGGGAACTGTTCGAGCGCATCGCGAACGGCCACGCCGTCGACGGCATGGAGTCGCTCGCGCCCGTGCTGGTGGACGGCCTCGAACTGCTCATCGACGTGCTTCCCCCGGACACGCAGGTCCTGCTGTCCGATCCCGAACGGATCCGTGCGCGGGCGCACGAGCTGGTCGTGACCAGCGAGGAGTTCCTGCGGGCGTCCTGGGCGGCCGCGGCGGAGGGTGGGCGGGCGCCCATCGACCTCGGCGCATCCGCCTACCGCACGCTCGCCGATGTACGGGCGCACGCCCTGGCCCGTGGCCAGGCCTGGTGGAGCCTCTCCCCGTTCAGCTCGGGCGCAGACGAGAGCGAGGCCCTCACCGCGGCGGACGTCTCCGCCGTGCCGAGCCGCATCGTCCGGGCCGAGGAGGCCCCGGTGTGGCGCGGCGACACCGAGGCGGCCGTGGCCACCATCCGGGCGTCGGTCGCCGCCGGGCGCCACACCGTGCTGATCGCCGACTCCAGCGGCCTCGCCGCGCGCATGCTGGAGGTGCTGAAGGGCGCCGACATCCCCGCCGCACGCCCCGACGCGCTGCCGGAGGCTCCGCCGACCGGCCTGGTCAGCGTGCTGCGGGCGGAGCTCCGCCACGGGTTCAGCCTCCCCGCCATCGGGCTGGACGTGTTCACCGCCGGCGACCTGTCCGGCCAGCGCGATGCCGACAAGGCGTCCCGCAAGATGCCGACGCGGCGCAAGAACCAGATCGACCCGCTCGAGCTGAAGTCCGGCGACGCGGTGGTCCACGAGACGCACGGCGTCGGCCGCTACGTCGAGATGGTGCAGCGCACCGTGGCCGGAGCCACCAGGGAGTACCTGGTGCTCGACTACGCGGCGTCCAAGCGCGGCCAGCCCGCCGACCGCCTGTTCGTCCCGATGGACCAGCTCCACCTGGTCACCCGCTACGTCGGCGGGGAGAGCCCGACGCTCGACAAGCTCGGCGGTGCCGACTGGAACAAGCGCAAGTCCCGCGCCCGCAAGGCCGTCCGCCAGATCGCGGCCGAGCTGATCAAGCTCTACGCCGCGCGGCAGGCGTCCCGCGGCCACGCGTTCGGCCCGGACACGGTGTGGCAGAACGAGCTCGAGGACGCGTTCGCGTACGTCGAGACCCCCGACCAGCTGGCGGCCATCAGCGAGGTCAAGCACGACATGGAACAGGTCGTGCCGATGGACCGCCTGATCTGCGGCGACGTCGGCTACGGCAAGACCGAGATTGCCGTTCGGGCCGCGTTCAAGGCGGTGATGGACGGCAAGCAGGTGGCGGTGCTGGTGCCGACCACCCTGTTGGTGCAGCAGCACCATGCGACGTTCGCCGACCGGTACGCCGGCTTCCCGGTGACGGTGGCGGCGCTGAGCCGCTTCTCCTCACCGGCCGACAAGAAGAAGGTCGTCGCCGGGCTGGCCGACGGCTCGGTGGACGTGGTCGTGGGCACGCACGGCCTGCTGGCGAACGACGTCACCTTCAAGGACCTCGGGCTGGTCGTCATCGACGAGGAGCAGCGGTTCGGCGTGGAGCACAAGGAGCAGCTGAAGAAGCTGCGGCTCAACGTCGACGTGCTGTCGATGTCCGCCACGCCGATCCCGCGGACGCTGGAGATGGCCATCACCGGCATCCGGGAGATGAGCGTGATCGCCACCCCGCCGGAGGAACGGCACCCCGTGCTGACGTTCGCCGGGCCGTACGACAGCAACCAGGTGCGGGCAGCCATCCGCCGCGAGCTGGCCCGCGAGGGTCAGGCGTTCTTCATCCACAACCGGGTGCAGACGATCGAGAAGACCGCCTCCCAGCTGGCCGAGCTCGTGCCGGAGGCCCGGGTGGCGGTCGCGCACGGGCAGATGAACGAGCACACCCTCGAGCAGGTGATGGTCGACTTCTGGGAGCGGCGCTCCGACGTGCTGGTCTGCACGACGATCGTCGAGGCCGGCCTGGACATCTCCACCGCCAACACCCTGCTGATCGAGCGGGCCGACCTGCTCGGCCTGTCCCAGCTCCACCAGCTGCGCGGCCGCGTGGGCCGCAGCCGTGAGCGCGGCTACGCCTACTTCCTGTACCCGCCGGAGAAGCCGCTCACCGAGACCGCGCACGACCGGCTGGCCACGATGGCGGCGCACACCGACCTCGGTGCGGGCATGGCGATCGCGATGAAGGACCTGGAGATCCGCGGGGCGGGCAACCTCCTCGGCGGGGAGCAGTCCGGGCACATCGCCGAGGTCGGCTTCGACCTGTACATCCGGCTGGTGGGGGAGGCGGTCGCCGACTTCCGGGGCGAGGACGCCGAACCCGAGCCGGAGATGAAGATCGAGCTGCCGGTGGACGCGCACCTGCCGGCGGAGTACGTGGAGTCCGAGCGGCTGCGGCTGGAGATGTACAAGCGCCTGGCCGCCGTCACCACCGATGCCGACATCGTCGCCGTGCGGGACGAGCTGGTCGACCGGTACGGCACGCCGCCCGCTCCCGCGGAAGCACTGCTCGCCGTGGCGGGCTTCCGGCTCGGCGCACGCCGCCACGGCATCTCCGAGGTGGTCGCGCAGGGCAACATGATCCGGTTCGGGCCGGCCGACCTGCCGGAGTCGGCGCAGTTGCGACTCGCGCGGCTGTACCCGGGCTCCCAGGTGCGCAAGGCGCAGGGGGTGATCCTCGTGCCGCGGCCGATGACGCGTCCGATCGGCGGCCAGCCGGTCACCGACGCGGCGCTGCTGGCCTGGGCCGCCAGGGTCATGGCCGACGTCTTCACGCCTGCCGCCAGCCGGTAGTATCCCCAGCGTCGGATTCGGATGGGACGGAACATGAAATCGGTGAAGCTCGCGGCGGTGGCCACGGCAGGCGTACTGGCGCTGGCCGGGTGCGCGACCGGAAGCCCGCAGTCGGCGGCCTACGTCGGGCCGACCCCGATCGGACTGGACAAGGTCGAGACCTTGTCGCAGGCGGTCGCCGACTTCACCTCCGACACGTCGGACTCCGCGGCCACGTTCCGCACCGCCGTCGTCCAGATCCTGATCAGCAGCAAGCTGGCGGCCGCGACCAAGGTGCCGGTGACCGAAGAACAGCGCTCGCAGGTGCTCGCCACCGACGCGTCGCTGTCCGAACTGGCGAAGGTCCCCGCACTGACCGCCTTCATCGCCGACTGGGTCGACGCTCGCGCGATCGTCGGCACGGATACCGGCCGCGCGGCCTATCTCGCGGTCGCCAACCAGACCAGTGTCCGGCTGAACCCGCGCTTCGGCACCTGGGACCCCCAGCAGCTCGCGATCGTCCAGAACAGCTCCGGCTCGATCTCCGAGGTCGCGCCGATCCGGCAGGAGTGAGCGAGCTCGAACGGCTCGTGGCGGTCATGCACCGCCTCCGTTCGGGCTGCCCGTGGGACGCGGAGCAGACCCACGCCTCGCTGGTCCGCTACCTGGTCGAGGAGACCCTCGAAGTGGTGGAGGCGATCGAGGCCGGGGACGACGACCACCTGTCCGAGGAACTCGGCGACCTCCTGCTGCAGGTGGTCTTCCACGCCGAGATCGCGGCGGAGACCGGGCGGTTCGACCTCGAGGACGTCGCCGGGCGGATCACGGACAAGCTGGTGGCACGACACCCGTACGTCTTCTCCGGCGCCGAGGTGCCCGAGGACCTCGTCGGCTCCTGGGAGCGGGCCAAGGCCGGCGAGAAGGCCCGGTCCTCCGCGCTGGACGGCATCCCGGAGCGGTTGTCCGCGCTCACCCGGGCCCACAAGGTGATCGTCCGGGCCCGCAGCCAGGGGCTGGAGCCGGAGGCACTCGGCGTCCCGTCGTCCGGGGTGGGCGCCGACGACTTGGGCGCGGAGTTCCTGCGGCTGGTGGGACGCGCCGAAGCCCTTGGCCTCGACCCGGAGCAGGAGGCGCGGGCGGCCCTGCGCGGCCTGGAGGCCGAGGTGCGGCGGGCCGAGGAGGAGCGCCGGTCCTGACGGCGGGTGGGCATCCGGGACGGCATCCACATGGCGGACGCGCGTCTTCCCAGCTTGGGGCCGGGGGCACCTCTCAGGGGCGGCCACCGGTAGGGTTAGCGACGATGACCACACCGTCCTGAAAGGCATGAATAGTGGCAAGTATCGAATTCGTAGACGCTCGGCAGATCCTCGACTCGCGCGGCAACCCGACCGTGGAGGTCCAGGTCGTGCTCGATGACGGCGCCGAAGGTCGCGCTGCCGTCCCGTCCGGTGCTTCCACCGGTGCGTTCGAGGCCGTCGAGCTGCGCGACGGCGATGCCGCGCACTACGGCGGCAAGGGTGTGCTGAAGGCCGTCGAGAACGTGATCGAGCAGATCGCTCCCGAGGTCATCGGCATGGCCGCCGACGAGCAGCGCCTGCTCGACCAGGCCATGATCGAGCTGGACGGCACCGACAACAAGGGCAAGCTGGGCGCGAACGCGATCCTCGGCGTGTCCCTCGCCGTGGCGCACGCCGCCGCCGAGTCGGCCGGCCTGCCGCTCTACCGCTACCTCGGTGGCCCGACCGCCAACCTGCTGCCGGTCCCGATGATGAACATCCTCAACGGTGGGTCGCACGCCGACTCCAACGTCGACATCCAGGAGTTCATGATCGCCCCGATCGGCGCGTCGACCTTCGCCGAGGCCCTCGAGATGGGCGCCGGCGTGTACCACTCCCTGAAGGCCGTGCTGAAGGGCCGTGGCCTGGCCACCGGCCTGGGCGACGAGGGCGGCTTCGCCCCCAACCTGGAGAGCAACGCCGCGGCGCTCGACCTGATCCTCGAGGCGATCACCAAGGCCGGGTTCGCTCCGGGCAAGGACGTCGCGCTGGCGCTCGACGTGGCCGCGTCCGAGTTCTACAACGAGGACGGCACCTACAACTTCGAGGGTGGCAAGAAGACTGCCGCCGAGATGACCGCCTACTACGTCGACCTGGTCGCGAAGTACCCGCTGGTCTCGATCGAGGATCCGCTGAACGAGGACGACTGGGACGGGTGGAAGACCATCACCGACGAGCTCGGCGCCAAGGTGCAGCTGGTCGGCGACGACCTGTTCGTGACCAACGTGACCCGCCTGCAGAAGGGCATCGACACCAGCACCGCGAACGCGCTGCTGGTCAAGGTGAACCAGATCGGCTCGCTCACCGAGACCATCGACGCGGTCACCCTCGCCCACCGCAGCGGCTACTCCACGATGATGAGCCACCGTTCCGGCGAGACCGAGGACGTCACGATCGCCGACCTCGCGGTCGCCCTCGGTTGTGGCCAGATCAAGACCGGCGCCCCGGCCCGTACCGAGCGCGTCGCGAAGTACAACCAGCTGCTCCGCATCGAGGAGGACCTCGACGAGGCCGCGCGCTACGCCGGCGCGTCCGCCTTCCCCCGGTTCAAGGCCTGAGCTACAGCAGTCCCGAGCAGGGGCCGGCGGGCAACCGCGGGCGCCTGTTTCCGTCCTGACGCACCGGGGACGGTTCCTCTTGCGTCACGCCGCGACCGTTCGACGCACCGGGGACGGTTCCTCTTGCGTCACGCTGGGACCTTTCGACGCGCCGGGGACGGTTCCTCTTGCGTCACGCCGGGACCGTCCGACGAGGATCCCCAGGGGCAGTGACGCAGAAGGAACCGTCCCCGGTGCGACACCTCGGGGCAGTGACGCAGAAGGAACCGTCCCCGGTGCGTCACGTCGGAGGCTCACGGGCAAACACCTATCCTTGAGCCGATGAGAGCCGAGGACCATGGCGCGCGCAACGCGTAGCCCGCGCAGTGCCAGCACCGGCCCCGGACGCACTCCCAGGCGTAGCCGGGCGGCCGTCCGTCCGTCCAGCCCGGTGTCGGCCAGCGACGTGGATGAGGACGTCGATGCCGGCGGCCCGCGCGTACGGTGGGGGCTGCGTCTCACGCGGCGGGCGCTGGTCATGCTGATCGTGGTGGTCGCCCTCGCGATCTCCTTCGGCGGTTCGCTGCGCATCTACCTCTCCCAGCAGCACGACCTCGCCGTCGCCGAGCAGGACATCCGGGAGCGCTCGGCCCAGATCGCCGACCTCCAGTCGGAGTTGGCGCGCTGGGACGACCCGGACTACGTCAGGGCGCAGGCCCGCCAGCGCCTCGGCTGGGTGATGCCGGGCGAGACCGGCTACCGGGTCGTGGGGCCGGACGGGAAGCCGCTCGGCGGTGGCGTGGTGATCACCACCGAGCAGCGTCTGCCGGCCGGCGAGCACGACCCGGTGTGGTGGGACCGCCTGTGGGGCTCGGTGCAGACCGCGGACGCGCCCACGCGCAAGGTGACCGTCCCCTGACGTGCGGCCCGGACACAGCGGCGTGCCAGAATGGCGGCCGTGCGTGAACCCCTGACCGCAGAGGACGTCGCTGCCGTCGCCGCGCAGCTGGGACGCGAGCCGCGCGGCACCGCGGGCGTCGCGTGGCGCTGCCCCTGCGGCAAGCCGGGCGTCGTCGCGACGGAACCCCGCCTTCCGGACGGCACGCCGTTCCCCACGACCTACTACCTCACCTGCCCGCGGGCCGTCGCCGGCTGCTCGACGCTCGAGGCCAGCGGCCTGATGGCCGAGATGACGGACCGGCTCGCTGCGGACCCGGAGCTCGCCGCGGCCCACACGAGGGCGCACGAGGCCTATCTCGCAGACCGCGCAGCGCTCGGCAGCGTGCCCGAGATCGAGGGGATCAGCGCCGGGGGCATGCCCACCCGGGTGAAGTGCCTCCACGTACTCGCTGCGCACGCCCTCGCCGCCGGCGCCGGCACCAGTCCGCTCGGCGATGAGACCCTGGCCCGGCTGGGCGAGTTCTGGGCCCGTCCCTGCCTGGGGGACCGTGACTGACGACCTGTTCGCAGCCATCGACTGTGGCACCAACTCCGTCCGGCTGCTGGTCAGCCGCCTCGTCGAGGGTCGCCTCGTCGAGCTGGACCGGCGGCTGCACCTGACCCGGCTGGGACAGGGCGTCGACGCGACCGGCCAGTTCCATCCCGACGCCCTCGCCCGCACCTTCGCCGCCATGGCGGACTTCGGGCAGGAACTGGACGCGCTCGGCGTGACGAGGCGCCGGCTGGTCGCCACCTCGGCGGCCAGGGACGCGGCGAACTCCGCGGAGTTCTTCGACGGGGCGCGCCGGCTCCTCGGCGTGGAGGCCGAGATCATCCCCGGCGAGGAGGAGGCACGGCTCTCCTACCTCGGCGCGGTGACCGCCCTGCCACGGCTCGAGCAGCCGGTGCTCGTGATGGACATCGGGGGCGGGTCCACCGAACTCGTCCTCGGCAGCTCGGGGACGCCGTCCGCCGCAGTCTCGTTGGACGTCGGCTCCGTGCGCCTGCGCGAGCGCTTCCTGCACTCCGACCCGCCCGCGCCGGACGAGATCACGGCCGCGCAGGACCACGTCGGTGCGCTGCTCGACGGCTCCGGGATCGAGTTCCGGAGCGTTTCGACCTGGGTCGGGGTCGGCGGGACGGTGACCAGCCTCTCCGCGCTGGTGCAGGGACTGCCGACCTATGACCGGGAGCTCGTGCACGGCTCGCGCATCAGTGCGCGCGCTCTCGACGCCCTGACCGCCCGCCTGCTCAGCATGCCGGTGGCCGACGTCACCCGGCTGCCGACCATGGTCCCGGGGAGGGCGGACGTGATCTGCGGGGGCGCCCTGATCTGTGCCACCGTCGGCGACCGCCTGGCGCGCGACCTGCGGGTGAGCGAGGCCGACATCCTCGACGGCATCCTGCTGCAGCTTGCACACGGCGCGTAGCCCGCCCCGCCCGGCGCCACCCTAGAATCACGCCCGGGCCCCCATAGCCCAACCGGCAGAGGCAGGCGGCTTAAACCCGCCCGAGTATGGGTTCGAGTCCCATTGGGGGCACCCCGGGATCTCGGCAGGTCCGCGAGCGAGCTCAACGGGCGACCAGCAGGGACTCCTGGCGAGGGCCGGTCACCCCCACTCCACAGGTTGCCCGGATCGGCCGGGCAACCCCGCGATCGACCGGGCCCGCCGTGCGGTCGCCGGGGACGGCACCCGTCCCCGCAGACGGCTGAGCATTAGTGCCTCTTGTCGCTCCTTCGACGCAGCGGGATTCTCAGCCCAGGCGTGGTCATGGGGGGAGGGGGCCGCATGGCGTCGACTCCGGTGGAGTACTGCAACGCGGTGGTGGTCGGTTCGGGCTTCGGTGGGTCCGTCACTGCGTACCGCCTTGCCGAGGCCGGACGCTCCACGATCGTCCTCGAACGTGGCCAGGCGTATCCGCCCGGCAGCTTCGCCCGCAACCCGTACGAGATGAGCCGGGCCTTCTGGGAGCCGAAGGACAAGCTGTTCGGGCTCTTCGACGTCCGCTCGTTCCGGAAGCTGGAGGCGATCGTCTCCAGCGGGCTGGGCGGCGGCTCGTTGATCTACGCCAACGTGCTGCTGCGCAAGGACGAACGCTGGTTCGTCCAGGACTCGCCGTTGCCGGGAGGCGGCTACGAGCACTGGCCGATCGGGCGAGGGGACCTCGAGCCGCACTACGAGGCGGTGGCGGCGATGATGACGCCCAGCCCGTCGCCCTACCCCGACCTGCCGAAGGCGAAGGCCCTGCGCGAGGCCGCGCAGGCCCTCGGCCTCGACACCTTCCACCCTCCGCTGGCGATCTCCTTCGCGCCGCCCGGGGGCCGGGCAGCACCCAAGCAGGTGATCCCCGATCCCGAGTACGGCAACCTGCACAACCTCACGAGGCTCACCTGCCGGCTGTGCGGCGAGTGTGACATCGGCTGCAACGAGGGGGCCAAGAACACCCTCGACCACACCTACCTGTCCGCGGCGAAGCACCACGGTGCCGACCTGCGCACGCTGTGCGAGGTCACCGGGATCGCGCCGCTCGACGGCGGGGGCTTCGAGGTCTCCTACACCCGGTACGGGACGGATCCCGACCGCACGGGCGACCGGTCCCGCACCGCGCACCGGGTGCGGTGCGCGAGCCTGTTCCTCGGGGCCGGCACCTTCGGCACCACCTCGCTGCTGCTCCGCAACCGGATCAACCTCCCCGGCCTGGGACGTGCGCTGGGCACGCGCTTCAGCGGCAACGGCGACCTGCTCACGTTCTGCATGGGTGCGAAGGCGGAGGGGCCGGCCGGGGGGATGCGTCTGATCGACGGCAGTTACGGGCCGGTGATCACGACCGCGATCCGGGTGCCGGACGGGCTGGACGAAGGGGGTCGGCGTCGCGGCTACTACGTGCAGGAGGCAGGCTTCCCCGACTTCGCCAACTGGCTGATCGAGACGGCCGCTGCCACCTCCTCGATGCGGCGCGCCGCCGTGGTGGCCGGTGACCTGCTGAAGTACCGCTTCGGCAAGCGGTACGAATCGACGATCTCCGCCGAGATCGCCAAGCTCGTCGGCCAGGGCAAGCTCGGCAGCAGCGCGCTGCCGCTGCTCGGCATGGGCCGTGACATCGCCGACGGCAGGATCGTGCTGCGCGACGGTGAGCTGGACGTGAAGTGGACCTCGGCCACCTCCATGGAGTACTTCACCGCGATGCGCGAGACCATGCGCGAGATCGCCGATGCGCTGCATGCCGAGTACCACGACAGCCCGTTGTGGTGGACGCGGCGGGTCGTGACCGTCCACCCGCTGGGTGGGGCCCCGATGGGCCGGCACGTCCACGAGGGTGTGGTGGACGCCTACGGGGAGTCGTTCGGCCATCCGGGGCTGTTCGTGGTGGACGGCTCGCAGATGCCGGGCCCGGTCGGACCGAACCCCGCGTTCACGATCGCCGCGCTCGCCGACCGTGCGGTCGAGCACTTCCTGGAGCGTCCGCGGCCGCCACAGCCCGCCGCGACGGTCGAACCGGACGCCGAGGAGCCGGCAGCCGCGGCCGCGGGCGGGCGCAGTGTGCGGTTCACCGAGCAGATGAAGGGCTATCTGAGCCTCGGCGAGACGGACCCGCTGACGGGCTGGCGCGAGGCGCGCCTGGTGGGGCGGCGGCTCATGTTCGAGCTGACCATCGAGGTGCCCGACATGGACTCGTTCGCGACCGACGGCGACCATCCCGGAACGGCCGTGGGGTACGTCCACTGCGACCAGCTGGGTGGTCGCCTGCCGGTCGAGCGAGGGTGGTTCAACCTGTTCGTCGCCACGGCCGACGCCGGCACGCGTGAGATGAGGTACCGGCTGTGGCTGCGCGACCTCGCCGGGGCCGGCGTCACCCTCTACGGTTTCAAGGAGGTGCGCGACGACCCCGGCCTGGACGTGTGGCGCGACACCTCGACCCTCTACATCACCCTGCTCCGAGGCCATGTTGCTCCCGGCGAGGAGGGTGAGGTGGTGGGCGCAGGGCTGCTGCGGATCCTGCCGAGGGACTTCGCCCGGCAGCTCACCACGTTCCGGGCCGGTGGCGAGGGGCCGGTGGCGTCGATGGCGCGGTTCGGCGCCTTCTTCGGCAAGTCCCTGCGCGACGTGTACCTGGCACCGTCCGCGCCGAAGGGGGGTTCGCGTGGCTGAAACGCTCCAGGACCGGTCCTCCCACCGCAGCGAGACCCATTTCATCCGCGCCGGCGACGGGCTGCCGGTAACCCTGATCAGGGTGCGCGGCGCCCCGGAGCCGACGAAGGGGCCGGTGCTGCTCGTGCACGGCGCCGGCGTCCGCGCCGAACTGTTCCGTCCGCCCGTCGAGCGGACGATCGTGGACGCGCTGGTCGCCGACGGGTGGGACGTGTGGCTGTTCAACTGGCGCGCGTCCATCGACCACGACCCGGTGCCGTGGACCCTGGACGACGCCGCGGCCTACGACCATCCGGCAGCGGTCCGCCACATCGTGGCCGAGACCGGGGCCGCATCCGTGAAGGCGATCGTGCACTGCCAGGGGTCGACCTCGTTCTGCATGAGTGCCGTCGCCGGGCTGTTGCCTGAGGTCGACCTGATCGTGAGCAACGCGGTGTCCCTCCACCCGGTGATCCCGCCCTTCGCCCGGTTCAAGATCCAGACGCTCCGGCCCGCGATGCAGGGCCTCACGCCCTACCTCAACCCGGCGTGGGGGGATGGGCCCACCTCGGCCTTCTCGTGGGCGGCGAGGACGGCGGTGCTGGCAACGCACCGGGAGTGCGACAACGCGGTGTGCCGCATGGTGAGTTTCACCTACGGCTCGGGGAGACCGGCGCTGTGGTCGCACGAGAACCTCAACGAGGAGACCCACGAATGGCTCCGTGGCGAGTTCGCGGTGGTGCCGATGAGCTTCTTCGCCCAGATGGCCGCGTGCGTGAAGGCGGGCGAACTGGTCTCGGTGTCGAAGCGGCCGGGCCTGATGCCCCGCTACGCGAGCGACGCGCCCCGCACGACCGCGCGGTTCGCCCTCTTCGCGGGTGCGCGGAACCGGTGCTTCCTGCCGGAGAGCCAGCGGCTGACCCACGAGTACCTGCAGCGGCACCGCACCGGGGACACCCTGCACATCCTGCCGACCTACGGCCACCTCGACGTGTTCCTCGGCAAGCACGCGGCGTGGGACGTCTTCCCGTCCATCCTCGGCGAACTCAACCGGGGCTGAACCGGCCGGCCCGCGCCCCATTTCAGGGATCCGGATCAGGGTCGGGTCAGGGTCGGCCTCAGCCGGTTCCCAGACTCGTTCTCTACCATGGGGAAGGACGAACGGCGAGCCCGTCGCCCGTCAAGGAGGAAGAACCAGCTATGCGCAGCAACAACCCGGTGCTCTCGAGGCCCGACGCCTGGCAGGGCGCATCCGTCCAGCAGGTGCCCGGACAGTACGGCCAGTACCCGGCGCAGCCGCCGTACGGCTATGACCCGAATGCCCAGCAGTTCGCCCCGGCCCCGGTGGCCGGACGTATGACCATCGACGATGTCCTGACCAAGAGCGCCATCACACTCGGCACCCTGATGGCCGTGGCGGCGCTCACCTTCCTGTTCCTCCCGCCGGCACTGATCTTCCCGGCGTGGGTCGTCGGGGGCCTGGTGTCCTTCGGCGTGGTGCTGCTGGTCAGCTTCCGCCGCAGGGTGAACCCGGCCTTCGTGCTCGCGTACGCGGCGATCGAGGGCGTGTTCATCGGCGCGATCAGCAAGGCCTACGAGAGCCTCTACAGCGGCATCGTCCCGGCCGCCGTGATGGGCACGCTGGTGGCGGCCGCGGCGACGCTCGCGGCGTACAAGTTCTTCCGGATCAGGGTCACCAACAAGTTCCGCAGGATGGTGATGATCGGCACGATCGCCTACGCCGGCCTGCTGCTGGTGAACCTCGTGCTCAGCTTCTTCGGCCTTGGCTTCCTGTTCAACGGCGGCAACCTGCTGTTCCTGCTCGCGATCTCCGCCATCGGCGTGGGGCTGGCAGTGTTCAACCTGATCCTCGATTTCGACTACATCGAGCAGGGCGTCGCGATGGGCGCGGACGCGTCCGAGTCGTGGCGCGCGGCGTTCGGCCTCACCGTGACCATGGTGTGGCTCTACATCGAGATCCTGCGCCTGCTGTCCTACTTCCGGCGCTGACCCCACGCAAACGCCCCCGACATTCACGAACGCCCGCGAAATTTCGCGGGCGTTCGTGAATGTCGGGGGCGTTTGCGTGG